>NZ_JBEXUG010000026.1:0-92187 GCF_040614315.1 Streptosporangium sp. NPDC006007 | reverse complement strand
ACCCACCACCACATCCGTCCCACGCCCCAACCGCCGACGCCCCTCACTCAACATCGCGTACGTCTTACCGACACCAGGCGCCGCACCCAGATAGATGCGCAACTGCCCGCGCGTCCTGCTCATCGCCGCTCACACTCCCGTCCGGTTTCCCGGGCTCCGCTCACTCACTCCCGGCCGAGGGCCGGGTTGAGCCGACCGTAACGGTGAAGACCGTGGCCGGGAGCGTTGGGGACGCCGTTCCTCATCTCCGCTCCTCAACTGGACCTGTGCGTCTGAATCCGCGCGTTTCCAGCCACCGGGCGGTGCCCTCTATGCAAGGAAATCGCGAGGTTTGGGGGCTTTTGTGCGCCTTGACGGGTTCCATACGCTGCCAAAACGATTATTGACGCGATCCATACACGGTTCTCCGACACACCCGATCCCCGGCGACAGCCGCCGGGGTATCCGGGCACGTGACCGCAGTGCCGGCGGACACCCACTTCCGGGACAGTTGCCGGGGCATCGGATGCCAGGGAAACTCTGATGGTCGTCCCGCGCCGGGCGGACGTCACCGGCCCGGCAGGGCGTCAACCACGGGGCCCGCGAGCCGGAAATTCAGTTGACGGGGGATTTACCCTTAACGGGTCCTTACCCCGACCGGTGTCTGTATCAACTGAAAAATATAAGGAGCGTGCTGCCTGCTGATGCCCCCCGATACCGCCGCCCCAGCGCGAGAACCCGGTACTCATCGGCCCCCGAACGCCCGCCGCGCCAGGACGAACTCCCTGTGGAGAATGAGATCCTACCTGCGCCCCTACACCACCCGCATGTCCCTCATCTGGTTGCCGTCCCTCGCCGGAGTCGGGATCGGCATCGTCATCCCGCTGATCGGCAGAGAGATCATCGACGGCCCCGTCGCCCGCGGCGACACCGGCGCCCTGCTCCCCCTCGCGCTGCTCGCCCTGGCTCTGGGCGTGATCGAGGCGCTGTTCGTGCTTCTGCGCCGATGGCTGCTGGCCGCCGCCGTCCTGGGCCTGGAGACCAGGATCCGCGACGACCTCTACCGGCACCTCCAGCGACTGCCGATGAGCTTCCACGACGCCTGGCAGTCCGGCCAGCTGCTGTCCCGCGCGACGACCGACCTGTCCACGATCCGGCGGTTCCTCGGCTTCGGCCTGCTCTTCCTCGTCCTGATCAGCGTCCAGATCGTGACGGTGACCGGGCTGCTGCTGCACATGTACTGGCCGCTCGGCCTGCTGGTCGCCGCCTCGGCGCTGCCCGTCGTCCTCACCACGCTCCGTTTCGAGCGGGGCTACATCGACGTCTCCCGCCAGGTACAGGACCAGCAGGGCGACCTCGCCACCCTGATCGAGGAGTCCGCGGCCGGCATCCGCACGATCAAGGCGTTCGGCCGGGGCGGGCACGTCTCCGCCCTCTTCGCCGAGGGGGCGGGGAAGGTCCACCGGACCTCGATGGAGAAGGTGCGGCTGTCGGCCCGGTTCTTCACCTTCCTTGAGGTGATCCCCAACGTCACCCTCGCCGTGGTGCTGCTGCTCGGCGCGCTCGCGGCCGGCTCGGGATGGGTGACGCTGGGCACGCTGGTGGCCTTCACCACCCTGATGCTGCAGCTGGTGTGGCCGGTCTCGGCACTCGGTTTCATCCTGGTGATGGGCCAGGAGGCGATGACCGCGGCCGACCGCGTGATGGAGGTGCTCGACACCGAACCGGAGATCATCGGGGGCGTGGACGTGATCGAGCGGCCACGCGGGCACCTCCGCTTCGAAGGCGTGGGGTTCCGCTTCCCCGGCGCGGCCGAGCCGGTGCTCCGCGACATCTGGCTGGAGGTACGGCCGGGCGAGACGGTCGCGATCGTCGGCGCGACGGGCTCCGGCAAGACCACCCTGACCGCTCTCGTCCCCCGGCTCCACGAGGTGAGCACGGGCCGGATCACCATCGACGGCCAGGACGTACGGGACCTGTCGTTGCCCGCGCTCCGCTCGGTGGTGGCCACCGCCTTCGAGGAGCCGACCCTGTTCTCCATGAGCGTCCGGGAGAACCTCACGCTCGGACGGCGCGACGCCACCGAGGAGGAGATGGAGGAGGCGCTGGAGATCGCCCAGGCGGGGTTCGTCCACGAGCTGCCCTGGGGACTGGAGACCAGGATCGGAGAGCAGGGCATGTCCCTGTCGGGCGGCCAGCGCCAGCGCCTCGCCCTGGCCCGAGCGGTCCTCAGCCGGCCGAAGGTCCTCGTCCTCGACGACACCCTCTCGGCCCTGGACGTCGAGACCGAGGCCCTGGTGGAGGAGGCGCTGCGCCTCGTGCTGCGGGACGCCACCGGGATCGTGGTCGCCCACCGGGCCTCCACCGTGCTGCTCGCCGACCGGGTGGCCCTGCTGATGGACGGCACGATCGCCCGGGTCGGGCGCCACCACGAACTGCTGGCGAACGTGCCGGAGTACCGCGCGCTGCTCTCGGCGGGCATGGACGACCAGGAGGCGCCACGATGAGCGGTGACGACGGACGGAACTGGCGCGGCGTCGCCACCGAGGAGCGGGACGAGTTGCCGGAGCGGGTGTCGTTCCTGCTCCGCACCCGCTCCCGGCGCCTGCTCATCGAGCTGCTGCGACCGTACCGGCGGGAGATCGCCCTGCTCGTCGCGGTCATAGTGATCAGCAACGCGGCCTCGCTCGCCATCCCCTTCCTGATCAAAGTGGGCATCGACTCCGGTATCCCGCCGATGAGCTCGGGCCGGGGGCCGGCCATCCTGGTCACGGTGGTCGTGGCGATCCTGGCGGCGGCGGCGATCCAGGCGGGGACCCGGCGGGTGTTCCTCACAATGGCCGGCCGCATCGGCCAGGACGTGCTGCTTGAGCTGCGGCGCCGGGTCTTCGGCCACTTCCAGCGGCTCTCGCTCTCCTTCCACGACGGCTACACCTCGGGCCGGGTCGTCTCCCGGCTCACCTCCGACATCGAGGCCATCTCCGAGATGCTGCAGTCGGGGTTCGACGGCCTCGTCACGGCCGTGCTGACACTGACCGGCACCGCCGTCCTGCTGCTCGTCCTGGACGTCAAGCTGGGCCTGGTCGCCCTGCTGCCGCTGCCGATCCTGCTGCTGTTCACCGGCTGGTTCCGGCGGCGGTCAAGCATCGCCTACCGCAGGACCCGGGAGACCGTGGCGCTGGTGATCGTCCACTTCGTCGAGTCGATGACCGGTATCCGGGCGGTTCAGGCGTTCCGCAGGGAGCCGCGCAACCAGGAGATCTTCTCCCGGCTCAACGCCGACTACCGGGACGCCAACGTACGGAGCATGCACCTGATCGCGATCTTCATGCCGGGTGTCAAGCTGATCGGGAACGTCACGATCGCCGCCGTCCTGCTCTACGGCGGATGGCTGGCCGTCGGAGGCGACGTCACCGTCGGCGTGCTCGCCGCCTTCCTGCTCTACCTTCGCCAGTTCTACGAGCCGATGCAGGAGATCAGCCAGTTCTACAACACCTTCCAGTCCGCGGGGGCGGCGCTGGAGAAGCTCTCCGGCGTACTGGAGGAGAGGCCGGCCGTGGCCGAGCCGCGCGTCCCCGTACCGCTGGAACGGCCGCGCGGGCACCTGCGGTTCGAGGCGGTGAGATTCTCCTACCTGGACGGCACCCCCGTCCTGTCCCGGCTGGACCTGACGATCCCCGCGGGGCAGAGCGTGGCGGTGGTCGGCACCACCGGAGCGGGGAAGACCACGATGGCCAAACTGATCGCCAGGTTCTACGACCCGGTGGCCGGGCGGGTGCTGCTGGACGGGGTCGACCTGCGCGAGCTGGACGAGGAGTCGCTACGCGCCGCGGTGGTCCTGGTGACGCAGGAGAACTTCCTGTTCACCGGCTCGGTCGCCGACAACATCAGGTTCGGCCGGCCGGCCTCGACCTTGGCCGAGGTCGTCGAGGCCGCCCGCTCCATCGGCGCCCACGACTTCATCTCGGCGCTCCCCCAGGGATACGACACCCCGGTCGGCAAGCACGGCGGCCGGCTGTCGGCCGGGCAGCGGCAGCTCGTGGCGTTCGCGCGGGCCTTCCTCGCCGACCCCGCGGTGCTGATCCTCGACGAGGCGACCTCCAGCCTGGACGTCCCCGGTGAGCGGCTGGTACAGCAGGCCATGCGCACGATCCTGGCGGACCGGACCGCTGTGATCATCGCGCACCGGCTGTCAACCGTCGAGATCGCCGGCCGGGTGCTCGTGATGGACGGCGGCGGAATCGTGGAGGACGGCCCACCCGAGAGGCTCATCGCGGGAGCGGGCCGCTTCGCCGGCCTGCACCGGGCCTGGCTGGACAGCATCTCCGACCTGCCGAGCGTCCCCGACTAGCCTTCGTTTTCCGCCTGTGCGTCATCGTCGTAGGTCAGGCGCCACGACGCCCCCGCATGCGTGCCCAGCGGGGAGGCGGGGGCTTGATCCCGGCGCCCGCAACTGGCATTTTCAACTGTGGACGACCATCGGAAAGGGAATATGGTCATGACAATACTGAAGAGAAATGTCGGTATGTGGATCAGGAGGTTTAATCCGGGTGACGGGGCTCGAACCCGGCTGATCTGTTTTCCGCACGCCGGCGGATCGGCGAGTTTCTACTCCCCGCTCTTCAGGACCATGCCCCCGACGGTGGACGTGGCGGGAATCCAGTATCCAGGGCGCCAGGACAGGTGGCACGAGAGACTCATCGGCGACGTCGACGAGCTGGCGGACCGGATCGCCGTCGAGTTGGAGCCGTGGACGAACCTGCCGATCGCGCTGTTCGGCCACAGCCTGGGCGCGACCCTCGCCTTCGAGGTCGCCAGGCGGCTGGAACGCGACGGGACCGTGCCGGTGGCCCTCTTCGCCTCCGGCCGTCGCGCGCCCTCCCGGCACCGGAACGAGCGTGTGCATCTGGGCAACGATCGCGACCTGCTGGCCCAGGTCAAGAGGTTGCACGGCACGGACGGGCAGGTTCTGGAGAACGAGGAGATCGTCCGCATGATCATGCCCGCGCTGCGCAGCGACTACCGGGCCGCCGAGACCTACCGGTACCGCCCGGGCCCCAGGCTGAACTGCCCGATCCTCGCCCTGGCCGGCGACAACGACACGGTGGCGACCGTCGAGGAGGTGAACGCCTGGGGCGAGCACACGACCGCCCCCTTTGAGCTGCGGGTTTTCCCCGGTGGTCATTTCTTCCTCACCGCGCACGCCGCCGCGGTGCGGGACCTGGTCTCCCAACGGCTCTCCGACGGCTGAGGGGGCGGCGGAAGAGGCTCCGGAGCGCCGGAGTTCGGGAGGTCTTCCGGCCGTCCCGCGCCCTCTCGGGGAAATCCCGTGAAATCCTGGCCCCGTGGGGAGCCGCCGGGTGAATCCGTCACCCGGCGGCTCCGACTGTTTGAGCGGCAGCCGTCCCAGAAAGGCGAAGATCGCGAAATGAAGATACTTGTCACCGGCGGGGCCGGATTCATCGGCTCCCACTACGTCCGGACCCTGGCGCACCGGGGCGGCCCGGCCATCACGGTCCTCGACAAACTCACCTACGCCGGCAACCTCGCCAACCTCGACTCGGCCCGAGGCCACTTCACCTTCGTCCAGGGCGACATCTGTGACACCGCCCTGGTCGCCGAACTCGTCGCCGAGCACGACGAGGTGGTTCACTTCGCCGCCGAGTCGCACGTCGACCGGTCCATCGAGAACGCCGCCGAATTCGTCAGGACCAACGTGACCGGCACCCAGACTCTGCTGGACGCGGCGGTCCGCAGCGGGCTGAAGTCGTTCGTGCACGTCTCGACCGACGAGGTGTACGGCTCCATCGCGGTCGGCTCGTGGCCGGAGACCGACCCGCTGCGGCCCAACTCCCCCTACGCGGCGTCGAAGGCCGCCGGCGACCTGCTCGCGCTCGCCTACCACCGCACCCACGGCCTGGACGTGCGGGTGACCCGCTGCTCCAACAACTACGGGCACCACCACTTCCCCGAGAAGGTCATCCCGCTGTTCATCACCAACCTGCTCGACGGGAAGAAGGTCCCGCTCTACGGCGACGGGCTCAACGTCCGCGACTGGCTGCACATCGACGACCACGTGCGGGGTATCGAGCTGGTGCGTACGGCGGGCCGTCCCGGCGAGGTCTACAACATCGGGGGCGGTACCGAGCTGAGCAACAAGGAGCTGACCGCCCTGCTGCTGACCGCCTGCGGCGCGGACTGGGACATGGTCGACTTCGTCGAGGACCGCAAGGGCCATGACCGCCGCTACTCGGTCGACTGCACCAAGATCTGCACGGAGCTCGGTTATCTTCCCGGCAAGGATTTCGCGACCGGCCTGGCCGAGACCGTCGCCTGGTACAGGGAGAATCGCTCCTGGTGGGAGCCGCTCAGGGAACGGGCGGCCCTGGGCGTCGGCTGACAGTGATGACGGAGGTGAGCGCCGCCCGGTGGGATCCGCTCCATCGGCTGACCGGCCACGGTGCCCTCAACGGGATCCGCCGGTCCTGACCGGGAGGCGCTCACCCGCACTCCCGGGCGCGGCGTCCGGGGTGCCGGGTACGGCTCCGCCCCCGCCCTAAGGCGCCGGGGAACGGAACCGTACGGCACAGTCCGGCTGGTCAGTCGTTGTCACCGTCGCCCTGACGGCTCTGCCCGTCCCGGCCCCCCTCAGGGGCCCGGCCGCTCTTACCGTCCTGCTCGCCCTTGCCATCCTGTCCCTTGGACCGCTCGTCTCACTCGCACCCGTCCCTGGCCTCCCGCTTGTCCTCGGCCTTGTCCTCGGCCCGCTCCCGCTTGTCCTCGGCCCGGTCCTCGGCCCGCTCCCTCTCGTCCTCGGCCCGGTCGTCGGCGTCGTCCCACCGCTCGTCGGCGTCGTCCCACCGGTCCTCGGCCCGGTCCTCGGCCTGCTCCCGCTTGTCCTCGGCCTTGTCCTCGGCCCGCTCCCGCCTGTCCTCGGCCCGGTCGTCGGCGTCGTCCCACCGGTCGTCGGCGTCGTCGTCCCACTCGCACTTGTCGTCGCCGGTGTTCCCCGCCTTGCCGTCCGGGCTCCCGGTCCGCCCGCCGGGGTCGTCCTGAATGGCGCTGCTGCTCGCCTTGGTCTCGAAGAGGGGCGGGGCGACGAAGATCGTGCCGGCCGGGCGGGGCTCGTTTTCGTCCTGGGCGGCGAAGGCGACGCCGCCGCTCACGGCGAGCACGGCGACCGCGAGTCCCGCGAAAGTGATCAGGGGCTTGCGCATCTGGATTCTCCCTTGTGGCTTCCGGCGTTATCCGGGGATTTTTACGGTGTCCCCTTGAGAATGCCGTGCCGGGCAATAGCAAAATGATGCGACTTTCCTAATAAACGGTTAAGGCAGCGGCGGGCCGAATTCCAGGGTGATTTCGGCCCCTCCGGACGGCGATCCGCCGGCCCTCAGCCCGCCCCCGGAGCCCTCGGCGGTACGGCGGGCGATGTCCAGGCCGAGCCCGGTGGACGACCCGCCACTCGTCCCCCTGGCGACCGGGGCCGGATGCGCGAACCCGGGCCCCTCGTCGGCGATCACCAGGCGGGCGCCGCCTCCGGGGCGCGGTGTCAGCTCCACGGCGAAGGGCGTGCCGTCGGGAGTGTGGGCGAAGACGTTCTCCAGCAGCAGGTCGACACAGGCCGCCAGGTCCTGCGCGCTCACCCTGACGGGGAGCGGGCCGGGGGTGAGCCCGCGCCGTACCGGCCGGTCCTGGTCCTCGGCCAGCGCCGACCAGAAGGTGACCCGCTCGGCGACCACCTCGGCGGCGTCGCAGCGCGCCACCCCCTTCCGGTCGAACCGGCGAGCCTCCCTGATCACCTGGGTGACCATGCGCTCGACGGTGTCGACGGCATCCCTCACCCGTCCGGCCTCGTCCCTGTCACCCAGGGACTCGACCTCCAGCCGGAGCGCGGTGACCGGGGTGCGGAGCTGGTGGGAGAGGTCGGCGACGGCCTCGCGTTCGCCGGCGAGCAGCTCGCGGATGCGCGTGGCGAGCTGGTTGAGGGCGGTGCCGACGTCGCGGATCTCCGATGGGCCCGCCGGGTCGACGCGCGCGTCCAGATCCCCGTCCGCCAATCGGCGGGAGACGCCGGCGACCTGCCGGACCGGCTGGATCAGGGAGCGGGCGAGCCTGTCGGCGACGATGACGCTCACGGCGAGCAGGGCCAGCCCGATCAGGCCGAGCACGAGCCAGGCGCGTCCGACCCCCTGCCTGAGCCTTTCGGTGCCGACGAACGTACGGATGACCGCGGTTCCACCGGTTCCGCGCTGGACCGCCACGAGGATCTCCCTGCCCCCCGGCGTTTCCACGGTGATGCTGCGCCCACGTGTGGCCAGTTCCACCGAGGGGCCGCGTGGGGCGGGGGAGCCGAGAAGTGTGCCGTCCGGCAGGAAGACGGTGATCGGCGTCCCGGTGGACTCGCCGGCCTGCCGTACCGTGGCGTCGAGGGTGGCTTGGTCGCCGAGGGCGACCACGGGGACCAGCGCCTGCGCTCCGGCGGTGGCCCCGGAGGTGGCCCGCTCGGCGGCGACCGTGCTCACCAGCATGGCCAGCGGCACCAGGAACGCGACGAGGACCAGCGAGGTGGTCGCCATTGCCAGGAGGGCGAGCCGCCGCCTCATCCGGTGCTCCTCATCCGATTCGCCCCGTCCGTCTCACGGTCCCGGATCGACGAGTTTGACGCCGACCCCGTGGACGGTCTGCAGGTAGCGAGGCCGCTGAGCGCTCTCCCCCAGCTTGCGGCGGAGCCAGGACAGGTGCACGTCGACGGTCTTGTCCGCGCCGCCGTACGCCATTCGCCAGACCTCGGTGAGCAGTTCCCGCCTGGTGACGACCTGCCCGGACCGGACCGCGAGATAGTGCAGCAGGTCGAACTCCTTGGGCGTGAGACCCAGGAGGACCCCGTCGAGGGTCGCCTCGCGTGCCGCCGGTTCGACACGGAGGCCGCCGACCGTCACGGGGGGCATGCCGTTGTCGGCCTCCCTGCCCCGGCGGAGCACGGCCCTGATCCGGGCGTCCAGCTGGGCACCGCCGAACGGTTTGACCACGTAGTCGTCGGCCCCGGCGTCCAGCGCCCGGACGATCTCGCGCTCATCGTCACGCGCGGTCGCCACGATGACCGGAACGGCGCTGACGGCTCGCAGCATCCGCAGCACCTCGCAGCCGTCCAGGTCGGGCAGGCCGAGATCGAGAACGACGAGGTCGGGCCGGTCCTCCACCGCCCGGGTGAGTCCCTGCATGCCCGCGGAGGCGGAGGTCACGGCATGCCCGCGCTCGGTCAGCGCGCGGATCAGCGCGGACCGGACCAGAGGGTCGTCCTCGACGAGCAGAAGATGCGCCACCGTGCCCTAGCCCCTCCACCGAAAGCCTTGATTAACAGCACAACATAAAAAAATGTACTTTATAGATAGATGGTTCTAGAAGTTGGATGTTCATGTGATGAATCGACGCGCACTGCTCGGCCTGGGGAGCTGGCTCACCGCGGCGGCCCTCACCGTGGTCGCCGGTACCTGGGCGGTGTCCTTGATCGGTGCCGACCTCACCGGCCAGGAGGTCAGGGTCATGACGTCGGGCGAGGTCGAGCGCGTGCTGGCCGGCGCGAGCGGCGGCCCCGTCGCCCAGCCTCCCTCCCCCCCGCCGGGCGCGGCCGTCAGGAGCTTCTCCTATCCCGAGGGTTCCCTGATGGCCGCCTGCAAGGCGGGCCGGGCCTCCCTGTTCTCGTGGAGTCCCGCCCAGGGGTACGGCGTCGACGAGGTTGAAGGCGGTCCCGCGCCCATCGCCTCGATCGAGTTCGAGTCCGACGACCACCGGATCGTGGTGGAGGTCACCTGCCCGTACGGGACGCCCAGCGCGACGATCCGCCCCGACGACGATCACGAGTCCGACTGAGATCGTCTCGGGCCCGGCTCATCCGGACGGCGTCCGGCCCGGCACCGTCTCCGCGCCGGGACCGGCCCGGTACGCGACGGCTCAGGCCCCGGCGCGCGGCGGCCCCGGCCGGGCCGGCGAGGAGGCCTCTTCGGCGGGCAGCCAGGTGGCACGGTGCGCCGCGGGGGAGCCGCCCGGGAGGCGGACCGTGGCGGACGGCCCGGCGGCCAGGTCGAGAGCGTCGAACACCAGCAGTTCGGCGCGCCGGTGGGCGTCGTCGTGCGCGAGGGCCAGGATCCAGCCGTCGCCCTCGGCGTCCCGCTGTCCGCCGAGCGGACCACGGGCCGGTCGCGGCACGAAGACGGGAGGGTCGACCCGCCGCCCACCGCCGAGCTCGTAGGTGTGGGTACGGCCCGCCACGAGATCGTGGCGGAGCAGGACCGCCCCGCGTGGCCGGTCGTGAGAGCCGAACACGTGACGGTGCCTGCGACCGCAGACCCGCTCGTCCACCAGTGCCGTCTGGTGGGCCGCGCTCAGCGGTCGCTCGCGGACGGCGCCGCCGGCCAGGTCGAATGTCAGGCGGCGCAGGTGCGGCGGCGCGGGCGTGGGGGCGGTGTCGAAGGCCCTCGGGTGCCACACCGCGTCCAGGACGACCCGGTCGCCCTCGTCGTAGGCGTTCACCGCCCGGGAGATGTGGCAGGGGCCGATCCGGAACCAGCGCGGCTCCGCCGTACCGTGCCGGGGGAGAAGACCGACGCGGGCGGGCCTGCCCGGCTGCCAGGTGTAGGGGAGACGCGCGCCGACCAGGGCCGCCGCGTGGTGGTAGACCACGGGCAGGTCGAACACGACGACGTACCGCTCGGTGAGCGCGACCGCGTGCATGAGGGGTGCGCCGCCAAGGGCGAACGGCCGGGCCCGCACCACGGTGCCTCCGGGGCAGGCGACCAGGTGCTCGGCCTGTCCCAGACCCGGATGGCCGGCGACCGTGTGCCACCGCCCGGTCGCCGGGTCGCGGATCGGGCGGGCCAGCGTGACATGGCCGGAGAGATGACCGGGGGCGCGCGGAGCCGGCGTGCCGTCGGCGTCGGCGGCACCGTGGGCGGCGCCGTCGGGGAACCGGAGTGAGGGGGCCAGGGCCGGGACCGGCCCGAGCGCGGTGCCGCCTGGCGCCGCCGCCGTGGCGCGGTGCCTGCGGGCGGCGCCCGCGCCCAGCCTGATGCCCGAGAGGACGAGCCCGCCACCGGCCCGGCCCGTTCCCGCCGGATGAGGGAAGGTCTGGAGGAGGCACCCGTCCAGGTCCGCGGGGAGCGCGCCCTCGATCGGCAGACGTTCCTCCTGCGCCGGGTCGCGGATCGCCGGGGAGGCGAGTGCCGTTACCGGACCGGGTGCGCGAGCTGGGGCGGCCATGCCGATCGCCTCCTCGGGGCGAGGCCGATAAATACCATAACAGTGTTGTGGATAAAACATATCGCTGTTATGTAATACTGTCAAGATGAGTCCTCGTCGGGCCGACCCCACGATCCGGCCGGTGCTGGTTGACATCGCCGCCCGGCTGCTGGCCGAGGAGGGCCCCCAGGCCCTTTCCACCCGGCGGCTCGCCACCGAGGCGGACAGCTCGACGATGGCGGTCTACACCCACTTCGGCGGGATGAGCGGGCTGGTGCGCGAGATGGTGCGCGAGGGGTTCGCCCGCCTGCATCACCACCTCACCCGCGTACGCCGGACCGGCGACCCGGTCGCCGACATGGCCCTGCTCGGCAGGGCGTACCGGTACAACGCGCTGGCCAACCCGCACCTGTACGCGGTGATGTTCGGCGGATCCTCACTGGCCGGGTTCTCCCTCACCGAGGAGGACCGCCAGCACGGGCGCTACACCCTGGGCAACGCCGTGGAGTGCGCGACCCGGTGCTTCGCGGCGGGCCGGTTCCGGGCCGGCGACGCCGAGCTTGTCGCGCACCTGATGTGGAGCGCGATCCACGGGCTGGTCGCCCTCGAACTGGGCGGATACCTGATCGCCCCCTACGACGCCGACCGGTGCTTCGAGGCGCAGCTCGCCGGCCTGATGGTCAGCTCCGGCGACACCCTGGAGGCCGCCGCCGGTTCGGTGGCGGCCTCCAGGGGCCGGATGCGCGACGAGGTCGAGGCCGTGCGGACGGAACCGGCCGCGGACGGGTGACGCCGGCCGCCGCCCCGGCGGCCCACAGGCGTGCCCGGCTCTGTGTCCGCCCAGCCGGGAGCGGCCGGCGAGGCTCCCCCGCCCGGCGATCAGAGCGGCATGTTGCCGTGCTTGCGCCGAGGCGGCGTCTGGCGCTTGTTCCGCAGCATGGCCAGCCCTCGCGCGATCGCGGACCGCGTCTGCGCCGGGTCGATCACGTCGTCGACCAGTCCCCGCTCCGCCGCGTAGTGCGGGTGCATGAGCTGCTCGGCGTACTCGGCGACCAGGTCCGACCTGAGCCCCTCGGGGTCGGCGGCGGCGGCCAGCTCCTTGCGGAAGATGACGTTCACCGCGCCCTCGGCGCCCATCACCGCGATCTCGTTCGTCGGCCACGCCAGCGACAGGTCACTGCCGATGGAACGGGAGTCCATCACGATGTACGCCCCGCCGTACGCCTTGCGCAGAATGACCTGGATGCGGGGCACGGTCGCCTCGCAGTAGGCGTACAGGAGTTTGGCACCGTGCCGGATGACGCCCGCGTGCTCCTGCTCGGTGCCG
This sequence comes from Streptosporangium sp. NPDC006007, assembly GCF_040614315.1. NCBI lineage: Bacteria > Bacillati > Actinomycetota > Actinomycetes > Streptosporangiales > Streptosporangiaceae > Streptosporangium > Streptosporangium sp. NPDC006007. The sequence continues at coordinate 79,646 of NZ_JBEXUG010000026.1, read as the reverse complement.
GGCAGAAAGCCCGGCACGTCGACCAGCGTCACCAGCGGGATGCCGAAGGCATCGCAGAACCGCACGAACCGTGCCGCCTTCTGCGCCGCGACGGCGTCCAGCACACCGGCGAGCACCATGGGCTGGTTGCCGACCACGCCGACCACCTCGCCGTCGACGCGGGCCAGCACGCAGATCACGTTGGGAGCCCAGCCCTCGTGCACCTCAAGGAACTCCTCGTCGTCGACCAGTTCGGCGACGACCGACCGCATGTCGTAGGGCTTGTTCGGCTCGACCGGCACGATCTCGGCGAGCCGGGGCCGGTGGTCCATGGCCGCCTGGCACGACGGCGCCCTGGGCGGCGGATCCAGGTTGTTGCCGGGGAGCAGCGAGATGAGGTGGCGCACGTCCTCAAGGGCGCTCTCCTCGTCGTCGTGGACGAAGGTCGCCACCCCGGACAGCCTGCCGTGAACCTCGGCGCCGCCGAGGTCCTCGTGGCTGACGCGCTGCCCGCTGACCGCCTCGACGACGTCCGGCCCGGTCAGATACATCTTCGCGGTGTCGCGGACCATGAAGGTGAAGTCGGCCAGGGCCGGCGAGTAGGCCGCCCCACCGGCGCAGGGGCCGAGCACCACGCTGATCTGCGGTATCACCCCCGAGGCCTGGACGTTGCGGCGGAATATCCCGCCGTATCCGTCGAGGGCCATCACCCCCTCCTGGATCCGGGCGCCTCCGCTGTCGTTGAGCCCGATGAGCGGAGCCCCGGTGGCGATCGCCAGGTCCATCACCTTGTGGATCTTCGACGCGTGCGCCTGGCCGAGCGACCCGCCGAAGACGGTGAAGTCCTGGGCGTAGACGAACACCCGGCGACCGTCGATGGTGCCGGATCCGGCGACCACGCCGTCGGTGTGCGGGCGGTGCTCACCGACCTTGAGGCCGTGGGCCTGGTGGCGGCGGTACATGTCGATCTCGGTGAACGACCCCTCGTCCAGCAGCAGGTCCAGCCGTTCCCGCGCCGTGCGCTTGCCGAGCGCCCGCTGCCGGTCCACCGCGCCCCGGGAACCGGCGGCGATCCGGCCGCGCAGACCGCTGTGCCGCTCCCGCAGGAGGTCCATCGTCCGCACCGCCCCCGGCGGCGGGTCCCGCGGAGGATATCTGTTCACATGGCCGGAACCGCCGGAACCGCCGGTGGGATCGGAGGGGTCGCCGTCGGCGTGCCGCCCGGTCTCCGTCACCGGCCCGGCGGAGGCGTCGGGCGCGGGGTCCGTGAGGTCCGGGATCAGGGGGGCGGTGTCCGGCGCGGGGGGCCGCCGGTCGATCAGCTCGCTCATGGTGACGTCTCCGGTCATCGCGCCGTCACCGGCGAGGGGTCCGCGCCGGCCGTGCCCGCCCGCCCGGCCGACAGGTGGCCGTTCCCGTACAGCCGGCGCACGGTGTCCCCCAGGGTCTCGGCGACGGGTCTCGGGGCGACGCCGGACGGGGCCGGGGCCCGGCCCACCCCGGACGGCTCGCGCACGAGCAGACGGACCCGGTGGGCCGCCCGCACGGACGCCGCGGCCGAGTGCGCACCGACGAACCCGATACCGCCTGTCACGCTCACCGGCATCAGAAATACCTCGCTCATGGGCGGAGTCATTAGGCGTTTCGCACCAAGCGTGCACGAACGGAGATCCCTCTGTCTTCTCCAATTGTGCTTTTACCCGACCGGAGTTACCCTCCATCGGGGGGCGAATCCGACAATCCAGCAATCCGGAAGATGGGCACGGTGAATTCGGGTTGCCACGGTTGGCGGCGGCGTGACAATAATCTCCATTACGGACATTCAGCGATGCGGCTCAATTCGAGAGCGGAGGTTTCCGCATGGTGTCTGAGGCGGCTTCGGCGGGTCGCTTTCCCGGCGGGATGGCGACCGTCAACGGGTCCCATCACCGGACCGGACTGAACATCTTCCTGCTGATCGTGCTGGCCCACTGGGCCGAGCACGTGGTGCAGGCCGTGCAGATATACGCCCTGGGCTGGCCGGTGCCCGAGGCCCGGGGCGTGCTCGGCCTGCCCTTCCCGTGGCTGGTGACGTCCGAGTGGATGCACTACGGCTACGCACTGATCATGCTCATCGGTTTCATCCTGCTCAGGAAGGGTTTCACCGGCCGGGCCCGTACCTGGTGGAACATCGCGCTGGGCATCCAGGTCTGGCATCACCTGGAGCACCTGCTGCTGCTCCTGCAGGCGCTCACCGGCAACCACCTGCTGGGCAGGCCGGTGCCGACGAGCGTCATCCAGCTCCTGGTCCCCCGCGTCGAACTGCACCTGTTCTACAACGCGATCGTCTTCGCGCCCATGGTGGTGGCGATGATCCTCCACCGCCGCCCCACCGCGTCCGAGCGCGCGATCATGAGATGCACCTGCGCGCCTGCGCCCGCCTGACGGGAGCGCGCCCGCGCGGCGGGGCGCCCCCGTGCCCGCCGGCCCCGTCCGCCCCTTAAGGGGCGGACCGAAATTCACGGAAACACTCCCGCTCACGTCTCCCGCCGGATATCGGCGGCAGGCGCATCGGTCCGGGCCGCGTTAACGGCCCGGACCGTCGCGCGTTCTCGGCGTCTCCGTCGCGCGGCACCTCGGCTCTGGGCGTTCGGGCTCTGAAACCGGACCGGGAAATTGACATGAGAATTTCTCACGAGTAGCGAAAGAATGGCCGTTTCCCCCGCACTACGCCGGGGTGTCCACCGGCCCCTCCGCCATCCGGCCGCCCAGCCGCCTGGCCGCGGCGAAGGCCGCCCACGAGGTGAGCTCGATCAGGGCCGCGTCGTCCGAGCCGGCGGCCCGGAACGCCCGAACCGCGGACGGGCCGACCTGGTACGAGGTCAGGGCCGTCAGCAGGGCCAGCCGCCCGGCCGGACGGTCGGCGGCGGGCAGGCCCGACACGGCGTCCTCGGCCCATGCCCGGCCGAGACCGGCGGGGCGGCCGTCCCAGGCCGCCAGCCGGGTCGCGACAAGGTCGCGTACGGCCTCGGGCACCGAGTGGCGGCCCGCCGCCTCGACGGCCTGTGCCGTACGGGCGAAGGCACCGGCCACGCCCGGCGCGCCGGCCGCCCAGGACAGGTCGGCGGGCAGCGGTGCCGCGGGCAGCAGGTCCAGCGAGGCGCCCGGCGCCCGGCCCTCGCGGGCCGCGGGCCGCATGAACCAGCCGAGCGCCCGCATGAGGCCGCCACGTGCCGCGGCGGGCACGCGCGGCGGAAGGGGGGTGTCGTCCAGAAACACATTGACCATGCGGTTGAGATAGTGAAAGGTGACCGCCACGCCCACGAACTCCGCGGTCCGCCCGGCCGGGAACGGCCTCCCCCGCCCGGCGGCCTCCTCCCGCGTCCCTCCCGTCCGCGCCCACGCGGTGATCGGCGCGAGGCGCCCCGCGGCCTCCCTCCCCCCGATCAGGCCGCGCAGCGTGGCACCGTGCACCCCCGCGCAGTAGGGGCAGGCGTTGCCGAGCGACACCCCGGCCGCGACCGCCTCCCTGGCGGGGCGGCCGGCCGCCCCGCCGGCCAGGAGCGTCTCCCGCAGCATCATCCAGCAGGCCGCCAGGAGCGCCGGTGCGGGCGAGTGGAGGGCGACGGGCGGCGCGAGCATGCCGAACTCCCGCTCGCACCGCGCGTAGACCTCGGCGACCGGTCCCCGCGCGGCGTCCGGCCGTACCGGGGAGACGTGGCGGATCTGGCCGAGTGACCTCCGCAGCGCCGCCCGGACAAGCGTCCCGCCCATCGCGTGCCCCCTCACTCGGCTACCTGCGCGCCAGACCGGGCACGAACGGCAGAGCCCCGCGCCGTCCGCTCGTGGCGCCGTCCGGTGACGGCGCCCCGTAGACGACCTCCACACCCCGCTCCCGCGCGGCCCCCACGATGGCCGGGATCGCGCGTTCGGCCAGCGCGGCGATGGTCAGCGCCGGGTTGACCGTCAGCGCCCCCGGCACGGCCGAGCCGTCGGTGACGAAGATGCCCGGATGGCCGCGCAGCTCGTGACGGTCGTCAAGCGCCGAGGTGCTCGGATCGTCGCCGATGCGGCAGGAGGCCAGCGGGTGCACGGTGTAGGCGCCCACCACGTCGTTGGTCCACGGCATCACCCGAGACAGCCCGTCGCGCTCCATGATGTCCCGCACGTCGGCGTCGGCCTGCGCCCAGCCGCGCAGCGTGTTCGCGGTCGGCCGGTACCGGATCGGGCCGCGCCCGAGCATCTGCTGGGAGATGCGTACCGCGTTGCCGGAGGGCGGGGGTGGCCCGAAGACCCCCTCGTTGTCGTCCTCGCTCATGGTGAAGATGGTGAGCCACGACTGCCAGCGCCGTACGATCTCCTTCTTCTCCGCGCCGAACCAGGTGGGACCGGTCGCGTCGGGCACCTGCGCGAGGATGGTGCCGAAACCGGGCGGGAAGTAGAGCTGCTCCAGCGAGTAGCGGGAGTACTCGGGCAGCGAGCCGTCCAGGCGGTCCCAGCTCGCCACGCACGGCCCCTTGCCGATCTGGGACGCCTCGTAGGCCGCTCCCCCGCCACGGGTCAGCCCGAGCAGGTCGCGGACCCGGTCCTCGTTGAGGATCGCGGTGTTGAGCCGTTCGCCGTTGCCGGAGAAGTATCTGCCCACGGCGGTCGGCATGGCGCCCAGGGCGGCCGCCGAGCGCTGAAGGATCACCGGGGTGGCTCCGGCGCCGGCCGCCAGTACAACGATCTTGGCGTCGATCGTCCCGCTCCCGGTCTGCACCCGGTAGTCCTCGTCGTCGACGACGCCGTAGTGCACCCGGTAGCCGCCGTCGCCGGTGCGGGACAGGTGCTGCACCTCGTGCATCGGCCGGATCTGCGCCCCGTGCGCGACGGCCGCGGGCAGGTAGTTGAAGAGCAGGGAGCGTTTGGCGTCGAACCGGCAGCCGGACATCATCCAGTTGCAGTTCGTGCACTTGTCGCCGTCGATGGCCACCGGCACCGGGTTGGCCGTGCGCCCGGCGTGCGCGCACGCCGCCGCGAACAGCCCGCCCGAGTAGGTGACCGAGTCCCAGCCCTGCCTGGTCACCGGGAGCGCCTCGGCCACCCGGTCGTACCAGGGGTCCAGGATGTCGCGGGTGATGGCCGCGGGCCACATCCGCCTGCCGATGTTCCCCCGGCGCTCGAAGACGAACCGCGGCGCGCGGGGCATCGCGGCGAAGTACACGACGCTGCCGCCGCCGACGCAGTTGCCTCCGAGCAGGCTCATGCCGTCGCCCAACACGAAGTCGAAGATCCGCGTGTAGGACGACCCGAGCTTGAAGTCGTGGTCGAAGTCCTCCCCCTGCAACCACGGCCCGCGTTCGAGCACCACGACCCGGGCGCCGCCTGCCGCGAGGTGGTAGGCCGCGATCGCGCCGCCGAAACCGCTGCCGACCACGAGGACGTCCGTGGTCTCCGTGGCGCTCACGCGGGGCTCCCCGTCGAGGTCGTATCCGGATGGAGGCCGGCCAGCCTCCGCCCGTAGGAGTAGTCGGGGAAGCGCCACAGGCCGTCGGCGTCCGGCTTGGCGAAGCCCATCGCCGCCAGACCGGGGTGACCGGCGGCGATGGCGTCCAGGGTGTGCATGTGGGCTGCGGTGTCGAAGGCCATGTTGCTGAACAGGGCGACGCTGACCCAGAGCTCCCGCTCCGGATGACCGGGAGCGGTGAGTATCCCCACCAGGGCGGTGCGGTGGGAGAACGACAGGGCGACGAACGGCGGCGGGGTGGTGCCGAGGTCGAGCCCGCACTGGGCGGCGTAGCTCCGCGCGTGCTCGTTCAGCAGCCGGGCGAAGTCGCCCAGCGCGGGTGCCAGCCCGGTCGCGGGCGTCTCCAGCAGCTCGACGGCGCCGGCCACCACCGCGCCACCGCCCGTCACGGCGCCGGCGATCGCCTGGTCGTCCGGTGAGCGCTTCTCACCGGGGACGATCGTGTCCGCGAACGCCTCCAGCGTCATCGTCCTGGCCTGCTCTTCGTCTGGGATACCCGGTTGCACCGGCGTTTCCTCCTGTCGGCGAGGGAGTACGGCTTGTGCCGCCGAGAAGTCGTCGCGTCGGCCGAACCCTCGTTTCACAGACGGGATCCGGCGGCGGGCGGGGCCGGCACGACCCTCGCCCGGCGAGATCTGTGAGCAACTGTGAGCAAATGAACTCACATATCAAATTCGGTTCCGGTCGGCTCCATCGTCCGAGTGTGGTCACGGGTTGCGCATCTTCTGAATTGCCGTCCTGTCAACCCTCTTTCCGCACCGTTTTTAGCAGCGCACTAATACCCCATTAATGACACTCACAACCTAGAGTAGCAGCTCAGACACAGGGAGCACACATTGCTGACACAGTTGACAGCTGTCAGATGTTGATTTAGAAATATTGTTGCCGATCATTTCATTAGCCGCTCGACAGGGATAAAAAAACCCGTGCGGCGGCAAATCCACACGGCAAAGAATCACACCGGGACAAAAGGGCGATTCAATGAATATTTTTCACGTCGTTCATGTTGATGAATTTTCAACAAATGGAGAGGTGCAGTGGAAGAGGCTCTTGAGAAAGCTGTCAGGCGGGTTATCGAGACCATGCGCGAACACCTCGGCGACGAGCTCACCATCGACGACATGGCCCGCACCGCCATGTTCAGCAAGTTTCATTTCTCCCGGGTGTTCCGGCAGGTCACCGGTATCTCCCCCGGACGGTTCCTGTCGGCGCTACGGCTCCAGGAGGCCAAGCGGCTCCTGCTTTCGACCTCATTGAGCGTCGCGGACATCAGCATCCAGGTTGGTTACTCCAGCGTCGGCACCTTCAGTTCCCGTTTCAAAAGCTGCGTGGGGCTCGCGCCCACCACATACCGCCGGCACGGTGGTTTCGCCCCGCTGATCTCCACCGGTGACCGGCCCGGTGGCAAGGAGACACGGCCGGCGTCCGTCCAGGGCAGGGTCTGTGCGCCGTCGACGGAGCAGTGCGGCCTCATTTTCGTCGGACTGTTCCCCACCTGCATCCCGCAGGGCCCCCCGGTGCGGTGCGCCGTGCTGCGCCGTCCGGGACCGTACGCGCTGGACGACGTCCCCCAAGGCGCCTGGCATCTGCTGGCGCACTCGGTGGCCCCCGGCAACGAGAAGAGCATCGGCAACCTGGGCCGGGACCAGTCGGTGTACGTCGGCGGCTACGGACCGATCACAATAAAGCATGACATCGTGGTGAAACCCGCTGATGTTCAACTACGACCGATAGACACCCTCGACCCTCCCGTTCTGCTCGCCCTGCTCGACGTACGACTGGTGGCGCTCAACTCGGTCGCGAGCTGACCCTGTGACCTGTCGGAGCACGGCCGCAGCCAAGGAAGCCTGCGGCCGTCGTCATCTCACCGGGTGCACCGTCATCGGCAGCCCGCCGCGCATCCGGAGGGAGAGCATGGGCTCGGCGACAGCCTCCCGGCCGGGCACCCCGACCAGCCGGAGGTCCCGCGCGATCATCGCGACCACGAAGACGGCCTCCATCATGCCGAGACTGTTGCCGACGCAGAACCGGGGCCCCGCGCCGAACGGGATGTAGGCGTACCGGGGGCGGGCCGGGGCGTGATCCGGATCGAAGCGCTCGGGGTCGAAGCGCTCGGGGTCCTCCCACAGGCCCGGGTGCCGGTGCAGCGTGTAGGGGCAGATCAGCACGTCGGAGCCGGCCGGCACGTGATAGGCGCCGACCTCGTCGTCCTCCTGGGCCTGGCGCGTCAGGATCCACACGGGCGGGTAGAGCCGCATGGCCTCCTCCACCACCATCGCCGTGTACCTCAGCCGGCGCAGATCCTCATAGACCGGCAGCCGGTCGCCGAGCACCTCGGCCGCCTCGCCGTGCAACCTCGCCCAGACCTCCGGATGCCGGTCGACCAGGTGGAAGGTCCAGCCCAGCGTGCTGGCCGTCGTCTCGTGCCCGGCGAGGAGCAGTGTGATCAGCTCGTCCCTCATCCGCTGCCGGCCGACCCGGCCGTCGCGCTCCCGCCGGGTCGAGACGATCAGACGGGAGAGCACGTCGTCGCCCTCCTCGCCCCGGCGCGCCGTACGCTGGGCCACCAGCCGGTCGACGACCCGTTGCAGCTCCCTGCGGGCCCGGCGGAAACGCAGCTGCTTGGGCAGGGGAAGCCACATCGGCACCGCGCCCAGCGTCACCATCTCGAACATCGCCTGGTCCTGCACGGCCTCGAACGAGTGCGCCACCGAGCCGAAGGCGCCGAGGTCGGCGTCGAGCAGGGTACGGCCGAGCACGCCGAGGGTGAGCCCGGTCATCTCCTGGAGCACGTCTACCGGCCGACCGTCCCGGTGCGCCCGCAGCCGGTCCACCAGGCCGGCCGCCTCCTCGGCGACGGCCCCCGCCTGCTGGGCGATCCTCCGATGCTGGAACGCCGGCTGGATCATCCGGCGCTGCTCGCGCCACAGCTCTCCCTCGCTGGTCAGCAGCCCGTCGCCGAGGGCTCGGCGGGCCTGGGCCAGGCCGATCCCCTTGTGGTAGTTGGCGCTGTTGTCGGCCAGCACGTGCTTGGCGTGGTCGGGATGGTTGAAGAAGTAGAGCGTCTTGGGCCCGAGGGAGATCCGGACCGCGTCGCCGTACTCCGCCGCGGCCGACGTCATCAGCGCGAGCCGGTCGCGGGTCAGCTTCACGAACAGGCCGAGCGCCGCCCTGCGCGGCGGCCCGGGCGGCACCGGGCCGGTGCCGGGGAGCGGAGACGATCTCGCCGGTACGGCCCCGGCACGTCGTCTGGTCAGGCTCATCGAATACCTCCAGCGTGGAGTCCCCGGGCTCAGGCCCCGGGGGAGGCGCGGCGCCGGGGCGACCCGGCGGTGTGCGGGGCAGGTCAGGCCCTCACCTCACTCCGGTCGGGGATGATCCGGCGGAAACTGCCGTGGAAGAACAGCAGGGCCTCCCGGTCGTCCTGCTGCTCCAGGGAGAGCACCCTGCCGATGAAGATCGTGTGGTCGCCGCCGTCGTGGGTGCGCCACAGCTCGCACTCGAACCTGGCGAGGGTGCCGGTGAGCAACGGCGCGCCGGTGAGGTCGCCGGGCAGCCAGTCGACGGCGTCGAACTGGGACGGGCCCAGGATCCGCCGGCGGTTGGCGAAACGCCGTGCCACGGACTCCTGGTGGGCGGCCAGCACGGATACCCCGAAGGAGCCGGCGGCGGTGAGGCGGCCGTGCATGACCCCGCTGCGGCCGACGCAGACCAGCACGAGCGGCGGGTCGAGCGAGACCGAGGTGAAGGAGTTCGCGGTCATGGCGTGCGGGGTGCCGCCGCCGACGGACACCACGGTGACGCCGGTGGCGAACTTCCCGAACGCGCGTCGCATCACCTTCGGGTCCGTCACGTCGCCGGACGGCTCAGGACTGACGCTCATGCTGCTCTCTCCATCGGGCCCGCGCCTAGGACAGGTAGGGTTCGAGGGCGCGGGTCAGCGCCTCGGGGACCCTGGCGGGGACGGTGCGGCTGTTGGGACCCCGCATGCACGCCACCCGCTGCCGGCCGCGGGCGATGAGCGTCTCCCGTTCGCCCAGGTCGAGCCGGACGTAGTCGAAGCCGAACTCAAGCTGGGTCTGGGCCAGGTCGATCAGGCGCATCCTGATGGCGAGGTCGTCGAAGGCGGTGATCTCGGAGAAGAACTCGCAGTCGACCTTCAATGTGAAGAGTTTCAGGTCGGCCTGGAGCTCGGCGAGCACGTCCGGCGCGCGGAGTTTCAGGAACATCTCCCGGCAACGCCCCTGCCAGCGCAGGTAGTTGACGTAGTAGACGTTGCCCACGATGTTGGTCTCCTCGAAGCCGACCGTGTGCAGATACTCGAAGTAGTTGCCCATGGCGGCTACGACCGCCCCTCGGTGAGGACCGCGAACACGACGGGGCCGGAGACGTCCCGCAGAGCCGTGAGGAGTGTCGCGATCCGCGACGCGCCGGAGGCGAAGACCGTCCAGGGGCCCTGCCCCGCCGGGGTCCAGGTGAGCGGGGCGTCCGGGGGGAGACCGGCCTTCCGCAGGCACTCGACGGCGGACCACACCCGCGTCGCCGCGGCGTCCAGGCCTCCGCCGAGTTCCACGGCGACCAGCTCGGCGAGCCGCAGGCGCGAGCCGAGCAGCCCCTCCCAGGTCAGCGCCGGACGTTCGGTCACCGCCTCGACGTCGCAGCCCACGGTGCCGGCGGCCGTGACGCAGAGGGTCACCCCCGCCCCGTGGGACGCCGAGATCGCCTGACCGCCGTCGATCTCAGGCCGCCCGTCCGGACGGTAGCGGATCTCGGCCGGGTGACCGAGGGCACGCCCGGCGGCCACGGCGGTCCGGGCGCGGCGCTCCCCCGGGCCGTGCGGCTCGACGGCGACCGCCACCCGCGTGCCGAGCACGTCCTCCAGCGCGCGTTCCAGGTACGGCCCGAGCAGCGGAGCCACCCACGGCCCGCGCCCGTCCCCCTTGCGCACGGCCCGCAGGCGCAGCCCCTCCCACCGCTCGACGACCTCGCCCGCGCCGGTGCGCACCGCGATGTCGTAGACGTAGGTGTCGCCGTCGCGGCGCCGTTCGGTGGCGCAGTAGCGCAGCTCGCCCGCCTCGGCCAGCGCGGCCCCGCCGGGGTACACCCGCTCGATCCCGGCCGGCAGCAGCGTGGCGTCCGGCACGCACACCTGGTTGCCGTGCATCAGCGCGTCGCGCATGCCGGGGTCGCCGAGCAGCAGCTCACCGGGGAGGAAGCCGGAGAACCAGTCGGCCGCCTCCCACGCCGCCACGTCCGCGTCGACGTGCCGGGCGGCGGCCCGATGATAGCGGCGGAGCCGCTGGAAACGGCCGCCCTGGAAGAGGACGCCGCCGTACAGGTCCGCCACCGGGTCCAGCGGCACCACCGGCAGGCCGTCGCCGGCCCGGTCCGGCGGCCCGCCGGGCGCCGCGGCGCCGGGGAAGCGGAGCGTGGCCCGGAAGTGGTCGGCGTCGAAGCCGGTCTCCGCGCTGCGGACGGCCACCTCGACGGTGTCGTCGTCGGTGACGGTCGCCGCGATCCGGATCGTCGTGGTGCCGTCCGGCGGCACCACGACGGGCCGCGGGAACTCCGCCCCCTCGATCGTCGGCGGCCCGGCCCACCCGGTGGCCGCGACGGCGACCTGGGTCATCGCCTCCATGCCGAACACCGCGGGGAAGAGCAGGTTGCCGTCGAGGCGGTGGTCGGCGAGATAGAGGTCGGTGCCCGCGTTCAGCTCCACCTCGGTGACCAGTTCGACACCGTGGTAGCGGATCAGCGGCCTGCCGACGAAGCGCAGCAGCGGCAGCGCCGGCAGGTCGCGGCGGACGGTGCCGACGCCCTCGGTGCGCCCGCTGATCACCACCACGGTCGGCGCGTCGGGATCGGCGACCAGCCGCCGCATGATCCGCACCCCCTGGTCGGGGGTGATGGGGGCGACGCCGTCACGGGACAGGGTCTCGACGACCGCCAGCCGCTCGCCCATGCCGACACCGGACCAGACCGACCACTCCATGCACAGGGTGCGGCAGCGCGGGTGCCGTTCCGCCACCTCCTGGGTGAGGCTCGCCAGCCACTCGTTCGCGGTGGCGTAGTGCGCCTCACCGCGGAGCCCGGCCCGGCCGATGATGCTGCCGAACGTCACGAGCAGCCGCAGCCCGTCCGGGTCGATCGCGTCGAGCACGGCCCGCAGTCCGTCGACCTTGGGGGCGAGGGTGCGGCGGAAGGCGGCCATGTCGAGGCCGGCCAGCGCGCCCGGCTCGTTACGGCCGGCGCCGTGCAGCACCGCGGTGACCGGCCCGGTCTTCCGGGTGGCCGCGGCGACCGCTTCACGCACCCGGCAGGGATCCGTGACGTCGGCCCTGGCGTATTCGACGGTCACACCGGTGTCCGCCATCCGCCGCAGGTTGGCCGCGAGCTCCCGATCCCCCTCGGGGTCGGAACGGCCGAGGACGATCAGTGCGGCACCGCTGTCGGACGCCAGCGCCAGCGCGCACTCCGCGGTGATGCCCTTGCCTCCACCGGTCACCAGGAGCACGTCGGAGTCGTGCAGCGGCCGGTGGGTGCGGGCCGGCCGTACCGGCATCGCGCGCAGAGTCGGCACCCGCCGTACGCCGTGGCCGTCGTAGTGCGCCTCGGCGTAACGCGTGGTCGCCGCCACCTCGGTGACCACCCGGCCGGCCGCCTCGGGCGTCACCGGCGTGTGCACGACGGTGACGCGCAGGTGGGGCGCCTCCAGCGAGAGCGTCCTGGCCAGGCCCGCCGCGCCCCGGCCGTGCTGGACCAGGACGAACCGGCTGCCGGGACCGGCGACGGCGGCCTTCGCGCCCAGCAGCGCCTGCTCCAGGTCCTGTTCGGCGCAGTCCGGGGGCAGGCAGACCAGGACTCCCCCGCCCAGGTTCGCGCGCTCCAGCTCCCGGCGGAGCCGTTCGGCGAACGGGTGGTCGCCGGCCGCGTGGAGCCGCCAGGGACCGTTCCCCTCCCGTACCCGCGCCACCGGCGGCGGCAGCTCGTCGAGGTCGAGTGCGAAGGGCCTGGCCCACGCGGCGGCACCGGTCACCGTCGGGGCGGGTCCGGCGTCGGCGGCCCGGTCGGTCTCGGCCAGCGTGTCCAGCGCCTCGGCCAGTTCGAGCACGGTCGCGGTGGCGAAGTTGGTCGGGGCCTGGGCCGGCGACAGGCCCAGGCCCCGGGCCGCCTGGTTGACGATCTGCCCCACCGTGATCGAGCTCAGGTGCAGGTCGTCGAGGAGGTGGCTGTCACCGCGCACCATGTCCACCGGCAGCTCGGCGCGCTCGGCCGCCAGCCTGCGCAGCAGGTCGACGGCGGCCTCACCGGTGCTCCGCCGCGGCGGCGCCTCGACCGCGGTGACGGTTCCGACCACGACCGGGACCGGGGCCGGCGGTACCTGCTCGCAGGGGCTCTCGAAGAAGGCGAACTCCGCGCCGATCCGCAGGGGCCGGGTCAGCCGGCCGTGGAAGAGCGCCTCGGGCGCGACCGGGACGCCGGCCACGTAGGCCGCCGCGACCACTCTCAGCAGCCCCGCCAGCGACTCGTCGTCGGTGTCCAGCGCGACCGAGGGCACGTCGGTCACCGCGCCGACCAGCCCGCTGAGCACCCGTCCGGGGCCGACCTCGACGAACAGGTCGATGTCCTTGGCAGCCAGCTCCACCGCCTGTCCGAACAGTACGGGGTCGGTGATCTGCCGGCGCAGCAGTGCCGGAATGTCGGTGTCGGCGGGCAGCGCCTCCCCGGTGACCGTGGAGACGACCCGGAGCCCGACCCTGCCGAACTCCTCGTCGGCCAGCCGCTCGCCGAAGGCGTCGGCGGCGTCCGCCATCAGCGGTGAGTGGAAGGCGTGCGACACCTGTAGCGGAGTCCACTGCACGCCCTCGGCCACGGCTCTGCGGCCGACGGCCCGCACGGCGTCGTCCGGCCCGGCGACGACGGTCTGCTCGGGCCCGTTGTAACCGGCGATCACGACGGGCAGACCGGCCATGAGGGCGGTGACCCGGTCGGCGGAGGCGGCGATCCCCGCCATGGTGCCGGAGGCGCTGCGGGCGGCCATGGTCCGGCCCCGGACGGCGGCCACCCGGAGCAGGGCCTCCTCGTCCATCGCGCCGGCCCACCGCAGCGCCGAGATCTCGCCGAGGCTGTGGCCGACCGCGACGCTCGCCTCAAGGCCGAGGACGGCCAGGGCGCGCAGCCCGGCCATCGAGCCGGTGACGATGCGCGGCTGCGCGACCGCGGTCGCGACCATGTCGCCGTCCGCGGGCAGTGCCGCGTTGAGGTAGATCTCCTCCGCCTCGGCGAGGCGCCGGCGCAGCGCGCCGCCGCTGGTGCCCCGCCCCGACCCCTGGCCGGGAAAGAGGTAGCCGATCCGGCCCGGCCCGCTCACCTGGCCGAGGAAGCCGCGGCCGTCCGCCGCGAACAGCGGGATCTCCCCCGTGTCGAGGGCCTCCAGCACACGGCGCAGCCGCCGCTCGGCGTCCTCGGGTGAGGAGACGACGACGGCCGCCCGGTAGGGCCGGCCGGTCAGCTCGCGCTGGAGCGCGGCGGCCAGGTCCGCGAGCTGGGCGTAGGACAGGCCCGGCACGAAGTCGAGCAGCCGCACCAGGCGCTCCCGCAGCTCCGGTGGCGACCCCCCGTCGAGGAGCAGCAGTTCCACGTCCTGGACCGAGGAGACCAGCGCCCTGGTGCGGGTGTCGAGCGAGACACGCCGGCGGGAGGCCTCGGAGGTGTCCTTCTCCAGCACCACGTGGGTGTTGATGCCGCCGAATCCCATGGCTGTGACGCCCGCGCGCAGCGGGGCGCCGACCGGCCACGGCTCCGCCCTGCGCAGCACCCGCAGCCGCGCCGTCTCCTCCTCCAGCACGGGATGGGGCTCGACGCAGCCGGTGGTCGGCGGCAGCACCCGGTGGTGAACCGCCATCGCGGCCTTGATCAGGCCGGCCACCCCGGCGGCGGCCTTGGTGTGCCCGATCAGCCCCTTGATCGAGCTGATCGCGGCCCGGGAGCCCGCGGGACCGGCCGCGGCCCTGGCCAGGGTGAGCGCGGTGAGCTCGGTCCGGTCGCCGACCTCGGTGCCGGTGCCGTGGCCCTCGAACATGGCCACGGTGTCGATGCCGAACCCGGCCCGCCGGTAGGCGCGCCGCAGCGCCAGCCGGTATCCGGCGACCTCGGGCCGGGTGATGCCGCCCTTGCCGTCGGAGGAGACGCCCCACCCGGCGATGGTGGCGTAGACGCGGCGCCCGGCCTCCCCGGCGTCGTCCTCGCGCATCAGCACGACCATCCCGCAACCCTCACCCGGCCAGAAGCCGTTGGACCGGCGGTCGTAGAGCCGCATCTCGCTCCTGGCCAGGGCGCCGGTCTTGGCGAACCCCACTATCTCGAACGGGTCGATGGACAGGTCGACCCCGCCGGCGATCGCGACGTCGACGTCGCCGTCGAGAAGCGTCCCGCAGGCCGTGACCACCGAGAGCAGCGAGGAGGAGCAGGCGCCGTCCACGGTGTAGCCGCCGCCCTTGAGGTCGAAGTGGTTGCAGATCCGCCCGGCGATCGTGTTGGACAGGCCGCCCGCGAGGGTGTCCTCGTCGGGGACGGGGAACGGGCTCTTGTAGGTGACCTCCAGGTCGTCGAGGAACCCGGCCAGCGCGTCGTCACCCCACCCCTGCCCCTTGAGCGCGGCGGCGACCGTTCGGCGTACGTACGGCCAGCGCAGCCGCATCAGGTTGGCCCGGGCGAACTCACCGGTGAGGGTGTTGCCCACCACCACGCCGGTGCGTTCCCCCGGCAGTCCCTCGCCCCGGGGGAAGCCCGCGTCGGCCAGGGCCAGCGCCGCCGTGTCGAGCGCCAGCCAGTGGGTCAGGTCGGTCGAGCGGTAGGTGCTGCCGGCGATCTTGTAACCGATCCGGTCGAACTCGTAGCCCTCGATGACCGCCGCGTTGCGCGCGTAGAAGCGGTCCGGGGCCGCGGGGTCGGCGTCCCAGTAGTCCTCCAGCCGCATGCGCGCGTCGGGCAGCCGGCGGAAGGCGCGGCGTCCGGCGAGGACGTTCTCCCACAGTTCCCTCGGCGACGCGGCATCCGGGTAGCGGCACGCCATGCCGACGATCGCGATCCTGGTCATACCGAGGCGACCTCTTTTCCGGTGCTCGGGGGGCCGGAGGCGTTCTGGGCGATCGCGTCGCCGGCCGTACGGTGTTCCTGCGCCTCGCGCTGCTCACGCGCCCGGTCGACCAGGTGGAGCGACCAGAGGAAGGCGCCGCGGATCAGGCAGACGGTGGCGGTGGCGAAGAAGAGCCCGTAGGGGATGTGCACGGCGGTGTAGAAGCCGTAGGTCAGGGCGACGCCGCCGCCGAAGGCCATCTGCGCCGCCGGCCGGGACGGGCTGGTGCCCGGGTCGGTGATCATGTAGTTGCTGAAGAGGATGAAGGCGACACCGGTCATGGTGCCCAGCGCCCCGGCGATGGAGGTGTCGAAGAAGACGCCGCGGACGATCGACTGGAGGGCGAAGCCGCCCACCCAGGCGGCGATCAGCCACATCCGGCCGGTGAGCTTTCCGTTGATCATGCTGCCGCCGAGGATGATGAGCCCCGGGATGAGCCAGTCGATCCAGGTGTCGACGTTCTCGGTGAAGTGGTAGGGCGGCGCGATGCTGGCCCAGGGCAGGATCAGCAGGATGACGGCGATGCCGAAGTTCGACGGGTTCATGAAGTGCCGCAGCCTGCCGCGTACCGGAGCCCGCAGCACCCACTTGGCGCCGACCGCGACGGTGACCCCGAAGACCAGTACCAGCACCTGGTCGTTGACGTAGATCAGCATGTTCATGGCGAGGCTGGTGATGTGGGCGGGGTAGAGGAACTCCATGAGGCCGCGCACGCCGTTGCCCGCGAAGCGCGGCGCGCGCCCGTCCACCCGGGCCGCGATGTACTCCAGCCCGATCTCCACGGTGTAGCCGACGGCCAGGGCGACGAAGGGCCACAGCCAGGGCTGCTCGAACCCGAGGAGCGTGTAGCCGACGATGTTGAAGACCGTGATCGACATCGCGAAGTTGCGCAGCGCGATGGTGACCTTCGGGTCGTGACGCGGGACGGCGGGCGTCTTGTCAGACATGTCGATCACTTCTCCCTGGCCTGCCGGCCGAGCTGGAGCGAGTGCCAGCCCGGGGTCAGCTGAAGATCCTGGTCGTGTACCTGTCCGGTCCGGTCGCGCCACCGCAGGTGCGCCCGCACCGGCCCGGTGACGTTCGGGCCCAGCCCGATGTGCACGTCGCTGCTGCGCTTGCCGGAGTGGCCGCTGCCGCCGTCGACCCGGCCGATGAGCCTGCGCCCGTCCGGGGTCGTCACGGTGACCTGCGCGCCGGTCACCGGTGAGCCGGGGGCCGGCAGCGTCCCCGCGGCCTTCGTGGCCCCCGCGGCCGGCGCGGCCTCGCGGGTCAGCCGCAGTCCGAGGAAGGCGCCGGGGGCCGGGCTCCGGTTGTGGTAGAAGACCGGCTCGGCCCACTGCCTGGCGACCGCGAAGTCGATCCGGCCGTCGCCGTCGGCGTCACCGGTGGCGATCCCCCGGGTGGGCACCGGTACGGCCAGGCCGAGCCGCCCGGCCAGGTCGACGTACCGGCCGTCGCTCCCCTTGACGAAGAAGTGCAGCGCCTGGGTTCCCGCGATGTCGTCGCCGGCCCGCAGGTTCGGCCACCAGTAGGGGTTCTGCAGCAGCTGGTCGTTGGCCGTGGCCAGCTCCTGCAGCTGCGGCCACCGGTCGACCTCGCCCTTGACGAACCCGGTGGCCTGGACGATCGCGGGGACGCCGCTGTTGTCGAAGTCGTCTATCTTGACGTCCCACCCCCACCCGGACCAGGCGGTGCCCACCTGGGCGCTGCGGTCCTCCCAGGGCGCCTCGCCCTCGCGCAGCCTCGCGCGCAGGTCGGCCTGGTCCCTGGCCGTGGACATGAACTGGAAGTTGCTCTCCTCGATGCCGAACGACGTGGTGATGTTGCTGACGAACATGTCGTAGACGCCGTCGCCGTCGAGGTCGCCGAAGTCGACGCCCATGCCCTTGAAGGAGTCGTGGCCGACCGTCTTGGACTTGGGGATCAGCGGCGTGCGCACGCCCTCCACGAGGGAGAGCCTGATGTGTCCCGGCGTGGACCGGTTGTAGAACATCCGGTCGGGACCGAAGTCGTTGCCGAGGTACAGCTCGGGGAGCTGGTCGCCGTCGAGGTCGGTGGCGGCGGCGGCGAGCTCCCAGCCCTTCGACGCGACCCTGGGCAGGACGTCGTCGAGCCTCTGGTAGGTGACCGAGGGCCGGGGGCCGGCGGTGGCCGAGGCCCAGCGGAAGAAGTAGTCCTCACCGCCGTTGTGCGCGTTGGACATCGAGTGGTTCATGTGCACGACGCCGCCGCCACGGGAGTCGAGCACCGGGCTCTCGGGGAAGTAGTTGCCGATGAAGACGTCGTCGTGCCCGTCCCCGTCGAAGTCGGCGACGGTGGCGGCGTTGGTGTTCCACCGCGGCCCGGTGTAGGTGCCGCCGACGGCGTTCGCGCCCGGAACCAGCTCGGTCGCCTGGTAGGCGGCGGCGTTGAGCCCGTCGGCCTCGGCCCTGGCGAGGTAGAGGATCGGCGTGCGACCCCACAGGTAGACGAGCAGGTCCAGGCGGCCGTCCTCGTTGAGGTCGGCCGGGACGCAGCCCATGGGCGCGATGTGGTCGTTCATGGGCAGCGCGCCGGTCTCCAGCGCGAACGGCGCGTATCGGTCCGCGCGCCCGCCGGGTGCCGGGGTGACCACGACCCGGTCGATGCGCGGGTCGACGAGGCACAGGTCGTTGGAGAGACCGTCGCCGTCGAGGTCGTTCATCGCGATCGCCGCCCCGACCGAGGAGATCCACGCGTCGATGTGCTCGTAGTCCGGGTTCACCTTGCGGATCCCCTGCTGCCGGAAACCTCCCGGCAGCGCGACGGACATCGGCGCGAACGCGTACCTGCTCGCCAGAAGGCTCGTCTCGGCGGCCGAGGGCGACGGCAGACGGGCCACCAGGAATGTGCTCACGATCAGCACGAGAGCGACGATTCCCGGTAACTGCCTGCGCAGCAGGCCAACTGTCGCGGTCACGTCCTAACACCTCCCAAGGGATACGAACTCGTCGGCGATACGCCGCCGCCACACCTCGTAGGCCGGCACATCACCCTGGACGGGCTGTTCGGGGCGGGCCTTCTCACTGATCCGTGCCGCCTGCTCCGGCGTCATGTCGCAGAACACCCGGGTGACGGCCAGCGTGTGCGGCACCACCAGCCCGGCCCGCAGCCGGGCCTCGGCCGCGAACGCGCAGCCCTGGGCGACCTGGGGGCGGTACCGGCCGGCGCGCTGCCAGAAGGCCAGCAGTTCCTCCTCGTCGGCGCCACCCGCGTAGCCGGCGGCCAGCCCGGCACCGGCGTACAGGTCGGCCCGGCGGGACTCGGGGAATTTCTCGATCATCGTGGCGACGAGGCCGGCGTCGGTGCCGCCGACGAACCACATGGCCCGCCCGACGCCCTGGTCGACGGCCCGGTTGGCGTACCACTGGAAGCGGTCGGCCGTCCACGGGAAGCGCGGGTCCTGGAACTGGGCGCGCACGTAACGATCGGTGCGGAAGTATGCCTGGTGGAAGCCGTACCCGTCGAGCACGAGCCAGCGCAGCAGCGGGTCGGACGCGGAGAGCTCGGGCCATCGCAACCTCGGCAGCCGGGCCATCGCCCAGCCGATCCCGACGTAGACCATGTAGACGTGGTCGTCACCCCGGCCCGCGAGGAATCCGGCGACCTTTCCGCCGCCGAACGGCAACGCGTCGAGGACGGCGAAGCCCATCCCCGCCCCCTCGTAGGCGAAACCGCGATATCGCGTCGGAATTGTTTCCAGACGCGCCTCGGCCTCGGCGGGAGAGCGCGCCTCGGCCGCGTAGGCGTAGCCGGTGAGAAATGTTTCCCCGATTGTTTCCAGCAATTTCACGGCGACCGGGTTTTTCTCATTGAAACCGCGCGTCCCGAGTTTAGTGGCCGAGACACTCGGTGTCAGAACACGGCGCCTCAGCGCCCTCCAGACATTGGCCACCTGGTGTCTCACGCCCCTCGTCGAATAGATCCTTCTTCTTAATATGATCTCTTGACAAACCTACACAAGCAGCCCAACCCGCTGTCTACTTCAAACGTGCTCACGCGAATCCACAGAAAACTTTCCGAAAAAGGAGAAGGCTATTTCCGGTACGGCCGGGGCGGTCGGGACGTCAGCCGGGAAGGCGGCCGATCACCGGGAGGAAGTGCGCGCGCACCGCGCGGCGCCACAGCTCGTACGGCGGGACCGCGTCCGAACCCCCGGTGTCGACGGCGGTGGCGTCGGCGAGCGCGACGGCGGCCTCGACGGACAGGTCCGCCAGGGCCGCCGCCGCGGTCTCGGTGTGCGGCGGCACGAACCCGGCGTGGTCACGGGCCTTCGTCGCGAACACCACGCCCTGGGCGAGCTCGGGCCGGTGGACTCCGGCCTCCCGGCGCAGCGCGGCCAGGGCCGCCGGGTCGCAGCCGCCGGCGAACGCCGCCGCCAGCCCCACCCCGCTCCACAGGTCCGCCCGCCGGTGGTCGGCGAAACGCGCCACCGCGGTGGCGACGTCGGCCACCTGGGCGCCGTGGATGAACCACAGCGCCCGGCCGACGCCCTGGTCCAGTGCCCGGGGGAAGTAGCCGGGCGAGCCCTCCCAGGGATAGGGCGCGGGCACCCTCTGCTCCTCGACCCAGCGCCGGGTGTCGAAGTAGGCGCGGTCGAAGCCGTACCCGTCGACCGCCAGCCAGCTCATGACCGGGTAGTACGCCGACCCGCTCAGATCGGGGACCACCTTTTTCCACAGCGGCCGGGGCAGCCGCGCCATGGCGAAGCCGACGCCGATGTAGGTGAGGAAGATGTGCGGCCGTCCCGGACCCAGCATCAGGTCCCGGGTGCGGCCGCCCCGGCCGCCGCCCATCGCGTCGAGGACGGTGAACGCCATCGTCGCGCCCTCGTAGGCGAAGCCGCGGAGTTCGGGGTCCACCATGGCGAGCCGCCGTTCGACCTCCCACCGGTCGCGCGCGTTGATGCCCCACTCGAACCCGCAGACCACCGCCTGGGGGATCGCCTCAAGCCGCTGGGTGGCCTCCGACCGCGTGACCGGGAAGCCTCGTTTTTCGAAGGTCACCTTGGCCAGGGACGGCGCCAGCAGGAGACTGCGCAGCGAGCCGAGAATGGTCGGCATGGCCCCCTCCCCGCCTCCGGCCGGCGGCAGCCGTCCGCCACCGGCATGACCACTTCATGGTTGTTCGCCGGCCGGCCGGGCGCATCTCCTGGAGTGCGGTGCCGGTCGCGGCCCCGGCACTTCGCCGCCGCCCCGATCCGGGCGGCGGAGCCGATCCTCCAACGCCGCAATCCAGGAGATGTGCCGGGGAGCGGGGGCATGTCAGGGTCGGGCGGTGAGGATCGGCGGCCGACCGGACCCGGCCGGCGGCCACGGGAGGGGATATACCGGCCGACCGCCGATTCCCGCTGCCGCCGGGGCTCGGGGAAGGCGCCCGCTGCCGGTCACGTCGGGAAGCCGTCGAGAACAGGCCGGAAACAGCGGACCGGCGCCGCGGCCGGAGGGCCCCGTCTGGATGTCACGGCCGTCGAAATGACAGCAACCCGCCAACGCTCGCCAATCTTCGCGGAAGGAAACACAATGTCCAGTGACAATGTGTCGGCGATCCTCGCCGACGACGAGGCCGCGATACAGAACGTTCCCGAGCGTATCGTCGCGGCGTGGGCCGTAAACGACGCCGACGCGTTCGCCGCGATGTTCGCCGAGGACGGAAGCCTCATCCTTCCCGGCGACGTCTATCTGAGGGGCCGCGAGGAGGTCCGCTCGTTCATGGCGAAGGCGTTCGCCGGCCCCTACCGGGGAACCCGGGTCTCCGGAAAGCCCCTCGCGCTCAAACCGCTGGGCCCCGACACCGCCCTGCTGATCACGCAGGGCGGCATACTGGCGCCGGGCGAGACCGAGGTCTCGCCCGAACGCGCCATCCGGGCGAGCTGGGTGCTCATCCGGCGGGAACAGGACTGGCTCATCACGGCCTACCAGAACACCCCCGTCGGCGCCGGCTGACCGCCCGCCGGCCGGACTCTCCGGCCGGTCCACACCACCGGGGCGTCTCCCCCGAGCAGCACGGTCGTGCCGAGAACGGCTCCGCCGATGGAGTCGTCCCGGCCGATGAGGGCGTCTCCATCGGCACGTTGGACGGCAGCGGCATCACCACGAGATCGCAGGGGTTGAGCTGGGCGGGGTCGCGTCTTCCCACGGCCCGCGGCGGGACGATCACCGCCAGGTGGACCGGTACGGTGCGCGGGGTCTTTTCCGGCAGAGAAATGTCACTGATCACAAGGTGATGCCACATCGGTTCGGGGTAGAGAGACGGGAAAGAGCCGAAACATCGGCGCCGCACCGGATTCTCCGGCCCCGCATGGCCGCAGCACACCCTCGCAGGACATACCTTGAAGTGCACAGGTGTTTGCCCTGCCGGCTTCATGAAGGGTGTGATCGCCGTGACGGCCTCCGCTGAGGACAACGTGCTGATCTTGGCCGACGAGGATGATGACATCCCCAGCGCTCTGGCGGCGGCCGCTGGAGCGACCACCGACCCGGTCAAGGACTACCTCAAGCAGATCGGTAAGGTCCCCCTGCTCAACGCCCAGCAGGAGGTCGAGATCGCCCAGCGCATCGAGGCGGGGCTGTTCGCCCAGGAGCGGTTGAGCGTCGAGAACGACCGCCTGCCCATCGACGTCCGCGCCGAGCTGGAGTGGATCGCCGAGGACGGCCATCGGGCCAAGAACCACCTGCTGGAGGCCAACCTCCGCCTGGTGGTCTCGCTGGCCAAGCGCTACACCGGCCGGGGCATGCTCTTCCTGGACCTGATCCAGGAGGGCAATCTGGGCCTGATCCGCGCGGTCGAGAAGTTCGACTACACCAAGGGGTTCAAGTTCTCCACCTACGCCACCTGGTGGATCAAACAGGCGATCACCCGGGCCATGGCCGACCAGGCGCGGACCATCCGCATCCCGGTCCACATGGTCGAGGTGATCAACAAGCTGGCCCGCCTGCACCGGCAGATGGTCTCCGACCTCGGCCGCGAGCCCACCCCCGACGAGCTGGCGACCGCGCTGGAGATGACCCCCGAGAAGGTCGTCGAGATCCAGAAGTACGGACGCGAGCCGATCTCGCTGCACAGCCCGCTCGGCACCGAGGGCGACAGCGAGTTCGGCGACCTCATCGAGGACTCCGAGGCGATCACCCCGGACGACGCGGTGGTCTTCAGCCTCCTGCAGGAGCAGCTGCGCGCGGTCCTGGCGGGGCTCTCCGAGCGGGAGGCCGGGGTGATGTCGATGCGCTTCGGGCTCATCGACGGCCAGCCGAAGACGCTGGACGAGATCGGCAAGGTGTACGGGGTGACGCGCGAGCGCATCCGGCAGATCGAGGCCAAGACGATGACCAAGCTGCGCCACCCGTCCCGCTCCCAGGCCCTGCGCGACTACCTGAGCTGACGGCGGCGCATCTCCCCTCGAAGGTCCCGGCGACCGGCTCCCCTTGAGGGTTCCCCGGCGCCGGTGCGGCGACCGCCCGTCTCAGACGGTGAGGCCGTCGAACGCGACCTGGAGGTGGCGCGGGCCGCGCAGCACCGGATTGCGCCGGTAGGGCGGCGGGTCGTCCACGAGCCGGGGGTCACCGAGCCGCCGGGCGATCTCGGCCAGGGCGATCTGCGCCTCCAGCCGGGCCAGCGGCGCGCCGAAGCAGTAGTGGACACCGCTGCCGAAGCCCAGATGCTGGTTGTCCCGGCGTTCGGGGTCGAACCTGTCCGGATCGGGGAAGCGGCGGGGGTCCCGGTTGCCTGAGGCCACGACGAGCCAGATCGGCGCCCCCTTGGGGATGGTGGTGCCGCCGATGTCGATGTCGGTGAGAGCGGTGCGCTGGGGTATCAGTTGCACCGGGGGCTCGTAGCGCAGCAGCTCCTCGACAAGCGGTACGGCCAGGCCGGGCTCCTCCCGCAGCCGCTTGAGGACATCGGGATGACGGAGCAGGGTCAGCATTCCGTTGGCGATGAGGTTGACGGTGGTCTCGTGGCCGGCGATGAGGAGCAGGATGGCGGTGGTGACCAGTTCGACCGGAGACAGCCGCTCGGCGGGGCCGTGACCGGCGGCCATCGCCGAGAGCATGTCGTCACCGGGGGCGCGGCGGCGTTCCTCGATGAGCCCGGCCAGATAGCGGCCCAGCTCCAGCCGGGCCTGCTGGGCCGCGCGCTGCCGCGCGCCGGCCTCCTCGGCGGGTTCGGTTTCGAGACCGGCGACGACCGCGTCGGCCCAGACGTGAAAGCGCGCCTCGTCCTGGTGGGGCACCCCCAGCAGCTTGCAGATCACCATCACCGGGAAGGGGTAGGCGAGGTCGTCGACGATATCGGCCTGGCCCCTGCCCTGGAAGTCGTCGATCAGGCCGGAGACCATCCGGGTGAGCTCCGCGCGCATGTCGTGGATCCGCCTGGGGGTGTGCGGCGGCCCGAACGACCGCATCGCCAGGCCGCGCAGCCGGTCGTGCTCGGGTGGATCGAGCCCGATGAAGCTGGGGGGCAGGATCGTGTCCTCCTCCGGCTCCGCGAGCGGGCCGCACGCCGCCTGTGGAGCGCGGCTGCGCATGTCGGAGCTGACCCGCGGATCCTGAAGCAGACCGGCGATCTCCCAGTAGGTGCTGACCGTGTACACGCCGTTCTCCTGACGTGCCACTGGTGTCTTGCGGAGCTCCGCGTAGAGCGGGTACGGGTTGGCACGGCTCGCGTAGTCGGTGATCTGCCGCAGCAGGGTGGCTGGCGTCATCGCGGGGTCCTCGAAGGTGTTCGGTCGGGGCGGCCGCCGTCAGGCGCGGGCCGGGGTGAAACTGAGCCGCCGCTCGCTGGGCGAGTAACCGCTCAGCGTCACGGTGGGTCCGTGGGTGGGCAGGGAGGGGTCGGGGAAGTCGGCCGGAACCGGCCGCATCCCCTCCGGCCGTCTGTCGACGTTGGTGAAGACGGGCGGGAAGGGCGCCGCCGACTCGATCAGCACCCGGTAGAAGTCCAGCCACCTGGCCTGGTCGAAGGCGACGGCGGCGATGAAACGGCCCTGGGAGCCGTAGGCCGCGACGAAGCGGTGCTCGGCGAGCGCGCCCTGGGTGACGACGAGCTCGTCGCCCAGGGGCGGAACACCGACCGACTTGATGTTGACCCCGAACTGGGCGGACCAGAAGGCCGGAACCCACAGGTGCGGGCGGCGGTCGAGCCCGGAGCTGATCATGTTGTGGGCCGCGACCTCGGCCTGCGCGACCGCGTTCCCCCAGTGTTCCAGGGAGAGGAACTGATATCCGAAGAGCGGGTGAGGGGATCGGGCGACGTCCCCGGCGACGAAGACGTCGTCGGTGACGATGCCGTGGACGTCGAAGGCCCGGCATCCGGCGTCGCAGGCGATGCCCCTGGGGCCGGCCGCCAGTCCGGAGCCGGCGAGCCACTCGGTGTTGCGTATCGCGCCGAGCCCGATCACCGCCACGTCGACGTCGAGTACGGCTCCGTCGGACAGGTGGGCACGCCTGAGCCTCCCGGCCATGTCGCCTTCGAGCGACGTCACCGTGATGCCACAGCGCAGGTCCACGCCGTGACCGCGCTGCAACTCCGCCGCGATCGCGCCGACCACTCCGCCGAGCGCTCCCGCCAGGGGGGCGGGCCCGCGTTCGGCGACCGTGACCTCCAGGCCCCGCTCACGGCAGGCTGAGGCGATCTCGGAGCCGGTGAAGCCCGCGCCGACGACGAGCACCCTGCGGGGCCCGGCGGACAGCCGCCGGGTGAGCCGGGCAGCGTCGTCGCGGGTACGCAGGACGAAGACCCCGTCCAGGGCGGCCTCGGTCTCCCTGAACCAGGGCCGGGCACGGGCGCCGGTGGCGATCAGCAGCCGGTCGAACTCGACCTCCTCGCCGTCCGCCAGCCGCACCCGTCTCTCGGCCAGGTCCAGCCCGGTGGCGGCCACGCCCAGCCGCCACCGGGCGTCGATCGCCCGGCGCCGGGGCAGCGCGGTGTCGTCGGCCGATATCCGGCCCAGCAGGACCTGTTTGGACAGCGGCGGCCGGTCGTAAGGATCGTGCCGCTCGTCCCCGATCACGGTCAGCGACCCGGTGAAGCCTCCCTCGCGCAGCGCCTCGGCAGCCCGCAGACCCGCCAGGGAGGCGCCGACGACGACGGCGCGCCCGTGGCGCCTGAACTCCTGCGCGGCTCCGTCAGCGGCCACGGGCGAGTTCCCCGGCGGTGACCTGCGGGTCGGGCAGGCCGACGGTGATGGCCTGCACCGGGCAGGCGGCGACGGCCCTCATGACCTGCTCGTACTGGATCTCTTCGGCTCGGGGCGCGTACAGCAGGGCCTCCGCGCCGTGCATGGTGAAGACGTCCGGTGCCAGGAAGGCGCACTGCGCGTATCCCTGGCACCGGTTGAGATCGACGACAAGCCTCACGAGGACGCTGTCCCTTCAACGGGTACGGCCATCAGGTGCTGCTCAGCCTAGGCCGGTGACCAGGGAAAACATCATCCGGAATCGCCGTGTTGCGGCTTTTGGCGCTATCTTTGCCGACCCTCTCCACCCGCTCAGCGGGTCGGCGTGGCCGGGTGGGTGCCGGTGGGAGTGCTCCGGGGAGTGCCCCGGTGGGTGCCGGACGGGGTGCTCCGGGGCGAGGGCGAACCGCCGGTGCCGCTCCGGGCCTGCTGCAGCATCTCCAGGTGTCCCTGCACGATGGGCTTGGCCGTCGTGGCGAGGTTCTTCACCTCGGCGGACGACCCGCCCTGCAACTCCTTGCCGATGTTGACGAGGGATTGGCGGTGACCGGCGACCTGCGCCCTCAGCCACGCGGCGTCGAAGGCCGCCCCGCTCAGCTTCGACAGCCTGCTGAGCGTGTCGGCCTGCTTCGGGCCCGGCCTGTCCGGCAGCGGCACCCCGGCCGTCCGGGCCACCCGCTGTACGCTCGCGTCCAGCTTGGTGTGGTCGACGACCAGTCTCCGGGCGATGGTCCGGATGCTCTGGTTGTTCGTCTTCTGCTCGGCGAGCTTGGCCGCCTGGATCTCGGCCAGGTTGGACCGGTGCGCCTGGGCCAGAAACTGCTTGTCCTGCTGGTTGAGCGCCGGTTGAGCGAGTACGCCGCTGACACTGCCGCCCAGTACGACCACCGCGACGGCCAGCAGGACGATGATCCTGCGAATCATTGAAACCTCCGTCGATCAGTTCTTGCCGGGAACTAGCACCTTCTTCCCATATGCGCTGATATTTACCGAAATAGAAGCATTTATTGGTAAATGCTAACAAAAGCTCTATAGAGAAGAGTCAGCCCCGGCCCCGGCCCGTGCGAAGCGCGCCCCTCCCCTCCCTGCCCGCCTGCCCGCCTGCCCGCCTGCCCGCCTGCCCGCCCGAGCATGGACGACCTCCGCGTCGGCCGCCCGTAATTTGCACCTAGTTCTCGCGCTTAACCGCTCACAGACGGAATCCATGCCACCCGGCAGGATCGGCTCACGTCACGTTGGTAAGTTTTTCCGGGATGGCGGTAAACCCCGCCATCCGCCGCCACGTCGGTTTGACATACGCCATACCGCAACAGCCCACCTGATTCCCGATATCAAATGATCTGTCGGAAATAAGAGCAATGCCTCCAGTGACCGAAAGAGCGCCGTCCGTGAGAGAGCGGGGGTGTCCCCGGACGCCGCGAGCCCGCCGTCCGCCTCGACCGGCGCGCGTTTGATCACCCCCGCCCGGATCAGGGGAATACCCCCTCTCTCCGTGGACGCGGTCTGACATCGGATCGAAGAGAAAGTGCGAACGTGAAGCGACTCCAGGCGAGGTCACGATTCAGCCCGGCGGCGAGGATCCTCGACCCGCTCGTCATCGGCCACGTGCCGACACCGCGTCCGGCTCCCGACACGATCCCGGACGTGACCGGGAAACGGCCGGACAGCGAGCTGGACGGCGCCGACCTGCCGGGACTGGCCGTCCGGGCGGGCTCGGTCAGGGGAGAAGCCCACCGCCACCGTGGAGCGCCACGCCAGGACGCGATGGGCATGTGGCAGATCGACGGCTCCCGGCTCCTCACATGCGTCGCCGGAGGCACGGGGGGCGGAGAGCTGTCGCATGTCGGCTCGGCGGAGGCGTGCTCGGCCGCGTACGGCAACCTGGCCGACCTCCTGGACCACGTCGAGCACGGGACCCCACCGGCCTACTTCTTCGAGGACGTCGCCGACGACCTCCATCGGCGGGCCGAGCGTGACCGGGTATCGGTGGACGCCCTCCGCACCACCCTCCTGGCCTCGGTCATCGACATCGGCGCGCGCCGGGCCCACGTGACGCGGGTCGGCGACGGTACGGCGATGCTTCTGCGCCGGGGCCGCTGGACGCCGTGTTTCGCCGAGGAGCCCGGCTCGCCGGCGCCCGGCACGCTCCCCCGGGACGCCGGCCGGGCGCAGACCGCCGCGGTGGACCTCCAGCAGGGCGACATGCTGCTCCTCTGCACGGGCGGCCTGGCCAGGCCGATGCGCGGTGAACAGGTCAGCGACCAGATGTCGGCCTGGTGGGCGCAGCCGGCCGCGCCCTCCCTGCCGGAGTTCTACTGGCAGCTCAGCTTCCGGGCCGAGTCCCACGACGGCGACCGCACCGCGATCTGCGGCTGGATGCTCTGAGACAGCCCGCGCGGCCCTCGCCCGAGCGGAACACCCTCCACCCGGGCGGGCCTGAGTTTCCCGCGCCTCCCGCGTTTCACGGGTCTCCCGGACCCATCGCGTTTTACGGGCCTCCCGGGCCTCCCGGGCTTACGGGCTTCCCGCGTTTACGAACTTTTAGCGGGGGCCGGGATGGTCCTCCCCCGCGGGCGGCGATCCAGGCTCCTGCCCGCATCCCCGTTCCCGCCCCGGCTCCCACTCCTACTCCGGCGTGGCCTCCGGCCCTGGCTCCGGGCCCGGTTCGCCGTACTCGGCGACGTCGAGAGGCTCGTGCTCCTCGGGCCAGTCGGCCGGATCAAGCAGATGCCGCACAACGGGGTTGTCGAAGAGCGAGGTGAACGCGCCGATCACCCCCTCTCCCAGCGGGCGGAACACCTCGACCACGGCGTGGGTGTGCGCGCCGACCCCCTGCAGCAGCTCCTCCATGACGTGCGGCAGGGGTGGCGCGGGCAGTGCGAGCCGTGATCTGGGCGGCGACTTCTCCGGTGGTGCCCAGCGCATGGAGTCCTCGCTCATGGCGAGCCACTCGTCGACGACTCCGTCGATGGCGTCGAGCACGTGATCGGGATCGTTCGGCATATCGTCTCCCTCCATGGTCGGGATTCGACAACACGACGTTACCGCGCCGTGCCCCGGGGAGGACAGGGCATCCGCGCCCATCGGCGGTCACCGGCGCGGCACAGCCGGTCCCGTCCCCCGGCTACCGCCGTGGCCAGGAGGGGGCGGAGTTTCGGGACTGACGCAGGAGCCTGTCGAGGCGGATCGGCAGGTCGCGGACCCGGATGCCGGTGGCGTGGTGCACCGCGTTGGCGATGGCCGCCGCGGTGCCGACGATGCCGATCTCCCCGATGCCCTTGGACCCCATCGGGTTGAGGTGCGGGTCGTCCTCCTCGATCCAGGCCGCCTCGACGTCGCGCACGTCCGCGCAGGTCGCGATGTGGTACTGGGCGAAGTCGTGGTTGAGGTAGTCGCCGAACTCGCGGTCCATGACGCTCTCCTCCAGCAGAGCCGTCGACAGGCCCATGGTCATGCCACCGATGAACTGCGAGCGCGCGGTCTTCGGGTTGACGATCCGCCCGGCGGCGAACACGCCGAGTAGCCGCAGCACCCGCGTCTCCCCGCTGCCGGGGTCCACGGCGACCTCGGCGAACTGGGCGCCGAAGGCGTGCCGGGCGAAGAGCGGCTGCGCGTCGATCTCCTCGGTGGTGTCGGCGTCCGCCTCCAGGCCGTCCGCGGGCGGGTCGCCGCCCCGCCGGTCGAGTTCGTCCGCCAGCGCCTCGCAGGCCCGGACCACGGCCGTACCCCACGAGGCGGTGCCCATCGAGCCGCCCGCCAGCGAGGCGGTGGGCAACGCGCTGTCGCCGATCTCCACCCGGACCCGGTCCGGCGAGGTGCGCAGCGTGTCGGCGGCTATCTGGGTGAGCACGGTCCGGGCACCGGTGCCGATGTCGGCGGCGGCGATCCGTACGGTGAACGTGCCGTCGGGCTCGCAGCGGGCCGTCGCCCGGGAGGGACGGCGGTAGACCGGGTAGGTGGAGGCCGCCACTCCGGTCCCCAGCAGCAGGCCGTCCCGGCGCCGGATCCCCGGCGCCGGGTCGCGACCGGCCCAGCCGAACCGCCGGGCTCCCTCGCGCAGGCAGGCGACCAGGCCCCGGGAGCTGAACGGCAGACCGCTCTCCGGGTCGGTGACGGGCTCGTTGCGGATCCGCAGCTCGATCGGGTCGATCCCGCACGCGAGGGCCAGCTCGTCCATCGCCGACTCCAGCGCGAACATGCCGGGGGCCTCGCCCGGGGCGCGCATCCAGGCCGGGGTGGGCACGTCGAGCCGGACCAGCCGGTGGGTGGTCCGGCGGTGGGGCGCGGCGTACATCATCCGGGTGGGCGTGGTGGTCTGCTCGGCGAACTCCCGGATCCTGGAGCTCTGCTCGAAGGCGTCGTGCACGATCGCGGTCAGCCGGCCGTCGATGTCCGCGCCGAGCCGTACCCGCTGGATCGTCGGCGTGCGATAGCCGGTCACCGCGAACATCTGCTGCCGGGTCACCGCGAGCTTGACCGGGCGGCCGACGTGCTTGGCCGCGAGCGCGGCGAGCACCACCGGCGACAGAGGGGCGCCCTTGGAGCCGAAGCCGCCGCCCACGTGCGGGGAGATCACCCGGACGTTGCCCGGCGGCAGGCCGAAGAGCGGCGCGACGGTGTCCCTGACCGCCGAGGCGCCCTGGGTGGAGTCGTAGAGCGTCAGGCCGTCACCGTCCCACAGCGCGACCGTGGCGTGCGGTTCCATCGGGTTGTTGTGCTCGGCGGGCGTGGTGTAGGTCTCGTCCACCACGATCCGGGCCTCGGCGAGTGCGGCGTCCGGGTCGCCCCGCTCGGTGTCCGGCGGATAGTTGGGGTTGACCCGGTCCGGCCGGTACATGTCCGGATGGTCGGCGCGCAACTCGACGTCGTGCGGCTCGGCGTCGTACTCCACCCGCAGCAGTCTGGCCGCCTCCCCGGCGCCCTCCGGCGTCTCGGCCACCACGACCGCGACGTACTGGCCCCGGTAGGCCACCCGGCGGGACTGGAGCACATCCAGTTCGGCGTTCTCGGCGGGGGCCAGCCTGGGCGCGTTGCCGTACCAGATGGCGGCGATCACGCCGGGGAGCACGACCGCGGCGTCCACGCCGACCACGCGGATCTCACCGCGGGCGACGACGGCCTGCACCGGCACGGCGTAGAGCAGCTCGTCGGGGGAGTGCTCGAAGGCGTATCCGGCCCGGCCCGTCACCTTCTCCAGGCCCTCGACCCGGTCCAGCGCCGAGCCGACGTACGGCCTGGCCGTGGTGGTCACGATGCCTCCGCGAGATCGACGAGGGTGCGGATCAGCACGTTGCGGGCCAGGGGCACCTTGAACCCGTTCTCCGGCAGTGGCCTCGCCTGGGCCAGTTCGGCGTCCACGGCCTCGGCGAACGACGCCTCGGTGGCCGCCGAGCCGCGCAGCGCGGCCTCGGCCGACTCCGCCCGCCACGGCGCGTGGGCGACACCGCCCAGCGCGATCCGGCAGTCCCGCACGACACCGTCGGCCACGTCGAGCGCCGCCGCCACCGACACCACCGCGAACGCGAACGACGCCCGGTCTCGGACCTTGCGGTAGCGCGAGCGGGTCGCGAACGGCAGCGCGGGCACCTCGACCAGGGTGATCAGGTCGTCCGGTTCGAGCACGGTGTCGCGTTCCGGCTCGGTGCCCGGGAGCCGGTGCAGTCCGGGCATCGGCACGGTGCGCGGGCCGCCCCTGCCCTCCACGTGGACGATCGCGCCGAGCGCGGCCAGCGCGACGGCCATGTCGGACGGGTGGGTGGCCACGCAGTCGCCGGAGTGACCGAGGACGGCGAGGTTGCGGTGGTCGCCCTCGCGGGCCGGGCAGCCGGTGCCGGGCAGCCGCTTGTTGCAGGGCTTGGACACATCCTGGAAGTAGGAGCAGCGGGTGCGCTGCAGCAGGTTGCCGCCGACCGTGGCCATGTTGCGGATCTGGCCCGAGGCTCCGGCCAGGACGGCCTGGGCGAGCATCGGGTGGCGCCGCCGTACGAGGGGGTCGGCGGCCAGGTCGCCGTTGCGCACGCCCGCGCCGATCAGCAGGGCGCCGTCCGGTCCCTCCTCGACCGTGCCGGAGGAGATCCGGGTGACGTCCACCAGGGTCTCGGGCAGGGCGACGCCCAGGCGCATCAGGTCCACCAGGTTCGTGCCGCCTCCGAGGTACATGGCGTTGGGCCGCTCGCGGGACGCGGTCACCGCCGACCGCGCGTCGGTGGCCCGCAGGTAGGCGAAGGGTCTCATGGGGCCACCTCCCGGATGGCCTCGACGATGTTGACGTAGGCGCCGCAGCGGCACAGGTTGCCGCTCATCCGCTCGCGGATCTCCTCGTCGCCGAGGCGGATTGCCCCGCCGGGCCGGCTCCCGGCGTCGGAGCGGATCCCGGCGTCGGGTCCCGGTCCGGGCTCGCCGCCGAGGCGGGGCTCACCGGCGGATCGGGGTTCGCCGACGCCAGGGGTGATCGCGCTCGGGGTGACCGCGCTCGGCCATCCGGCCGCCGCCTCGGCCAGCATGCCGACCGCCGAGCAGAGCTGCCCCGGGGTGCAGTATCCGCACTGGAAGGCGTCGTGTTCGATGAACGCCGACTGCAGGGGGTGCGGCCCGTCGTCGCCCGCCAGCCCCTCGACCGTGACGATCTCCTTGTCGTCGCAGGTCACCGTCAGCGTCAGGCAGGACTTCACCCGCCTGCCGTCCACCAGCACCGTGCACGCCCCGCACTGCCCGTGGTCGCATCCCTTCTTCGCCCCGGTCAGGTCGAGCCGCTCCCGCAGCGTGTCCAGAAGCGTCTCGCGGGTGTCCACGGTGATCGGATACCGGTCCCGGTTGACCGACAGCCGGAGGTCCACGGTGATCGGGGACGGTGCCGGATCGTCGGGTCGGGTGATGTGCGCTTCACCGTTCACGGGCGCTCTCCTACCCACCCCTTCCCCCTGCCTATCCCCGTGTTCGCAGAGGAGCCCTTGACCGTCCGGCCTCCGCCGGGTGGCGGGAGGTCAGGGAGGAAACCGGGCGGGCGAGGGTGACGGCAGCGGGTGGACGAGGTCGCGGACGAGCTCAGGGAGCCGGGTCGGATCCGGCGGCGAGACGGAGCAGGAGCAGGACGATGTCGTCGCTGCGGTGGCTGGTCTGCTGGGCGTGCCGGATCAGCGCGTCGGCGATCTCCTCCAGGGGCCGGTCACCGGTGCGCGCCAACTCTGCGCCGAGGTCGGCCAGGGCGTCGTCGATGTCGATCCCGGGGGTCTCGATCAGGCCGTCGGTGTAGAGGCCCAGGACGGTACCGGGCGGCAGGGGGACCTCCGTGTGCGGATACTCGGTCTCGTGGTCGATGCCCAGCAGCAGACCACCGGGGACGTCCAGCACCTGTACCTCGCCGTCCGGACGGCGTAGCAGGGGTTGGGGGTGGCCGGCGCGGGCCAGGCACGCCAGGTGGCGGCGCAGGTCGAGCTGGAGATAGACGCAGCTGGCGAAGAGGCCGGGATCCAGGTCGACCAGGAGGTGGTTGGTCCGGGTCAGGATCTCCCCCGCGTCGGCGCCGGCCGTGGCGTAGGCGCGGACCGCGGTACGCACCTGGCCCATGAGGGCCGCGGCGGTGACGTTGTGCCCCTGGACGTCGCCGACGACGGCGGCGACGGTGTCGTCGTCGAGCCGGATGACGTCGTAGAAGTCCCCTCCGATGTCCATGCCCTCGGTGCCCGGCAGGTAGCGGACGGCCGCGGTCAGCCCTGGCAGGTGGGGCAGGGCGTGCGGCAGCAGGCTCGCCTGCAGGCCGTGGGCGAGTTCCAGCTTGGCGTCGTACAGGCGGGCGCGTTCCAGCGCCTGGGCGATCAGGCCGCCGAGCGAGGTCAGTACGGCGCGTTCCTCGACGGTGAAACGGTGTGGCCGGGAGAAGGCGAGGATGCACGTGCCGACGGGCCGCCCGGAGGCGATGAGCGGCAGGAACGCCCAGGCGGCCATTCCGTCGTCCGGGGCGACGGCCGAGGGGTAGAGCTGGTAGAGCTCTTTGTGGGAGCCGAAGAAGCTGGGCACCCCGGTGACCATCGTCCGCACGCTCGGGGTGGGCGAGGTCAGGGGAAGGTGGTCGTACTGCTCCCTGATGTGGGGCGGGTAGCCGCGCTCGTCGACCACGCGCAGCCGCCCGTCCTCGGCCGCCAGCAGGGCCATCGCGTCGCCGCCGAAGGCCGGTACGATCCGCTCGGCGACCAGGTCCGCCACGTCCCGCACGCCGGCGGCCTCGGTGAGCGCGCTGGCCAGGTGGAGGATGTGGTAGAGCGCGCCGACCCGGGTGGGCGTCGCCGGTCCGGCCGCCGGCGCGGGTGCCGGGACGTCCTTGGACTCCACCAGGGCCGGGGTGATGCGCACGGTGATGCCGGAGGTGCTCGGGTAGAGATCGAAGGAGAGCCAGCGGTCCGGTGGCCGCAGCGCCACGAAGGAGGTGGGCTGCTGACTGATCAGCGCCGCGCGGTAGCGATCCTCGTACACCGGGTCGTTCAGCCAGGGCACCGCGGTCCAGGGGTAGGAGCCGACCAGCCGCCAGGCGGGCTCGCCGATCAGCTCGGTCACCTTGGGGGTGACGAAGGTGATACGACCGGTGATGTCCAGGGCGCAGACTCCCTCGGGTAAGCGCGCCGTCACCGCCTGGAGCGCCTCGGCGGGCGCCGGGCTGGGCTCGTGCAGCATGCGCGGTTCGA
This sequence comes from Streptosporangium sp. NPDC006007, assembly GCF_040614315.1. Lineage (NCBI taxonomy): Bacteria > Bacillati > Actinomycetota > Actinomycetes > Streptosporangiales > Streptosporangiaceae > Streptosporangium > Streptosporangium sp. NPDC006007. Next base: position 45,174 of record NZ_JBEXUG010000026.1, on the reverse strand, counting down.
GCTCCGCCCGTATCCGGTGGCCGACCCTGTCCGCCTCCTCCAGCTCCTTGCCCATGCCGGCGGCGACGGCCGTAAGGCAGTCACGCTCTCCGGGGGAGAGGTACGGGGAGTGCGAGCCGGCCCACAGCACGAACATCCCGCCGTAGACCTCTGCCGCGCCGGCCAGCGGCACCGCGGCCAGCGCGAACTCGTAGGGCAGGGTGAGGGCTGTGCTCGGATAGCGGCGCACCATCTCCTCCTCGCCGCTCACCCACACCAGCCGTCCCTCCCGGACCGTGTCGGTCACCGGAATGGGGGTGCTCAGGCTTACCCGTTCCCACGGCCGGACGAACTCCCTGGGGAGTCCCTTCATCACCGCGAGTTCCAGCACCTGCGTGTCGGGCGTCAGGAGGTAGACCGCACCGGTATGGGCACCGATTTCGTCCAGGGTCCTGACGAGGTCCCTCGCCAGCGCGTCGAGGCCGTTCCACTGGGAACGGCCGTTCAGGGCGGCAGAACTCTCCGGCATCGTCAATGTCTCACCTCCGGCCCGCGATCGCCGGGCCGTCGCACATCCCTGCTTCCGCACGCCGGTCCTTCCGCCTCCGGCTCTGCCCGCGACGTACGGGACCGGCTGGTCCCGGCGCCGATACTCGACACGACAACTTGCACATATATGGACGATACCCTCGCTGAACAGGGGTTTTGGGCAGCTTACACCGCAAGACTGGTGTCTTAATCATGAAATTTGCTGTCTTATGGGGGCGATCTGATGGGGAGATAGTCATGCGAACGGCGTCCACCGGCCTCGTTCATCGGGTCGGCATCCGGCCGTCATCCGGCCGGCGGAGCGTGTGCCGCCGGACGCGGATCCGCGACGGCGGTGGCACCCGGGACACCTGAGGCGCCGGAACGGCGGAGACGCCGGGCACCGGTCTCCGCCCACAGGTATGGTCGAAGTGGAACCGTCGCGTGAAAAGTGCAAGATCGTAGCTTCTTGCCGGATACGCCGTCCGGTGGGACGTTTGAGTGCGGCCTTGCCGTCGATCTCAGGGGGTCTCCCGGCCATGGACCATCGCGTCAACGACCAGACCGGCCCCGCCGACCCCGATCCTGAGGGCCTCCCGACACTGCCCTTCGAACGGAGCGGCCCGCTTGACGTGCCGGAGATGTACCGCACGCTCCGGGCCCACCGGCCGGTCACCCGGGTGCGCACCCAGACGGGTGACATCGCCTGGCTGGTGTCCGGCTACGAGGAGGCCAGGCAGGCCTTCGCCGACCGGCGCCTCGGCCGCTCGTCCCCCGATCCCGAGCGGGCCGCCAGGATCTCCAACTCGGTGCTGATCGGCGGCCCGCTCGGCAGGATCGAGACCGAGAAGGCCGAGCACGAGCGGATGCGCCGGATGCTCGCGCCGGCCTTCTCCGCCCGCCGGATGGGAGCGCTCGGCCCGCACGTCCAGGATCTCGCCGACAACCTGCTCGACCGCATGGCCGAGCTGCCGCCCCCGGTGGACCTGCGCGAGCACCTCTCCCTCCCGCTGCCCGTGCTGGTGATCTGCGAGCTGCTCGGCGTGCCGTACGGCGACCGCGAGCACTTCAGGAAACTGGCCGACACGATGACGGATCTGAGCGATCCGGAAGGGGCCCGGGCGGCGATGACCGATCTGGGCGCCTACACCCGGGAGATCGTCCTCCAGAAGCGGGCGAACCCGGCAGGCGACGTGTTCTCCGATCTGGCCACCATGGACGCGCCCGACGAGCAGATCGCCTCACTCGCCGCGGGCCTGCTGTTCGCCGGGCACGAGACGACCGTCAACCGGATCGACTACGGCGTGCTGCTGTTGCTGGCCAACCCGGCGCAGCGGGACGCCCTGGTCGCCGACCCGTCTCTGACGGACGCGGCGGTGGAGGAGATCCTGCGGGTGGCGGCACCGGGCAACCACGGCATGCCCCGCTACGCCCACGAGGACGTGACCATCGGCGACGTGACCGTCAGACGCGGCGAGGCCGTGGTCATCGCCACGACGGCGGCCAACCGCGACGAGCGGACCTTCGCCGACCCCGACCGCTTCGACATCGGCCGCGCCCTCGACGACCCGCACCTCGCGTTCGGCTACGCGGCGCGCTACTGCATCGGGGCCGGCCTGGCCAGGGTGGAGCTGAGAGCGGTGTTCGGCACCATCTTCCACCGCTTCCCCACACTGGCCCTGGCCGTACCGGTCGAGGAGCTGACCGAGCGCTGCGACTCACTCACCGGCGGTCTCACCCGCCTACCGGTCACCTGGTGACCCGGGGCCGCCCCGGGTAAGGCGCGAACTCCGGAGGGCGGCGTGTCAGCCGGAGGACGGCGTCCGGCAGCGGCGGTGGGTCTGGTTCAGGCGTTCGGTGAGACCTCGGCGGTCGAGGTGCTCCAGCAGCGGGACCGCGACCCGGCGGCTGGTGTCCAGAGCCTGCCTGGCCTGACTGACCGTGAACGGCTGGGGCAGCCGGGCCAGCAGCCGCGCCGCCCGGAGATCGGATCCCGGTAGCAGCACGATCCCCTCGGCCACCCGGAGCAGCATCCCGGCGCGCACCGCCGCCGCCAGCTCCCGAGGGCCCAGTCCCAGCTCGGCCAGGCGCCCCGCGTCGGGCGCCAGGAAGGGGCTGGCCGAGAGCTCGGAGCCGAGGCGCTCGACCGCACCGGCGACCGGCGCGGGCAGGCCCTGCGGCCCGCCACTCCCGATCCGCCCGTCCGCGACGGTCAGCGGCGGCCGCACCAGCGCCAGGACCAGCCGCCGGTCGGGCAGATCCAGCTCGTGACGGGCCGCCTCGACCGGCAGACCGGGCTCCAGCGGACACTCCGCCGCGTGCCTCGCCACCACCTCGGCCAGCCGCTCCCCCAGACGCGACCAGTACGCCGGGTCGGCATGCCAGTCTCCGCAGACCGGCGCGGCGGCGGGGGCGCATCCCATGGCCAGCAGGTCGTCCCCGCGCAGCAGCCGATGGGTGCGCAGCAGGGAGGCCGCGTCCGGTACGGCCCCCGCCGACGCGCCCCCGTCCGGTACGGCCGCCGCCAGCTCGGCGGCCCGTTCCCGGGCCGCGCCCCGGCGCCGCAGCGCGGGCGGCCGTACGTCGAGCACGCTCGCCCCGGCGAGCACCCGTACCCCACCCCGGTCGCGGCCGGGGTCACGCAACAGCAGCACGTCGCCCACGTGCAGCGGCAGCGGCCGGGCCAGGCGCAGCCGGACGATCCGGCCGCCCAGCGGGCGGACCGCGCACACCACGGCGGCCGACCCGATGTGAGCGGTCAGCCGTGCCGGCAGGCCGGGTTCGTTCCCGTCCTCCGGCACACGCCCGGGGCCGGGGCCCCTCCGCCCGGACCGGCCGTCCCCGGCCCGGTCCTCAGAAACGGGCTCCCTCCACCCCGCCCGGTCACCGGCCCCCACCGGGGAGAGCCGTACGTCGACGAGGTCGGTGAAGGTCCACGCGCCGGGCGTGACGAGGGCCTGGCCACGTTCCGGGACGCTCCGGGCGCGGAGGTTGACCGCCACCCGCGCCACCCCGGTCACCGAGGTCAGCGGCTCCTTCAGGCTCTCCAGCCCCCGGACACGCACCGGCCCCTCGGGCAGCTCCAGCTCGTCCCCCACACCGATCCGGCCGGCCGGCAGCGTGCCGGTCACGACCGTGCCGCTGCCGCGCGCGGTGAACACCCGGTCGACCCAGAGCCTCACAGGCGCGCCGGGGTCGGGCGTGGGCAGGCCGGCCACCATCCGGCCGAGCGCCCGGCGCAGCTCGTCGAGGCCCTGGCCGGTCCGGCCGCTCACCGCCAGCGCCTCGACCCGGTCCAGGCCGGCCGCGGCCAGCCGGGCCCGTGCCCGCTCCAGCGCGGGCGCGGGGTCGGCGAGGTCGGCGCGGGTCACCGCGAGCAGGCCGTGCCGTACTCCGAGGGCCTCCAGCGCCACCAGATGCTCCTCCGACTGGGGCATCCAGCCCTCGTCGGCGGCCACCACGAACATGACGGCGGGGGCGGGGCCGACCCCGGCCAGCATGGTGGCCAGGAACCGTTCGTGCCCGGGGACGTCGACGAAGGCCAGCCGTTCCCCCGAGGGCAGTGTCGTCCAGGCGTAGCCCAGCTCGATCGTCAGCCCCCTGCGCCGCTCCTCGGCCAGCCGGTCCGGTTCCATCCCGGTGAGCGCCCGCACCAGCGTGGACTTCCCGTGATCGACGTGGCCGGCCGTGGCGACGACGTGCATCAGCCGTTCACCCGCAGCACGGCCCGCAGCACGTCGCCGTCGCGGTCCGCGGGGACGGCCCGCAGATCCAGCAGGAGCCGTCCCCCCTCGGCCCGGCCGACGACGGGCGGATCCCCGGTCCGCAGGGGTACGGCGAACCGCTCCGGCAGGCTCACCGCGGCGCTCGGCAGCGGTACTCCGGGCGCTCCGCCGCCGCCCACGGTGGCCTCGCTCGGCACGGCCCGCGCGTCGACCCCGGCCTCGGCCAGGCGGACGGCGAGCGCCTCGGCCCGGTCGCGGAGCACCGCCGGATCGGCGCGCAACGCCTGGTGGATCGGGGTGGCGGGGCCGCGCAGGGTGGCCTCCAGCGCGGCCAGCGTCAGCTTGTCCATCCGCAGCGCACGGGCGAGCGGGTGCCGCCTGCACCGTTCGACGAGGTCACGGGCGCCAAGCAGCAGTCCGGCCTGCGGGCCGCCCAGCAGCTTGTCCCCGCTGGCTGTGACCAGGCCGGCCCCGGCCTTGAGCATGCTCACCGCGTCGGGCTCCTCGGGCAGCGACGGCTCCCGCGTGAGCAGGCCCGAGCCGATGTCGGCCACGACGGGCACGCCCAGGCCGGTGAGCGCGGCGACCTCGACCGAACCGGTGAAGCCCTCGACCCGGAAGTTCGACGGGTGCACCTTGAGCACGAACCCGGTCCGCGGCCCCACGGCCGCCAGATAGTCGGCGCGGGAGGTGCGGTTGGTGGTGCCCACCTCGCGCAGCCTCGCACCGGTGGAGACGAGCAGGTCGGGGATGCGGAAGCCGTCCCCGATCTCCACCAGCTCCCCCCTGCTGACCACGATCTCCCGCCCGGCGGCGAGCACGGTGGCCGCCAGCACCAGCGCGGCGGCGTTGTTGTTGACCACGTGCACGTCCTCGGCGGCGGGTACGGCCCGCGCGAGCGCGTCCGTCACGCCGCGGCCACGGCGGGCCCGGACACCGGTGGCCAGGTCGAACTCCACGTCGGTGTAACCCGCCGCGGCGACCGCCGCCTCCATCGCGGCGGGTGACAGGGGGGCGCGGCCGAGGTTGGTGTGGACGAGCACACCGGTCATGTTGATCACCGGCCGGAGGCTCGCGGCGTACGGTGGAAGCGCGGCCACGGCCGCGTCCGCGACCTCCCCGGGGTCCAGGGCGCCCTGCCGTACCCGGAGCTGGGCCTCGGCCACGGCGTCCTTGACGACCGTACGCCCCAGCCGCCGCGCCGCGGCGACCAGCCGCGGATCGGCGAGCACGACGTCGGTGCGCGGTACGCGCCTGCGTGAGTCCACTCTTTAGAAAATAGAGCGGAGGTGGACGGGAATCGAACCCGCCAGGCCGAGGACCTCGCCCTCATCCGTTTTGAGATCCGCTGAAACGTCGGCCGGTCTCCCCCGGCCCCCCAGGCCGGGAACAGGGCCTCCCTGCCCTGGCAACCCCACCCCCATGACCGGTGTCCACTCTGCGCCCCAACACCCTCACCAGGAGTCGCTGTGCGGAGAATCGCCCTCCCTGCCCTCGCCGGACTGACCGGATGCTCAAACAGCGAGAGGGCGAGGTTCTCCGCATACTCCTGATGAGCCTTGGCGGATCCCACAGCCCGATGGAGCATTCGCAGCTGAGGCACCCCCCGGTAACCGAAGGCACCAATGCGAATCGGCTTCCTCGGCAAGAACCTCTCATCGCAGGACGATGAATGTCCGACCCTCTACGGCACCTACCGCGGCTTACTTAATCCAGGGCAGGATCGTCGCCGACAGCGAGAGGCTCGGACATCTAGCGGCTGCCCTCTCGCCTCTACAAGAATTTCCACAGGAATCGTAGAGTTATTGGGTAGGCATATCCGAGTCAAGAGCCGAGATCGCTGATATTTTCATCTCGGTTCGAGAGCACAGCGCACGCTACTCTTCGCCCCAGCCGGGTCTCGCGGGATCGACTGGGAGGACTGGGGTCAATTCCCCCCATCACGGGCAATACCGGTCCAGAAAAGGGGGCGCCCATGGCGAAGCACGCAAAACGAACTACCGGATCAGGCCGTCTCGGCTGGCGATGGCTTCCCCTTGGGGGAGCCATCATGGTTGTGGCGGTCTGGCTGCTCAAGAGGCACAGGCCAAGCTAGCCAAACGGCTAGCCCAACCTGCGGCAGGCGCAGGGCCCCGGCAAGTTATCGTTTTGTCTGTTTCGCTGACATGACCCCTACGTGTCGCCCCAGCTCTCGGCCTCCACACCCGCTCATACGTGTGACACGCGAATCGGGATGAATACCTAACTTGCCGGGGCCCTGGCGGCAGGCGAGGCCCCGACTATCGATTCCAGCCGGTGTCGGGGCTTCGTACTGTATGCCATGCAAAGTGTTTGATAGGAGCACTGCCCTCTGCATCACATGCATGTCCACAATAGACGAGCCAGGCGTTAAATGGCTGCTGTTTTACACCATCCGAGTTGCAGTTCACATCACCAGTCAGTCCACCAGCAGAACTGTTAACTGCAACACCGCCCGCAGTACCATCTGCTGCCAGAATCACAGTCCCACCGTCTCCGGTGTTACCCCACTCAGATAATCGACCACCCGCACCACCGCGTCCAGGATCAGGAACAGCACGAAGCCGCGGCCGTCGCCGAAGTCCGCGCGCCGCACCTTCTCATCGTTGGAGTCGACGCGCGACTCGACCAGGTCGAGCGCAAGATCCGGGCCCGCGTCCGGGAACAACCGCGCGCCCTGGCCGACGACCACCGGGACGGTGAGCAGAGTCATCTCATCGACCAGATCGTTCTCCAGCAGCCACCGGGTCAGGATGCCACTGCCGTGCACCTGCAGCTCGCCCCCGGGCTTGGCCTTCAGCTCACTGATGGCCGCCGCGAGATCACCGCGGAGAACGGTCGTGTCCTCCCAACGCGGCGCGGTGAGCGTGGTTGAGGCAACGTACTTGGGGGCCTCGTTCAAGGCCACGCCGATGGGATGTGCGCGCATCTGGTCGATTGATCCCCAGGAGCCGGCGAACAGCTCGTAGGTGCGCCGGCCGAACAGGAACGCCTCTGCGCACTGGTAGGTCTGCGTGATGAACGTCCTGGTCTCGTCGTCGCCCTTCCCCCTGGCCCATCCGCCGCGCTCGAATCCGTTACTGCGGTCATCCGACGCGGCGCCGTTTCCCTGCATCACTCCATCGATGGTGACCTGAGTCATGGTCGTCAGCTTCATGATCGCGGTTCCTTACCTTGGCGCCCCTTGTGGGCGGCCTCACCCCTGCTACGAACACCACCGCCCCGATCCGACACCACCTCCCGGATTTCTTCAAAAAACCTTTCGGGACGCCAGTCGTCAGCGATCCGACAGCACGACAGTTTCGCGGCGACTGCGCTCCACTTCCTCAAGCGCGCCAGTGCGGACCAGTGGTGGCGGGCGTTGCTGGTGGCCATCCAGAAGGGGCTCTGTCTCACTCTGGGGCGGGCCGTCGGTGGTGACGCTCAGTTGTGAAGGATCATGGTTCGGAGGAGGTCGAGGTTGGCGCGGCCGAACATGATTCTCTTGAGGTGCTTGATCTTGCAGTTTTCGCCCTCGACCGTGCCGGATGAGTAGGGCAGGGACAGTCCGTTGAGGACGGCGGTGTGGTCGCGGCGGAGCCCTTGGGCGAAGGACCGCAGGTGGGGCAGGTCTGTGGTCTCGGTGTCGACGGCGGTGAGCCAGTCGTCGAGGTCGCGTTCGCCGGTGCGGTGGATGAGCATTTTGGCGAAGGTGGTGACGTGCTGGTCGAGGGCGGCCAGGGGCTGGCTGCGGTCCAGGATGGCGGCGAGGTGGTCTTTGTCGTCGTCGGTGAGGTGGCCGGGGTCGCTGGTGATCCATCGGCGCACGTCGCGGACGGACAGCGGCTTGGGTGGGAGGTCGGGGCCGTGCAGTTCTTCGGTGCCGGTGCGGCTGGCCTCCTCAGGAGGCTCGGAGATCTGAGTGTCGGCATTGTTCTGGGCGGCGGCGGTGGTGCCGGCACCCGAGGCCTCCGGCGCCTCCTGGCCGTCCCAGGCGGGGATGGGTTCGCGCAGGTCGGCGCGGTTTGCTCGGATCGTCTTGTCGACCGCTACGCACAGGTTGTTGTAGAGATGCCAGCGGTCGGCGCATTGCCGGGCGTCAGGCGCTCCCAGCCGTGCGCCTTCGGCGAACCCTCCCGCCCGGTCGCGGCACACGACGCCAACCCCGGGGTGGGCTGCCAGCCAGTCGGCCAGAGGTTGGGCCTCACGGCCGTCCAGCACGTCGACCAGACGGTGGGTGTCCAGGTCGATCAGGATGGTGGCATAGCTTGGACCACGGCGTTTGGCGAATTCGTCGACGCCCAGCACTCTCACTGTGCCGACCTCGGGATCGGGCAGGGCACGGATCAGCCGCAGCATCGTGCACCGCGACACCACCGCGCCCAACACCGCCGCTAGACGCACTCCGGCCCGCCCGGCCAGTGCCAGGCCGACCCGCTCCAGCACATGGCGCAGGCCCGGAGTCCGCCGCTGCCGCCACTGGGTCACTCCCTCGGCCTGCTCGGCGAACGTCACGGGCCTGCTCGGACGACACCTCGTGCAGCACAATGACCCCTACGCGGCCGTTCTTCACGTTTGATCTTCGAGTGATCCGAATCGTGACGGAACGACCGCACCCATGCGCACCGTGTTACAAGACCGCGACCAACACCAACAGCCCCACACCTCACACTCTGTAACCCGACGCCGCAGAGTGAGACAGAACCACGGAAATGGCCCCGCTCGCCGCAAGGAGAGCAGGGCATTCGTACTCCAAGATCAGCGCTCGCAGACGACCCCGTCACCGTCACGGTCCTGATACCAGCCATATTCAGGGTCGGTTCCACGCCGGTACGGCCCATACCCGGCGTCATTGGCCGCCCCGCACGTCGGAAAACGCGGATCGTTCCCCGTCGACGGCGGATCCGGAGTTGGTGTGGGCTCCGGCGTCGAGGTGGAGTCCGGAGCCGGAGCGGTGGTGTCGCACTTGCCCGACCATATGCGCAACCGCTCCCGCTGGGCCTTGACCTGCTCGGCGCGCATCACGGTGATGTACTTGTCGTTCGGCTTGTACAGCACCGCCTTGCCGTACCCGTACCGGACGAGGCTGCGGTTCACGAAGACACCGCCGGGGTTCCACGCGTAGAACAAGGACTGGCCGTAGCGGTCCGTCGGCTCCTTGTCCGCGATCAGGTGCGTCGCCTTGCCGACCGGTAGGAGCGCAGCGGTGCGCTTGGTCGCCGCCTTGGACCAGCACCGCCCCCGTTCGGGGGTGTCGACCTCCAGGAGGCGCACGCGGACGGTGGGGCCGGTGCGGGTGAAACGGACATCGATCGTGTCGCCATCCACGATCTTGACGACGGTGGCTTTCTTCGCACCCTTCGGCACACTGACCGCCTCAGCGGGAGTGGCCATGGAAAGGGGAACGGTAAGAGCGGCGGTGAGCAGGGCGATGCTTCGTTTCACGGAGGTCCTTCACTCGGGGAACAGGGCCTCGACCGTAGCCTTACATATCTCATTCAGTACGTATAGTGACCGATCTGGAACTCACGAGAACCTTTCACGTTGACGACCCCAGGGCCGGGAAAAGGTCATCTCGGCCGAGCCACTGAGGCGACCTTTCCTGAATTTGGCGGATTTTTCCAGGTGGCGGAGGTGGACGGGAATCGAACCCGCCAGGCCGAGGACCTCGGCCTCGTCAGTTTTGAAGTCTGCTTGCGGCTGTACCGGCTGCCGTTGACCAACGATGGCAGTCGTTGGCAGGCCAGGTCAGCCAGGCACGGTGGCGCGGGTTGTGATTGGCCGCGATTGAACGTATTCGGTCTCGCTGTTCCCCCCTGTTCCCATCACCGACCGTCCCCCGCCGGCAAACAACCCAGCCGAGACAAGCAGGCACCCGACACCGCATCGCGCGCCTTCTTAACGCCCCCCGCCGCGCACACGATCGGGGAATCGAGAAATCCCCAGTAATCCGGAGGACACCCGTCATGTGCCTGAGGATGCTTGGTACCACCAGCGAGCAGGGCACCTGCCCAGCGGTCTACGCCACCGACCGCAACAGCTACGTGGTCCAAGGCAAGATCGTCACCGACCCTGACGCGCTGGGCGACGTGGTCAACCTCGCCGACGACGAGACCCTCGTCGAGATCCCGAAGAACCTCGCCCGCTTCTTCAGCAAGGGGTGATCGTGCTCACCGAGACCGATCTCGACGCGCTGCTGGCCGGCTTCAAGCAGGAGGCGTTCCGGTTCGAGCTGCGCGACCGCTACAACAGTGTAGTCGGCGCCGAGCCGTACCGCAGATGGGCGGCCGGCGAACCCGACGACTACGCCTGGAACCGGTCGTGGATGGAGAAGATCACCGCCGACGTCGCGGCCGGGAAAGCGTGGCGGCGGGTGCGGATCGTGTCCGTCCCGGTGTCGGACTACACCCGGTACGGCATCGCCGTCGCCCGCCTCAGCATCCAGGCCGGCGAGGACATTCGCTACCTCGACCGCGCGACGGCCAAGGGGCTCGGCCTGGCACCGTATGACGACGGCAACCCGCACCTCGGCCTGCATCTCACCGGCACGGGTGGGGCCTGCGCTCCGGTGGAGGAGGTTGAGCGCCTGCACGGGCCGCTGACCCTGCACTACCGGCCTGGCGTCGCGGCTTCGGAAGTTGGTTGACACCCAGAGGGCATATGTATGCGAATCGCATACACTCTTGCCATGGAATCCCCTCTTGAAGAAGCCATCAACGAGTGGCATGCGAGCGTGAACAGTGGCGACCCGAGGCGTTCAGCGTCAGCGGTCGGAGACCGCGTCGTCGTATTAGGGCCGAAAGGGGCCGGACCGATCTCGTCTGGCGAGTTCGCGGATTGGGTGGAAAGGTCAGGAATCAAGCTAACCCCCCGGTCGTGGCATCCGGTCAGCGATCGTCTGATGGTCGTGGAGCAAGACGCATCGTGGCCGGCGAGCAAGAGCCCGAGTCGAGTGGCCACGATCTTCCGGGTCGCGGATGGGAAGGTGACGGCATCGCTGCGGCTGCCTGACCTGAAGTCCGCGCTCGAACTCGCCTTCATCTGTCGTGAGATGGCGGCGACCGAGTGAGCGCGCGGGGGCCGGGGCAGGTCCTGTTCGAGTTCGTGCGCCACTGGTCGCGCAGACCACAGACCGGGGACGCATCCGACGATCAAGGTCGGCTCGTGCTCGTCACCGAAGCCGTGTACGCGCTTACCCGACGCGGGACCGCCGCGACGGTCAATACGATCGCTGCCGAGATCGGGATCGACCAAAGCGGAGCCTCCCGGCTGGTCAAAGACGCGACGGGTGCCGGCTACCTGGCGATGCGGACGTCCGCGCGCGATGCGCGGCGCAGGGAGGCAGAGGTGACAGCGACTGGCCGAGTCATGCTCGAGCACGCCCACCAATGGCAGGAGCAGATCTTCGATCAGCTGGCGGAGGGGTGGACCGAGCAACAACGCCTCGACTTCCAGCGCTCGATGACCGCCCTGATCGACCGATCCCACGCACCGAGCACATGGGCCACGCCAACGCACCGCTAAGCGTGGAAGGTCGGCTCAGGCTAGTCACCGGGCCGCGGGTCCGGCGACTTTGCGCCTGCCGACTTAAGCGGCCGACACGGCGCCCTACCCCCTTCGGGGGTGGGGCGCCTTTGCTGTGCGGGGCCGGCCCGTCAACCGTGGGGGTCTCCCCCACGGTTGCCCGCCGCCGCTCGAACGAGGCACTGTCGCGGCCGCCGCATCCCGCGCACCGGCTCAGTGGGGGCGAAGCAGTGCGGCGAACTCAGGGCCTTGAGCGCTACGCCATCTCTGCCCGAAAGAGCCCGTCAACATACATGACTACGGCCGTTTTGTTTTAACCCCAGCGATACCACAGGAGCTGAAGTAGCCGATTAATCGCTTTAGGCGGGACATCCGCCGGGGGCACTGGTAACTTCATCTCGACTCGTGAGCACAGCACACGCCGTTCCTCGTCTCAGTCGGATTCCGCGGAGTCGACTGGGAGGACCAGGGTCGCACTCCCCATCGCGGGGCGTACTGGTCCAGAGAGGTGGGATCGCCCATGGCGAGGCACGCAAAGCGGGTAGAGAGGCCAAGTAGCCCTGGCCAGCGGTGGCTCCTAGCGCTGGGAGTCGCAGCCGTCACGGCAACCTGGCTTTTCCGTAGAAGGCGCAGGCTCGGCTAGCCAAAGCGGCCAGCCGGAGCCTGCGGCGGACGGAGCCCCGGCCGGCCTTGAGAACTGTGCCGGGGCTTCGTGTTTTCAGCACAGCTGACAGCATTCGGAAGCTCGCGAGCTTCCGCTTCGTATCAACGCGCGTAAGTAACAGTAGACGATCCACACGTTTTTGTGTTGCAAGTCGTAGCAGAAAGCACGCCCACCAGTGCCCGCACAATTACCGTTGACTGTGATTGCCGCAACACCAGCGGTTTACCATTCTCGTTACCACGGCGGCCGTCCCCCCTACCGTCATGCGGCTCTCGGAGCTCCACGCCACGAGCCCAGGCTTCGGTCCGCCGGCCGCGATCTCCGGCGCGCCGCCCGGCCCGTTGGGCGACACACCGCGACGTTGGAAACCGCAGGTGCCCTCCGCCGGTAGGTTGCCGTCGTGGCCAGAGACATGACGCACGGCGGCCGCAAACCAGGCAACAGGAAGCCGTACGCGTGGGAGCGGGGCCTGGTGAAGTCCACCATCCCCACGGCGGAACGACCCCGCAAGTGCAAGAGCTGCTGGACGGAGCCGGGCGAGGCCGGGTCGCCTGACTGACTCTGGCAGGCCGGGGACGTCACCGGCACCAGCCGCCCGTCTCGATCAGCTTCACGATCGCCCGCGCGTCCGTCGCGTCGATGTCAGCGATCCCGTCGAACCGGAGCCGGGTCCTCTCCACCGCCGCGGCGCGCGGCTCATTGTGCAGAAGGTCTGAGCAGGTGTTCCGGGCCCGGCCGATGGAGCGTGCACGGTCCAGCTCCGGGTCGATCCGACGTAGCCCGTACAGCAGTTCCTCGGCCTGCCGCGCGTTCGGTCTTGGGATGTTCGACACGATCGCCGCAGTGAGTGTGGGCGACCCGGCTGACCGCGTGGCTGGCTTCGCCTCTCCTCCGTCGAGGAGCTTGACCAGTCCGCCGAGCATGGCCAGCACGGCGACGACTCCGGCGACGGTGATGAGCGCCACGGTGCTTCCGCTCATCGGCTGTGGCGGCCGGTGGTGTCTTTGAGGTGGCGACCCCATCGGATGGCCCGGCGGCGGCTCGTATGGTCCGAGTGGAGTCTGCTGCGGGTACGGCGAAGACTGGTGAGGGTGCACTTCGCGCACGTTACCTCCGCCGGAGGCGTTCCACCCTGAAACGGCCGAAGGCGGTCACACTCTGCGAATGTTCGTGGTCACTGCGGCCTCCCTATGAACTCGTCGGGCCGGGCGGTTGTTCGGGAACCCGCCGCCAAACGAACCGAACACCTCGGTGTCACGCGGCCCCCGCCGGGGCTCCACCTCCACACGCGAGGTAGGCGGCGAATGGCCCAGTCGCCCGGGTTACGCAGGCCGGTAACCTGGGCGACCTGCACAAACACCTTTTCCGGGAAGCCCCGGAAAAGGTGGTTAGCCGCGGATTCTCCGTCACGCAAAAGCCCCTCTGGCGCGGCCGCCCCCGCGCCAAGGCGGCGTGATCAAACTCTGCGAACGTTCGTGTCACCGCACCAGCCGTTGGAGGGCCGCGCCTACTTTCGCACGCGGAAGCGGAGCATCGTGATGGCGCCCGACTGGGTGTTGCTGAAAGGTTCCAGGTCGATCCTGTCGAGGCTTGGGGGCGAGAAGCGGACGCCGTCGCCCAGTAGCACCGGTAGGACATACACCAGGATCTCGTCGACGAGCCCGCGCTGCAGGCACTGGGCGGCCACGTCGGCACCGAGGATCTCCAGGTTTTTGCCGCCCGCGGCGCTGCGTGCCGTGGCAACGGCTTCCTCAAGTCCACAGGTGAGGAATGTGACGGCAGGGTCCGGCTCGTCGGGAGGCTTGTGCGTGAGGACGAACTGTGCTCCCCCGTCGTAGGCGGTGTCCTGGTCGGCCATACGCTTGGCGACCTCGTACGTGCCACGGCCGATGAGCATTGCGCCCGTGGCCGCCATGACCTCCGGGACCTCGGCCGCGGTCAGGTACTCGGCGATCCAGTCCATCGCGTGGCCAGGGCCGGCGATGAAGCCGTCCAGCGACATCGCCCGGTTCACGACCACTTTGCCGGTGCCGAAGCCCACATCACTCATGCGTTTTCTCCACGGATCTTGGAGGCCCGAGGCCGGATCACAGTTCGGCCGGCGGGGAGTTGCAAGCGTATCTGCGGTGGCGCAACGCGAACAACCGGCAGCCGGGTGTGCCGGCCGCGCAGCGTCGGCAACGTGCCCGGGTACGGCGTGAACGACACCGCCGGTGGGGTCGTCCTCAGTCCGGGGCTGGGCGACCAAGCCGGTGATCGTTTGGGGTCACCGCGCTAAGGGCCTTGTGGGCGTCGTCGTCGAGGCCCTGCTCGTCGGCGATGGCAGCGAGGTGGACGAGTTCGCGAAGCCGACCGCCGACGGTGCGGCGGACGGTGTGGGTGCGGGTGACGACGCGGTAGGTGGTGTATTCGACGCGGATGGGGACTTCGTCGAGGAGTTGACAAGGTCGGCGAGGGTTTAGGTGTGCGGCACGGGGGCCTCCGGGGTCGTACGCTTGCGGGGAGGCCTCGATGATCAGGCGGGGCGGGGTTGTGGGGCGGCTCTCCGTTGGGGCGGGGAGCCGCTTTTCGTTGTCCAGCGCTGCGGGGCACTGGGATCTTCCCGGCTTTGCTCGGTGAGCCAGGCGCCGACGTCCGCGCAGTCGGCGGGCGGCAGCCGCACCGCCGGGGCGATGAGGTACGCCTCACCGGAGCGCGGGCCGCGGTGGAGTTCGACACCGGGCAGGCGCGGGTGGGTGAGGATGAGCGGGGTGAAGGACATGGTCCGCTCATCCTCCCGGGACAAAAGCGTGCCCAGCGCCGAGGTCACTCCCGCCCGGGTTCGCCGAAGAGGTCAGTAATTTCCTTCGGCGACCTGGAGCACGGTGAGGCCGAGCGAGCGCCACATGCGGACGACGTTCGCCCGGTCGTCGATGACGCCGGCGATGTCCCGGCCCGCGAAGTGCTGCCGGTAGATGTCGCGTTTCACCTGCACGTCGGGCCGGTTGTCTTTGTCGGCGCGCATCCACAGGCCCTCGGCGTCGTCCCAGTAGCCGACGTTGGCGCATAGCCACATCTCGGTTTGGCGGCGGCACTGCTCTTTGCGGCCGGACACGTAGGCGATGGGGTGGCCGGCGTGGACAAGTGCCTGGACGATGGCGACGACCGGCGGGTTCGGCAGGTCCTCCCCTACCCGGTGCCAATCGTAGGGGCCGCGATCGCCTCGGAGGGCGAGGGTGCCGTCGAGGTCGACGATCCACAGGGGGGTGGTCATGATTCCTCTCGGAGGCACTCAGGGGCGCCCTACGCAGATGTTGCATGGCTTTTTGCCTGTGGCCTGGGCGTCGTTCTCGCTCAGGTCCAGGATGGGGTGGAGCGTGTATCCGGCGTGGTCGCTGCCGGTACGGCCCGCCTGGAATCCGCTGCACTCCTCGGTTGAGTGGTAGTAGTCGCTGGCCTTGGTCGTGATCATTCGACCTCCTGGGGTGGTGGGCGGGGTTCGTAGCCAGTGTTCAGCCGCATCGAGCTTGTCCACGCTGTTCTCCTCCGTGGTCAACGACGTTTCCTCCCGCGCCTACGCCGCCCATACTCGCTCTTCATCTCGCGGCGTGCGAGTCGCCGGCCCTCTAGCAGGTCGCGCGTCTGGGGTGCGTCCGCGATCACGGCGAGCGCCCGGTGACGAGCGGCCGGGCTGAACGCTCCACCGGCCGTGGGAGAGGTGGCTCAGGGACTCGGCAGGCACGGTGCCCCGGCGGCAGAGGCCTCCTCCCATACCATCCCATACCATCCCATGCGTGGGCGAAATGGCGAGGTCAGCCATTCTGGGATATCCCATCTTTCTCATCATCTTGCGGGTCGGCTTCATCTGAATCACTATTCCGGCAAGGCTTGGCCGACATAGACCTTGTGGACACATCGTCTCAGTTTCCGTTGGATAGGCCGAGCAAGCCGTCATGTAAGCGACATGAAGGGGGGTCGGCGATGCGAAGCAAGATCGCATGGAGGATGTCGAAGGGTGCAGCACTCTCGGCTGCGGTAACCGGCTTGGTTCTCTTATCGTCAGCACCGCAGGCGAACGCGGGGACATGCACTCTTGGGTTCATCTGCGGCTACGTCGACAACTACCTGCCAAGTTCGTACACGATGAAGGTCGCGGAGCTCGGGGTCGGCTCGGAGACGTGCGTGACCCAACGGGGGACCTTCACCTGCAAGACGTACTGGCTGCCCAGCGGAAAGAAGAGCAAGCAGATCGGCGTCAAGGACGTCGACGCGTTGACAGTCGAGAACGCCGCATGGACCACAAATAACAACAGCACCTGGTTCGCCGCGGGCGCCTGGGAGAGGATCCGCGACGACCAGGGGCGTGTTTGCAGCATGAAGAACGGGCATCCGGCCTGCTATCAGAACTGACGCTCCCGGGGCCGCGGCCCCGGTACTCCACGGCGAGCGTGTAGTGACAGGCGTTGATGTCGTCTTCGGGCAGGCACGACACCTCGTGACCTCGTAGCGGGTGACGCGCACCTCAGGCTCAGGGATCTCGGACATGGGCGGGCCAATATCTGTTCGCAACGTTCGGCAGGATCCGCACGTGACACCAGTCGGTCTCTCCGGGTTCAGGGAGCGGACACCAGCAGGCCAGGTTCTTGCCCGCGAGTTCGCGTCGAATGTCGTCAAGGGACGGGTACCCCGCGCCGTAGCGGTCGTTGAGCAGGTCCCACTCGAAGAACCTCACAGCGAAGTACCGGGCTGTCTCCACGAGGGCGTAGGCGGGGCCACCCTGGCGGTCCATGGGGCTGCCGTGCACGCGATACATGGCGCTGCCCCGATCACCACGCTCGGGTGTGATGCGGATCGGGTTACCGTACTTGCCGGGGCGTCCGACGTAGATCGCACCTTCCGATATTTTCCAGCCTTTTATTGGGTGTCGGAGCGGTTCCGGACGATCGCGAAGGCGGCGAGCCTGCCGGTGATCAAGTTGCACGAGGCCCGGCACACGGCGGCAACGCCCGGGCTGGAGGCCGGGCTGGACGTGGAGGTCGTCTCAGTGTGGCTTGGGCATTCGACGACGATCACCCGGGATCTTTACCAGCATGTCCGGCAGGCTGTTTTGGACGATGCGGCGGAGAAGGTGGTCGCGCTCCTGCCGGGGTGAAGGCAAGCCCAGCAAGCATGACGCGATATTCCCATTTTGTTCCCACTGGACTCTCCAGAGAGATCATTTAGGTCGAACCCCCAGCGTCTCCTCCCCCGCCCCTCATGGACCCTCCCTTGTTTTCGCCGGTGGCGGAGGTGGACGGGAATCGAACCCGCCAGGCCGAGGACCTCGGCCTCGTCGGTTTTGAAGACCGCGGGGGCCACCAGGCGCCCAGACACCTCCAGGGGAGAACCTACCCGGAGATGGGTACGTCTCCGGCGTGCCGGATGTCGGCGCGCCGCGGCACACCGGAGACGGCGAGAGCGCCGGGACGACGAGGACGACCGGGGTCGAGGTACGGAGACCTCGCAGGCCTCGCAGACCTCGGGAGCAGCGGGAACAGCGGGAACATGATCCGCGACACGGTCTGCCGAGAGGATGACGACATGACGGGAACGGCAGCGGACCCGGGTGTTCCGGCACGGTATCCAGAGCCCGCGACGACCTCCCCGCCGGAGCGGAGGGCGCTGCGGCTGACGGGATACGCGCACGGGGGCGGCTGCGCCTGCAAGATCCCGCCCGGCGAGCTGGAGGCCGTCGTCGCCGGCCTTCTCGACGGGGCGGACGGCCGCCCTCCCCTCTCCTCCCCCGCCGGTGAGCTGATCATCGGGCTGGACGACGGGGACGACGCCGCCGTGGTCCGGATCGAGGGCGGCCGGGCGATCGTGGCCACCGCCGACTTCTTCACACCGGTGGTCGACGACCCCCGCGACTGGGGGCGGATCGCGGCGGCCAACGCCCTGTCGGACGTCTACGCGGTGGGCGGCGAGCCCGTGGTGGCCGTCAACCTGCTGGGCTGGCCCCGGGAGCGGCTGCCGATGGAGCTCGCCAAGGAGGTGCTGCGCGGCGGCCTGGAGGTGGCGCGGGCAGCGGGCTGCCACGTCGCGGGCGGCCACAGCGTCGACGACCCGGAGCCCAAGTACGGCATGGCCGTCACCGGCCTGGCCGACCCCGGACGGCTGCTGCGGATCGGCGGCGGGCGGGCGGGGCTGCCGATCTCCCTGACCAAGCCGCTCGGCGTGGGCGTGCTCAACACCCGGCACAAGGCGACCGGCGAGGTCTTCCCGCAGGCGGTGACCGTGATGACCACGCTGAACCGCGACGCCTCCAGGGCGGCGCTCGCGGCGGGCGTGGAGTGCGCCACGGACGTGACCGGATTCGGCCTGCTCGGCCACCTGTACAAGCTGGCCAGGGCGAGCGCCGTGACGGCGGTGGTGGACGTGGCGGCCGTGCCGTACCTGGAGGGGGCCCGCCGAGCGGTGCGGGACGGCTACGTGAGCGGCGGCACCCGCCGCAACCTGGCCTGGGTGGAGCCGCGTCTGGACGCGGGGCGCTGCGGCGAGGAGGACCTGCTGCTGCTCGCCGACGCCCAGACCTCGGGCGGCCTGCTCGTGGTGGGCGAGATCCCCGGTGCCCAGGTCGTCGGAGAGCTCGTCCCCGCCGAAGGCCCCGCCCTGCGACTGCGCTGACAGTGAGGATGTAGGTGAACGCCTCCCGGTAGAGCCTGGCTCTTGCTCTGACTGACCACGGTGTCTTCAACCGGATCTGCCGGACGGGGATATCGGATGGAACCGCCGAGCGGGCCGCTGGGCAGAGCCGCGAGAGAGGGCGTCGGACGGGATGCCGGGTGGCTCAGCGTGACGGCGCGGGGACGGAGGCGGGGTTGCCCGCGTCGAGGCGGCGGCGCTGGGGCACCACGGTGTACCTCGGGTCGGCCGCCGACGCCCGGCCGGCCTCCAGGACGGCGAACCGGGTGAACAGCGCGCCGGCGGTGAGGGCGAGGCCGCAGAGCCCGGTGAGGACGCGGCTGCGCCCGGCCACCACCGCGAGCAGGCCGCCGCCCACGGTCAGTGCGCGGGCCGTCCGCATCCGGCCGCCCGCCTTCCCCCGCTGGTACGGCTCGCCGAGCATGCCGAGCCGCCGTTCCATCACGGCGCCGGCCACCGTCTCCACGGCCGCCCCCAGCACGGCGACGGCACGGGCCGGGCCCGCCTCCGCGCGAGGGGCGGTCAGCATGCCGGCGGCGCCCGCGCTGGCCAGCGCGCTGCCGGCGAAGAGGAAGGGCAGCTCCCTGTGGGCCTCGTGCCAGACGGGCACGGCGGTGTCGGCGAGCAGGACCGCGGTGTAGGTGGACATCAGCGGGCCGGTCAGCGCGGCGGCCATGGTCGCCGCGTCGCCGGCGACGGGCAGTACGGCTGCGACCGAGGGGACGCGCAGGACGGCGGTGGCCGCCGAGGCGGGCAGGACGGGGGCGAGCGCGGCGGTGGCCGCGAGCGCGGTCAGCCCGCTGTGGGCGGCCAGCAGCCAGGAGCCCATGCTCATCGGCGAGGTGGGCTTGAACACGCGCAGCATGTTGAGGAACCGTTCGGGCCTGCCGAGCTCGGCGACCAGGAAACCCGCGCCGACGGTGGCCCCCGCGGCGGCCGTGAGCCTGGCGGTGAGGGCCAGGCGGTCGTGCCCGGAGATCCGGGCGGCGGCGGCCATCATCGACGCGGCCCCGGAGAGGCCGCCGAGGTAGAGGTAGGCCGGCATGTGGGGTTCGTGCCAGACCGGGGACTTGATGATGGGCTGGCCATAGTAGGACCGGAACTCGGCCTCCGGGACCATTGCCTCCTCTCCCCGCCTCATCGCCACCACCCCCGCCGGGCCCCGGCCGGGGACGGCACCGGCCCTCTCCTCGTGCTCAGGAAGGACACCGTCACGGCTCCGGCCAGGGAGAGCGCGGCACCTCCCGCCCACCGCCACATCGCGGGCAGGTCCCGGGTGGTGACCACCGGATCGGGTGGCAGGCCGTACGTCTCGGGTTCGTCGAGCAGCAGGAAGAACGCCCCGTCTCCGCCCACCCCGTCATCGGGGCTCGCGCCGTACAGCCGGGCCTCGGGTCTGCCCTCCCGCCGTAGCCGCTCCACCCGTTCCTCCGCCCGGACGCGGAGCTCGTCCAGTGGCCCGAACTGGATGGAGTCGGTCGGGCACGCCTTGGCGCAGGCCGGTTCCAGACCGCCGAGCTGGCGGTCGTAGCACATGGTGCACTTGAACGCCCGGCCGTCGCGCTCCCGGCGGTCGATCACGCCGTAGGGGCAGGCCGGCACGCAGTATCCGCAGCCGTTGCAGACGTCCGCCTGGACCACCACGGTGTCGAACTCGGTGCGGAACAGCGCCCCGGTCGGGCAGACGTCCAGGCAGGCGGCGTGCGTGCAGTGTTTGCACACGTCCGACGACATCAACCAGCCCTCGATGCCGTCGTGCCCCTCCCGACCGTCCCGGCCGTCCTGCCCCTCTCCTCCCTCGGCGCCGGTCCACTCCTCCCGTGGCGGTGTCCGGCGCGGCTGTTCGATGAAGGCCACGTGCCGCCAGGTGTTCGCGCCCAGGCTGCCGGTGTTGTCGTAGGAGGTCGCCCGGAAGACGAATCCGTCGTCGGGCACGTCGTTCCACTCCTTGCAGGCGACCTCGCACGCCTTGCACCCGATGCAGACGCTCGTGTCGGTGAAGAAGCCCATCCGCTCAGTCATGGCGGTACTCCCGGATCAGATCGAGCAGGGCCCTGCCGGTAGGACGTCTGCCAGGCCGCAGGTCGCAGGTCATGGCCTTGCCCTCCTGGATGTAGACGTTCGGGTCGAGCACGATGGGGAGCAGGTCGTTGACCACGTCGCCGGTCACCAGGCCGCCGCTGCCCCAGCCCCAGTGGTAGGGCAGGCCGATCTGGTGGACCGTACGGCCCCCCAGCCGCAGCGGGGTGACGCGCTCGGTCACCAGGACGCGGGCCTCAATCGCGGTGCGGGTCGTCACGATGGTCGCCCACCCCCCGTTGACCAGGCCGAGTTCGGCGGCGAGCAGCGGCGACACCTCGCAGAACAGCTCCGGCTGCAGTTCGGCGAGGTAGGCCAGCGGCCGGCTCATGGAGCCGGCGGTGTGGTGCTCGGTGAGCCGGTAGGTGGTGAGCACGTACGGGAAGAGCGGTGACTCGGGCGGGTTGTAGGGCGTGTCGGGGCTGTGGTAGATCCGGCGCGCCGGGTTGGCCTGCCGGCTGTAGAGCGGGTTGCGCAGCGGCGACTCGTGCGGCTCGTAGTGCGCGGGCAGCGGCCCGTCGGCCAGGCCGGCCGGGGCGAACAGCCAGCCCTTGCCGTCGGCCTGCATGATGAACGGGTCGGTCCCGGCCAGTGCCTCCTCGGCCAGGGCGCCCTCGGGCGGCACGTAGTCCGGCGGCTTGTTCCGCTCGAAGTCCGGCTCGTCGTACCCGGTCCACTCACCCTTGTCGGCGTCCCACCAGACGTAGGCCTTGCGCTCGCTCCACGGGCGGCCCTCCGGATCGGCCGAGGCCCGGTTGTAGAGGGTGCGCCGGTTGGCCGGCCAGGCCCAGCCCCATTCGGGCGCGACCCAGCTCTGCTCGCGCCCCGGCCTGCGGCGGGCCGCCTGGTTGACCTCGTCGGCGTAGACCCCGCAGTAGATCCAGCAGCCGCACCGGGTGGACCCGTCGGCTCTGAGCTCGGTGTAGGCCGACAGCGCCCGCCCGTCGGGGCCGGTACCGTTGATCTCGCGCAGTACGGCCTCGGCCGAGGGCTCGGCGTGCTCGCCGTGCTCGGGGTAGTCCCAGGTCAGCTCGCGTATCGGCCGGTCGATCTCGTCGTCGCCCAGCCGCGCCCTGATCCGTTTGCCGAGATGGTAGTAGAACGACAGTTCGCTACGGCAGTCGCCGGGCGGGTCGAGCGCCTTGTGCCGCCACTGCAGCAGCCGCTGGGTGTTGGTGAAGGTGCCCTCCTTCTCCACGTGGCTCGCGGCGGGCAGGAAGAACACCTCGGTGGCGATGTCCTCGGTGCGCATCTCCCCGGTCGCCAGCTCGGGGCCGTCCTTCCAGAAGGTGGCCGTCTCCACCAGGGTCAGGTCGCGCACCACCAGCCAGTCGAGGTTGGCCAGCCCGAGGCGCTGCGTCTTGCCGCCCGAGGAGCCGACCGCCGGGTTCTCCCCCACCACGAAGTAGCCCTTCACGGTGCCGTCGATCTGCCGCAGCACGGTGGTGTAGTGGCTGTGGTCGCCGGTGAGGCGCGGCAGGTGGTCGAAGCAGAAGTCGTTCTCCTCGGTGGCGGCCTCCCCCCACCACGCCTTGAGCAGGCTCACCATGTAGGAGCGTTTCCTGCCCCAGAAGCCGGTGTCGGCTCCGGCCTGGGCGAGGTAGTCCGCCAGCCCCTCGTGCAGGTAGGCGTGGGGCATGGGCAGGTATCCCGGCAGGATGTTGAAGAGGGTGGGGATGTCGGTGGAGCCCTGGATGCTGGCGTGACCGCGCAGCGCCAGGATGCCGCCGCCGGGGCGGCCCATGTTGCCGAGCAGCAGTTGCAGGATCGAGGCGGTGCGGATGTACTGCGCGCCGACGGTGTGCTGGGTCCAGCCGACCGCGTACGCCCAGGCGGTGGTGCGCTCCCGCCCGGAGTTCACGGTGATCGCCTCGGCGAGCTCGGCGAGGCCCTCCGGGGAGATGCCGCACAGCTCCTCGACCAGCTCGGGGGTGTAGCGGGCGAAGTGCCGTCTGAGGATCCGGTAGACGCAGCGCGGATGGCGCAGCGTCGGATCCGTGGGCGGCCTGACGGGGGCGGCGGCGCCGCCCGCGCCGTACTGGTCGGGTCCGGCGGCCTCGGCGTGGCGCGGCCCGCCCTCCAGTTGCTCGCCGCGGAGCCCGGCGGCGGCCTCCTCGGCCGCGCCCTCGTAGGACCAGCTCGACGGGTCGTACTTGCGCGTCTCGGGATCGAAGCCGGAGAAGAGCCCGTCCAGTTCCTCGGTGTCCTTGAAGCGCTCGGAGACGATCGTCGAGGCGTTGGTGTAGGCGAGCACGTACTCGCGGAAGTCGAGCTCGTTCGTCAGGACGTGGTTGATCAGCGCGCCGAGCAGGACGATGTCGCTGCCGGCCCGGATCGGCAGGTAGCGGTCGGCGAGCGCGCTGGTCCGGGTGAAGCGCGGGTCGATGTGGAACACCTTCGCCCCGCGGGCCCTGGCCTCGACCACCCACTGGAACCCCACCGGATGGCATTCGGCCATGTTGGAGCCCTGGATGACGATGCAGTCGGAGTTCACCAGGTCCTGCTGGAAGTCCGTCGCGCCGCCGCGCCCGAAGCTGGCCCCCAGACCGGGGACGGTGGAGGAGTGTCAAATACGGGCCTGGTTCTCCACCTGGATCGCGCCGAGGGCGGTGTAGAGCTTCTTCATCAGGTAGTTCTCTTCGTTGTCCAGCGTCGCCCCGCCCAGCCCCGCGATGCCCAGGGTGCGCCGGACGACCTTGCCCCCGTCCTCCTGCTGCCAGGTCTCCCGCCGGGTGCGGACCACCCGGTCGGCGATCATGTCCATCGCGGTTTCGAGGTCGAGCCTCTCCCACTCGGTGCCGTGGGGCCGCCGGTAGAGCACCTGGGTCTGCCGCCCCGGGTGGGTGACGAGCTGTTTGCTGGCCGACCCCTTGGGGCAGAGCCGGCCGCGCGAGATGGGCGAGTCGGGGTCTCCCTCGATCTGGGTGACCCGTCCGTCCTTGACGTAGACGAGCTGGCCGCAGCCGACCGCGCAGTACGGGCAGACCGACCGCGCGACGCTGTCGGCCTCCTCGACGCGGGGCCGGAGCGCGTCGGTGCGCGCGGAGCGGGCGGCGGTCCCCCTGCCGTCCTCTCCCCTGAGCTGCCGGAGCACCGGCCAGCGGGAGATCCATCCTCCCCGTGCCATGTGCCGGTTCTACCCCATCCGATATGCACTAATCACCAGTAATGGGCCGTCCGGAACCCCCGGTCAGCGGCGCCGGACCCCATGGATGACCCGGCCGGGTTCACCGGCGCCGTTGAACTGCCACGGCAGCCGGAGGGTCCACAGCACCCGGTCGGCGTCCACCTCCTCCACCGGCAGGACCATCTGCGTGCCGCTGAGCTTCCTGCGCAGCGCCCGATCGTAGGGCTGACGGTCCAGGATCTCCACGTCGGCCTTGCCCCCGGCGGCCTTGACCGCCTCCAGCACGAGGCTCCGGGAGCGCCGGTACTGCAGGGCCCACCAGCTGGCCGGGGCGGGCAGGGGCAGCGGGAAGAACGAGGAGACCACCTCGTCCACCCAGGTCAGGTATCTGATCTCCAGGTCGCTGCCCGGCTGGAGCTCGTCCAGTTCCCGCAGCCGGGTCCAGGCCCGCTCCTGGTACTGGCGGCTGATCGCGACGTCCAGCCTGATCGGGGCCTGCGCGTCCCGTGCCATCTCGTCCAGGCCGTGATGGATCCCCGCGTCCAGCTCCGTCACCGTGAACATCCCCGCGAGGATGTCGTACATCTGCGCCGCCCGGGGGGAACGCCACCGGTCGTCCTCCTGCCCCCGGGCGCCGCCGAGCCCCGGAAAGCCGATGGCGGGCAGCGGCGGGACGACCCCGTCGTCGTCCTCTTCCGGCGCGCCCGCGAAGGTCTGCGCGAAGTGCTGGCGCTGGGAGTCGGCGATGGCACCCGGCAGCCGCAGGCAGGCCACGTGCAGCGCGATCCACAGCTCCTCGGCCGTTCCCGGCGCCGGATCCGGCTCGCCCAGGTAGACGGCGGTGTCCTGGTACAGGCGGTCGTACTCGTCCCGCAGCCGCACGGCGAGGTCCGCCGGCCCGCCCCGGGGCCGCGCGGCGGAATCCGCCTGCCCGCCCCGCTCCCGGCCGGCACGACCGGCCTGGCCGAGCGCCCCGCCGGGGATCCGGCGGGGCGAGGCGCCCGCCGCCTCCGGATGGGTCAGCCCGAGCAGCGTCCCGACCAGGGCGAGCGCCAGCCGGTGGTGTTCCCGCGGCGGCTCCGGCGGCCCGTCCAGGTGGAGCAGAGCGACCAGATGCCCGGCCAGATCGCCCAGCGCGGTCCAGAGCGGGACGCGCAGCGGGCTCTCCGGATCGGCCAGTTCCTCGGTGACGGCGTGGTGCAGTCCCCTGCCCGGCACCCGGTGAATGGTGCGGAACCGGTCGATCAGGCTCTGACCGCGCAGGTAGAGATCGGCCGACGCCTGGGGGGCGTGCCGATCCAGATGGGCGTCCAGCGCGGTGACGACGGCACGCAGCCGATCGCGCAGCGGTCCGGCGAGGGGCGCGGCCTCCCCGTCCAGGCCCAGCAGGGGTTCGAGCAGTTCGTCGAGCGTTCGCATGACGCCGTCCTGTAGGAGTTCAGTGGTCACCGGTGAACGGCTCCCACTCTGGCCTGCCGAACGACTCCCCCGGCTCCATCACCGCGGTGAACACCGAACCCGGGTAGTCGGCCAGGTCGGTGAGCCTGCGGGCGGCCAGATAGCGGGGGTAGCCGACGTGGATCCTGAGCCGTCCCAGACAGTCGAGGGTGACGTGATACCGCACGTGGGGGTCGCGACGGGGGGCGGACATCCTGACCAGCGGGGAGATCCGGCCGTAGGCGTCGACCCAGAGGAACTCCCAGGTCGCCGCGCCGTGCTCCTGCGCGGGCGCCGGCAGCCAGTCGGCGGCGATCGCACCGGTGAACACCCTGCCGTCGCCGTGGCTGTCCAGGAGGTAGGAGCGCAGGTGACGCGTGGTCTCCTCCCCCGGCGCCAGGATCGGGAAGAGCTCGACGCTGGTGCTCTCGTCCAGCGCGTCGGGGGTCCGCTTGACGTGAACGGCCGCGGGCAGGCCCGTCGCCTCCAGAGGGGTCTCCAGGCGGCCGCCCCCGCGACCGCCGTTCAGCACCGCCCCGATGTCGCTGAAGTCGCCCTCCGTCAGGTAGATCGGGTTGCCTCCGTGGCAGAGGTGGATGACCGGTTCGAGCTCCTGGTTGATCTCGACCTGGAAGCGGATCCTCCCCCAGTCGACGTTGGCACGGGTGAGCCTGTCCTCCCGGCCGGCGAAGGTGAAGCGCCCCCACTCGATGGACTCGCCCCGGTCGCCGCCCAGCTCGCGGTGGATGTGGATGTCCTCCTTCATCGGACGCCAGGCCGTACGGACCGACAGCCGGCCGGTGCGGTCGGCGATGTCGAGCTGGTCGCCCGCGTTCAGCAGCATCCCCACCCGCGTGTCGGCGTTCTGCAGGGAGAAGTCGCACGGCAGGCTCTGGAACAGGTTGTCCACCGCGATTCCGACGATGTTCTCACCCGCTCTCAGCCGTTCGCGGCCGTCGACCTGGCGCTCCGCGCCGTCCTCGGGGCCGGAGGCCTCGTCGCTCTCGATGTCGGCGTAGCGGCTGAAGCCGTAGGCCCAGCAGGCTCCGATGGAGGTGGCCTGCTTGGCGTAGCGGCGCTCCACGACCAGCCGGGGCGCCGGGATGCCGTCGGCGCCGTCCAGGGTCAGCTCGTGCAGCCGCCTGGTCACGATGCGCTCCACCAGCGGCATGGTGCTGGTCTTGCCGGAGAGCGCGACGATGTCGATGGGTTCGTCGGGCTCTCTGCGGCGCTGCGCGCTGAAGGTGGTGAGCGCGATGTCGACGGCCGCCGTGATGACGGGGGTGGCCAGGTGCTCGAACTGTTCCGGGCGCAGGGTGACCACGGTGCGCTCAAGCCGCTCGATCAGCGCGGCTGGGGGCCGCGACCGGCTGTCGATGTTGTTGATCACCTCCTGCAGGGTGGTCTTGGGCAGCGTGTACCGCTCACCGGCACCGAGGAGCCTCTTAGCCCGCTCGGCCTCCTGCCACAGCCGGAGGAACGCCGAGCCCGGTACGGCACGGCCGCCGGCCGGCCCGAACGACGGGCTGTGCGTGGGCAGCAGGTCCCTCAGCCGCTCCCACACCTTGTCCGGCCTGGGGCCGGGGTCGGGGTTGGCGATGAAGGCCGGCGCGATCGGGCGCGGGGTGCCGTCGGCGCCCACGTGGGACGGGGGCCAGTGCCGCAGCCACGTGTTGTCGTGGTCCGCCGGGCCGAGCGCCATCAGCGCGTCCACGATCTCCGCCTTCAGCCAGTGGAAGACCCGCAGCGTGAGCAGGTCGCCGCCGAGCTGCGGATGGCCGGTGGAGCCGCGCACCTCGGGGCGGATCAGGTAGTGGCGGCCGGAGAACTCCTCGGCGACCCCCTCGGCGGGGACCTGCCGGTCCAGCAGGTGCAGGGCGAACAGGGCGACGTCGGTGGTCCCGCCGCCGATGTCGATGACCAGCATGTTCTGCCGCCAGGCGGGGCGGCCGGGCCGTACCCGCCGGGACCGGGCGCGGAACGGCTCGATGCCGGTGTCGGACTCACCGCCGAAGTCCCGCATGACGAAGAAGAGCGCCGCGGCCACGGCCTCGTCGAACGTCGTGGTCACCTTGGTCATCCTGAGGCTCGACCGCGCCATCTTCTCCAGCGCGCGACGGCCGGACGGCGGCAGCGTGGTCGGGTAGGTCAGCACGAGGTGGTTCAGCCCGCGGATCCCCCACTCGGCGGATCGATCCTTGTTACCGTACTCGATCGTCTTGTCGACCAGGTCGTTGTAGGCGTGCATCAGCAGGGTGTCGGTGGTCACCGGGTGCGGTTCGGCGCCCGGCAGCTCCGGCAGGTCGCGCGGCCGGGAGAGCGCCCGTTTGAGGCCGGGGTAACTGCGGAGCACCCGGTCGGCCCCGCCGCCGAGCACGGCCCGCAGCGGAGAGCCGTCGAGCACCTTGATCTCACTGGGGATCTCGGGCGAGTCACCGTCGAAGACGACCTGCTGGAGGTAGAGCGAGCCCAGCGCGGGGGTGCCGAAGGCATCGGCGTAGCAGCGCTGGAGGCTCATCGCGTACGCGGTGCCCAGTTTCTCGTCCATCCGGGAGATCGCCGTGTCGAGCTCCCGGCACAGCGCGTCCCGGTAGTGGACGGGGGGCACGGGCAGGTGGTGGGAGCCCGGCTTGAGCACCTCGATGTCGTCGGCGCCGACGGTGACCCGGACCGAGTCTCCGGTGCGGGACAGGCCGAGCCGCGTGTTGAGGCGGGCGGTGAACCCGTGCGCGATGTCGTCGCGGACCCGTGGCCAGTCGGCGCCGTGCGGACCCTCGGGCCCTTCGAGCAGCAGGCGGTGGAACCCCTTCAGCAGCACCTCGAACTGCTGCTCGTCCAGCGCGACGCGCTGCCCGCCCGTTCTGTTGTAGAGGGTGACGGTCGAGGACGAGGTGCCGAAGTCGATCGCGGCGTGCCCGAAGAAGCTCCGGTGCCGCCGCGGTTCACCGATCGGGGCGACCTGCCGGGCGGCGTCCCTGCCGGCGGTCATGCCCTGGGCGGGGCGCGCGCCGGGGGGCATGAGACGGAGTTCGAGGGGGAACTCCCGGGGTGGCGACCCGGCCGCGCCGAGCCGCCAGGCCACCCTGACGACCCGTTCGCCGTCGCCGGGCGGCAGGTCGCCCACCGAGATCGCCGGTCCCTGGATCAGCAGGTAACGTCCCGGGATCGGCCGGGGGCGCCAGCCGGGCAGCGTGTAGAGCCCGGCGATCTCCGTCGCCGCCTCGTCGCCGGGCGGCTCCGGCCGCGGCCCGGCGACGTCGACGGCGTGCGCGATCCCCTCCGGCTCGACGAAGACGTCGGGCAGCCGGTACTCCCCGTTCACCTCGTAGATCGTGAAGACGCCGGTGGCGGTCTCGTCGTTGCCCTCGCCGTCCTCGGGGCCGGCGAACAGCAGGCGCACGGTCATCGTGTCCTCCCTCCGGGCTCGTCGCCCCATTCGTCGAGCAGGTCGCGGATCGGGCCTCCCGAGGGGCCGGGCCCTCTGGCCTCCGACGCCCCGGTACGGGTGAGACGCCGGACGTTCTCCTCCGCCGGGACGGCCTCGCGGAGCGCCTGCAGCGCCTCACGGAGATCACGGCCCAGGGTGGCCGCGTCCGCCAGCAGGTGCCGCCGCAGGTGATGGTTGACCGCCGCGATGATGTCACCGCGCACCCGGAAGATGTTCATCTGGTGGGTGACGACGTGGGTGCCCGCCTCGCCGCCGATGTTCCGCCGGCCGCCGTGCCAGGGCAGGGCGTGCCCGGTCCGCAGCGGGAACCGTTCGGCGATCCGGGCCGCCTCCTCGGGCGAGGAGGGGACGGGCACCGGCAGCACGCGGGCCGCGGCGCCGGGCAGCCAGTCCATCGCGGTCAGGCCGAGCAGGTTGTGCCGGCGCGCCGCACCGCCGTCCGCGGGGTCCAGGGCGGCGAACAGCCGTTCGATGGGTGCCCGCAGGTCGGGGTCCAGCAGGGTCTCGCGCACCTTGGCCAGCTCGCGGTGGCGCCGCTCCGCCCAGGACGACACGGCCTCCAGGTAGATCTCCCTGCCGGTGCCGACGGCCCGGACGCAGGTGGGCTCGAACCTGCCGAAGAGCCGTTCCGTGGTGTCGGGGGCGGCCTCCTCGATCTCGGTGGGCATCTGGTGCACGATCCCGAGCAACGGGCTCCGCCCGGCCCCGCCGCCCGTCCGCCCCCTGGTCGGCGGCGGCCCTATCCGGCCGTCGTCGTCCCTGACCCGCTCCCGGTACTGCTGCCACTCCCCCCAGGTGAACACGTCGTAGGTGACCGTGGCCCGCGCCAGGTCGAGCACGGCCTCCCCGTCCGCCCGCGCGGCCTGGACGCCCTCGACGGACAGGCGCTCCGGGTCGGACAGGAGTCCCAGCGACCTGACCGTGCGGGAGGTCTCCTCCTCGATCCGCCGGAACAGCGCGGTCAGTGAGGCGCCGTCCCGGGGGGCGCCGAGGCCGCCCAGGTGGCCCGGCCGGAGCATCCGGTCGAGCGTGCGCAGCGCGCCCAGCAGGTCGGCGGCGATCGGCGCCACCGCCTCGTGTTTGAGGAACACGCCGTAGGTCCGTACGTGCCGGTCGAGCATGGCGCGGAGCCCGGCTATCCCGCCGTCGCGCCCGAACTCGCCGAGCGCCGCGGTGTAGGCGTGTCCCGGGTCGGTCAGGAGCAGGTCGTCGGCGACCCGCCTCCACCGCCGTGCCCGGGCCCCGGCCGTCTCCAGCGCCTTGGCGACCTTGTCGCCCTCCTCGCCGTCCGCGTCGTACGGCAGGCCCCCGACGGCGATCGCGGCGAGCGAGGAGGTGAAGGCGACCCGGTCCTCCCTGCGCCCGTTGAGCGTCGTGGCCATCCGGTGCAGGGAGGAGAGGTCCCGGGAGGAGGAGACCAGGTCGGCGGCCCCGGTGTGCGGGGGGTCGGGAGGCTGAAGCAGGTCGAAGCAGTTGGCCGCGACCAGGATCGACTCGCTGAGCGCGCCCTTGCCCCGGCGGTTACGTTCCAGCAGCGAGTAGAACTGCCGGGCGTCGTCGCGCTCGGCCCGGTGCGAGGGCAGCACGATCACGATGGCGTCGATCTCGTCCAGTTCCCGGACACTGAGGTATTCGTCCCGGATCGCGGTGGCGCCGAGCCCTGGAAGGTCGCACAGCTCCGCCGCCGAGCCGTCGCCGGGGAGCGGCCCGGTCCAGTCTCCCTCCGCGACCGCCACCTGGCAGACGACCCTGCGGATCAGGGTGAAGGTGACCCGCAGCGTCTCCGCCGTCACCGCGTTCCGAGGGGAGAGCGGGAAGCCCTGCACCGTGCGCGGGAAACTCCGGGGCAGATCCCGGATGTCCTCGATGTCCAGCGCCTGCCGGAGCATGTCCACCTCGACCGGGAGGACCAGCCCGGTGTGACCGGGCAGCACGAACTCCCCGGCGAGTTTGAGCGCGTCCCGGATCCGGGTCAGCTCCAGGGTGATCCCGAGCAGCCGGGAGTTCTCCATCGCGGCCCAGTCCAGGGTGGTCTCCGCCCAGCGGTTCAGGGTCTCCCATCCGTCCCTGACGGGGTTGTAGCCGGTCAGCGCCGACACGTCCCGGCCGCCTCCGGCCCGCCGCACGGTCCGGATCAGCTCGTTCATGATGTAGTCGGCGGCGTCGGCCAGCTCCCCGCGGGTGAGGTACTCGATCCTGGCGCCGCGCAGCCGGGTGACCTCCCCGGGCCCGGCGGGCTCCATACGGAGCACCGTCACATTGCCGGTGGTGGGCGAGCCGGAGGTGGGCAGCAGTCCAGGCCGGCCCAGCAACGCGCCGAGCAGCATGGACTTGCCCGCGCTGTACTCTCCCACGATGCCGACCGACACCGGTTTCGCGCAGCGCTCCTTCAGCCGCGCGGCGAGAGCGGCGGCCCGGTCGTGGGCGTGCCGTACGGCCGCCGCGTCCGGGATCTCCTCCTGGCCGAGCGCCGCCATCGCGCGGTCGGCCAGCCGGCGGTAACGGCCGATCGCCTCCCGGTGGCCGGCGTCGGAGGAGGAGGCCGATCCACCGTGTCGGGCGTGGAAGTCGGTCAACGAGACCCCTCAGAAGTATCGATTCCGATGTTTACGAGTCCCCCGGCTACCGCGGTCGGGGCCGTCACGGATGTCCGCGCGCCCCTGGTCGTACCTGTCCCGTGTCTTCAATCGATCGAGGTCGTACCTCATGTCGATCTTGGCGATGTGCGAGTCGCGCAGCCGCTGCGTCTCGTAGGCCTGGCTGTACGCCTGCTCGCGGAGCCGCCGCTCGTAGACGGTCGGCCCGCCCAGCAGCTTGACGCTGAGCGGCAACAGGTCGAGCACCAGGATCGTGACCCGCAGCACCCAGGGCAGCGCGAAGACGATGGGGCTGTCGCTGCCTCTGATGAACTCGTGAAGCGCCTTCTCCTGGGCCACCCAGCCGGTGTTCCTGCGCACGTCGAGGCGTTCGGCCTCCCGCTTGGCGCGCTCGGCCTCCTGGAACCGGGTGAGATCCGCGGTGACCGCCCTGCGCGCCGCGTCGCACTCGCGTTGCGCGGCCCGGTACTCCCGCTGCGCGTTGTCGTAGTCCCGCTTCAGGTTGGCCGCTATCCGGCCGACCCCCCGGTCGCCACTGAGTCCCGGCCCCTCCTTGCCCGCCTCCTCGTCCTGTTTCTTCCGCTGCACGGCGTCACGGACGCGTCTTCTGGCGTCGCTCTCGGCGCAGAGACTCTCCCGGTTGTACTTGACGTCGAGCTGCCGCCGCCTGTCCTCGTCGGCGGCCTTGAAGGTGGCGTCGAGCTGGTCGGTGCGGGCGGTCTGGGTGAAGGCCAGCTGCTCTTTGACCTCCGACTGGAAGATGAGCAGCGTCACGGCCTCGGCGATGATGAAGGACACGCCCACGGCGAGGATCAGCCGCATCAGATAGGTCAGCCAGCCGGGTTTCCGGCTCCTGCCGACCGGGTCGAGCAGGCCGGTCCGGTCCGTCCCCGACAGGACCTTGCCGTAGGCGGGCTCGGCGACGATCGACCGGTCGACCCAGAAGATGACGACGCCCCAGATCGCGGCGAAGGGCAGGATCGCCGGGGAGAACCCCCCGTTGACGACCGAGGCGAAGATCGCGAACATCGTGGTGGCGACGAGCGCCACCAGGCAGACGAAGACGCCGATCGTCGAGTAGCGGTACAGCTCGCTGCGGTTCGGGACGAGGTCCGGGTCGGTGCCCGCGCACCACAGGAAGGGGCGCGAGGCGACGGGGACCCGGTAGCCCTCGGCGCCGGTGACGGTTCGGGGCGGCGTGTGCACCTCGGCCGGTCCGGGCGCCGGACGGCGCCTGAACCGGAGCCTGTCCCGCAGCCCGGAGAAGGCGTCGGAGAACGTCTCGTACAGCCGCCCGGCGGGCCCCTGGGGGCGCGTCCACCCGGCGTCCTCACCGCTCCCCCGCCGGTCGTCGGGCCAGTCGGCGGGTCCGTCCCCGGGCCGCTCACCGGGGTCGTCCGGGGCGTCGGGGTCGTCGCGGAGTGCCTGGTACCTCGCCGTGGGGTCGTTGGCGGTCCGCTCGCTGTAGTGGGCGCCGGGGGCGCCGCCCGGGGGCGTCCCGCCGAAGTCGTCCTCCCACGTCCCGGGGGTGCCGGAACCGTTGCCGGAGTGCCGGGCGCCGTCGGAACCACTCCCCCACGTCCCGGTGTCGCCGAAGCCGGTGCCCGGGTGCCCGGTGCCGCCGAAGCCCGGTCCGGAGTACCCCGTGGCGCCGAAGCCGGTGCCGGGGTGCCCGGTGCCGCCGGAACCGTTCCCCGAGGTCCGGTCTCCCGGTGGATCGTCCGTGGAACCGCCCGGATTCCGGGTGGCCGGGGATCGGGCGTCGTCGGCGAAACCGTTCTCGTACGGCCGGGTCCCGCCGGGACCGCCGGCGGGCGGCCACGTCGCGCCCGTCTCCTCTCCGGAGGGCTGGGCACCGTTCGGGCCGGCCGCCGGAGGCCGGTTGGAGTCGCGTCCGGGCGCGGCGTAGTCGCGGAACCAGTTGTCTTCCGTCATCGACTCGGCAACGCCCGGCGCTTAATATCTCCGCACACTCCACCAAACTTCTTAATTCTTGACATTCTTCTCCCGGTTCTGACTCCGCCGGAACGTCATTCCCCGCGATCGCAGCCGGATTCGCATCTCCCCGAACCCGCGACATCCACGCCGCCCGCTCCAAGCTCCGTCCGTCCACCCTACGAGCCCCACCGGCCCCCACACCGGCAGTCGCGCACTGCTTGGTACTGGAACGATGCACTATGCCTACTGACCGAATCCCTACTTGTGAGGTTTTGTCTTTCGATCGTTACGCATCCTATGCAAAGGATCTCGACACCGAGCAGGGACATGAACCACCAGAACCCGCTTACCGAAAGGCATAAACCGGTCTTTTATCCGATTGAACTCCTTTGGTGGACATCTGCCCAATAAAGCCAATATCGACGGCATTCAGGGCAGCTTTCCAGCAGGCCATCCCCCCAGGAGGAGGGGACGACCCCGGAGAGACCCGGCGCGCGGGCATATCCGGGCACGCCCCTCCACCTCGGAACGCCCCGGGCACGGCCCAACAATGACCTCCCCCTTCTTCTCCACTTATAAGCATTAAATGTGAAAAATTACTCACTGCCACAATTGCCGAAAAGGGGTTCATTTTACATGATTTATGTGATGCGCGACAGTCACCCCACCGGCCCAAGGGCCCTGTCATCGGGGACCTCCGGCCCTTGGCCGGCGGCCGTCCCCGCGGTGGGATGATGGGGCGCGACGGAGCACGCGTCGATCGCGCCGACCTTCCCGCAGGTTAGGGACAGGCCGTCGGGGGGAGGCCCGAAAGTGATCCGGATCGAAGGCGGCCGGACACTCCCGCCGCCGGCTCCGGACGATCGTTCACCCTTCCATTGGAGCCCCGCATGACCGAACATATGACGGCCCCGGGCGATCTGGGCCGCCGAGTGGCCAGGCGGCGCGAGAGCCTCGGCCTGAGCCGCGAGCAGCTGGCCGGCCGGGCCGGGATCGACCCCGGATACCTCGGCTACCTGGAGGAGGCCGCCGCGTCCCCCACGATGGACACCGTGCGCAAACTGGCCGTCGCCTTGGAGACCGGCGTCGAGGAACTGCTGGGCGGCACGATGGACCTGCCTCCCGGGCGCGGCCGTCCCGCCCCCCGGCCCAGCCTGGAGCGGCTGGAGCCGCAGGAGTGCCTGCGGCTGATCTCCCCCGGCGGTGTCGGCAGGGTGGCCTTCAACGAGCCCGGCGGACCGGCGATCCTGCCGGTCAACTACGTGATACACGACAACGCGGTGGTCTTCCGCACCGCCTTCGGCGGCCCGCTCGACGACAACCTGCGCACCGGTGTCCAGGGCGTCGAGTTCAAGATCGGTTTCGAGGTCGACCGGATCGACGACGCCGGCCGTGAGGGCTGGAGCGTGCTGGTGCGCGGCGGCGCCCACCACGTCTCCGACGACGAGCGGGCCTCGGTCGACGCCTCCGACGTTCAGCCGTGGGCGGGCGGTGACCGCGAGCTGTACGTCAGGATCGTCCCCGCCGAGATCACCGGCCGGCGCATCCGGCACGTCCCGTGACCTCCGGCGCGCGTCCGGTGGGCCGGGCGATCCCCGGCGAGATGGACGCCTGGGTGGTCGCCGAGCCCGGACCGACGGCCTCGCGTCCTCTGGAGCGGGTCCGGCTCCCGGTTCCCGAGCCGGGCCCCGGCGAGGTGCTGGTCGAGGTCGAGGCGTGCGCCGTCTGCCGGACCGATCTCCACCTCGCCGAGGGCGACCTGCCGCCGCGCCGCCCTCGGACCGTACCGGGCCACGAGGTCGTCGGCCGGGTGGCCGCGAACGGCCCCGGCGCCGTACGGCTCGCACCCGGCAGCCGGGTCGGCGTGGCCTGGCTCCGCTCGACCTGCGGGCGCTGCCGCTACTGCCTCCGGGGCGCGGAGAACCTCTGCCCGGCCTCCACCTACACCGGATGGGACGCCGACGGCGGCTACGCCGGATATCTGACCGCCCCCGAGGACTACGTCTACCCCCTCCCCGGCGACGCCCCGGCCGAGAAGCTGGCGCCGCTGCTCTGCGCCGGGATCATCGGATACCGCGCCCTGCTCCGCTGCGACCTGCCCCCCGGCGGACGCCTGGGCGTCTACGGCTTCGGCGCCTCGGCCCACCTGACCGCCCAGGTCGCCGTCGCCCAGGGGGCGACCGTGCACGTCCTCACCCGGTCGGCCAGGGCCCGCGAGCTGGCGCTGGCGCTGGGGGCGGCCTCGGCCGGAGGCGCGGCGGACGCCCCGCCGGAACCGCTGGACGCGGCGATCCTGTTCGCCCCGGCGGGAGAGCTGGTTCCGGTCGCGCTGGCCGCCCTGGACCGGGGCGGCACCCTGGCCGTGGCGGGCATCCACCTCAGCGACATCCCCGCGCTGGACTATCGGCGCCACCTGTTCCAGGAGCGGACGCTGCGCAGCGTCACCGCCAACACCCGCGCCGACGGCCGGGCGTTCCTGGACCTCGCCCTGGCCCGCCCCCCGCGGGTCACGACGGCCGCCTACCCCTTCGACGCCGCCGACCGGGCACTGGACGACCTGGCGGCCGACCGCGTCGAGGGCGCCGCCGTACTCCTGCGCTGAGCGGCCCGCTCCGCCTCGTCCACTCCCGTGGTGGCCGAGCCCCGGCAGCCACCACCGCCGCGCGGGACGGCCGTACGGCGGGGGCCGGGCCCCCTCACCCGGCACCGGCCGCCAGGTCGAGCTGTCCGGCCAGCACCGAGGGCGCCTCGGCCAGGGACGGGCCGTACCAGGTCAGATGACGGCCGCTCACCAGCGCCACGTCGACACCGGGGAAGCTCTCCGGCCCGTCGTCGGCGGTGAAACGGTACGGCTCGTCCGGAAGGACGACCAGATCGGGTCCGGCGGCGAGCAGATCCGCGAGGGGGATCCTCGGATACCGCTCCGGATGGCCGGCGAAGACGTTGCCGACGCCCAGCCGGGTCAGCATGTCACCGGCGAAGGTGTCCCGGCCGAGGACCATCCACGGCCTGCGCCAGACGGGAATCACCGCCCGGCGCCGTCGAGCGGGCTCCGGCGGGTTCCACGCCGCCCCCGCCTCGTCCAGCCAGGCGGGGCGGGGCATCCGGCACACTCGGGTGAGCACGCGGTCCAGGGAGACGAGCGCCTCGTCCACCGTACGGATCACGGTCGTCCAGACCGGCACCCCGGCGGCGCGGAGCGCGTCCAGGTCGGCGGCCCGGTTCTCCTCGAAGTTGGCCAGCACGATGTCGGGGCGGAGCGCTCTGATCCGGCCGAGGTCGGGGTTCTTGGTGCCGCGGACCCGCGCGACGTCCAGTCCGGCCGGGTGGTCACACCAGTCGGTGGCCCCCACCAGGAGTTCCGCCCCGGTCGCCGCGACGGCCTCGGTCAGGGACGGGACGAGCGAGACGACGCGGCGCACCCGCGCGGGGACGCGCACGCGGACCCCCGTGTCGTCGTACGGCTCCTCCTCCACCCGATCAACGTACCGCGCCGCCACGGACCGGCTCCATATCCTCTTCCCATGACATTCCGGCGCCCCGGCCGACAACCGGGGCGCAGCAGGAACGCCCGAGGTCAGGAGATCAGGGAGCCACGGCGATCTGCGCCCGGTGGTGCCTCGGATTCTCGATCTCGTCGACCCTTGCGAGGCGTACGAGAACCGCTCAGCCACACCGGCATAACGGACCATTCGCTTTTCACCTCGCGCCCCGCCCTACCCGGCATGGAATTAACAGGCCCCACCAAGTCCTGACGAACGACAGGAATCAGGGCGCCTCAGCGGAGTCGTCTCTGAGGAATGTTCATCTCCCTGGGCGAGACGAAAGTTAAGGTGGAGAGGCCGCGCGAGGGCGAGGAGGAGCCGAGATGGCCGAGCGTGACTGGAACCCCGACCCGGGCGACGGCAAGAGCGAGTCCACCGGCCGCCGGATCGCCAGAGCACGGAACCGCCGAGGACTCACCCAGACGGGCCTCGCGGCCAGGGCACACGTCTCCCGCAGCCTGATCGCACAGGTCGAATCAGGCCACAAACCGGCCACCCCCGCACTCGTCGCGGCCGTGGCCCGCGTGTGCGCGGTCGACCCCGCCGAGCTCAACGGCCAACCCTACCGAGGACCCGACAGACGCACCGACGCCGTCCACCAGGCAATCCCCGCCATCAGACGCGCCCTGGCCTACATCGACATTCCCCCCGAGCTGGAAACCCCTCCGAGGCCGCTCAACGAACTGGCCGCAGAACTGATCAAACTCCAGAAACTACAAGAAGCCGCCGCACATGTCAGTCTTGGAAACCACCTACCGGCGGTCATCGAGGAACTGACGGTTCACACGATGGAGTCGGACGCCCCGCAAGCATGGCGTCTGCTGAACCACTCCTATGCCCTGGCGGCATCCCTGGCGCGCCGCCTGGGTTACAACGACCTGGCTCAGATCGGCATCGAACGAGCCGCGACCGCCGCCCCACGCGCCGACGACCCCCATCTGCGGCACCTGGTTCCGCTGGGACGCGCACTGCTGATGCTCAATCTGGGGTTCGGCGACATCGCCTTGATGGTGGTGAGACAGGCGGCAGACGACGTAGACCGCTCTGAAGCGGCAGGACTGGAGGTTTACGCCTCCCTGCACCTCCGGGCCGCCGTCTCCGCCGCCCGAATAGGACGGGCATCGGACGCCTGGGAGCATCACGGCCTCGCGTCCGAAACAGCGGCCCGTATCGACCCGAGAAACCGGCTGGATCCATACGGCTCAGAAGTGAATTCCACCAACGTAGCCATCCACGGATGTGCGGTGGCGACCGAGCTCGGCGACTACGACCAGGCGGTCCGTCTGGACACGGATTTCAAGCCGCCTCCCACACTCTATGCCGAGCGCAGGGCACACCACGAGATCGACATGGCCAGAACACACCTTTGGCTCAACAACTACGACAAAGCATTCAAACGCGTACTCAAGGCCGACAAAATTGCACCACAAATGACCCGTTTCCACCCCACGGCACGGGAAACCGTCCGGCAGCTCGGCTCCCACTACCGCAATGTCCCCGAAGAGCTCCGCCGCTTGGAAAGACGCATGACCCTGTAGGCGCCGTTTTCACCGGACGATTGTTCACCGGAAAGCGTGAACAACCACGATCGTGACACTCCGTAAGGTCGTCGTGACGGCGAGAGCCACCTCTCTCGCCGCCTGAATCCGATGATTCCGACCTTGGAGGACAGGTGATACGGCACACGGCGCCGATCGGATCCGCGGAGACGATCGACGAGGCCACGGCGGACCTGCATGACACGGCGTTGGCCGTGGTGCAGCGGCTTCTCAAAGAACGGGGCATCCGGGCCTGTTGCCATCACGGGATCGGTCTGGGGCTCTACGCCAATCGGATGGACGGTGTCGCCTGGCCGGATCGGTCTCCGCTGCGGTCGTGGATGGAGCGTCATCCGCCCGAGCTGGTGGTGATCGGCTCTCGGGGGCGGCGGGGCGTCACGGTGACGGTGGGGGCGCGCTCCGGCTGTTACCTGGTGGCCCTCCACGACGGCTCCGATCTCCAGGCGGTCCGGCGGGAGTGGCCGGAGAGGGTCGTGGAGCTCGTCCTCGCCGCGCGGTACACGTCGTGAGCGCGTCGTTGCCGCGTGAGTCGTCGGCGGCGGTGGACGCGACGGTGCGGCTCCGTGACGCCCTGGCCCGTCACGGGATCGCGGCGGACGTGCACGGCGGCCACGGGCCGGCGCTGGCGGCGGTCTGCGCGGGCCTGGTGGTCTGGTCCGACGGCGACCGGTTCTGGTGGTGCACGGGCTGGGACACCCGGCGGCGGCGGTTCGTCTACGCCTTCCACCGGGCAAGCGAACCTGAACAGGCCGCGCAACGGGTCGCATTTCACCACTCCCGTCTCCGTCAGCGGCTCGCGCGGCCGGAGCGGCGCCCCGAGAGCGCGCCGTAACCGTGATCGGCGGGTGCGCGAGCCCGCACGTGGCCATGGCGGCGCACAGCGGTCATCTGCCACCGCCGGTACGGAATCCGGCGGATCTCAGCGGGAGGTCTGACGGGCGAACTCCTCGCCGTCCCAGTAGTCGACCCGATGGGCGATGAGGCCGCCCTCGACCTCGAAGCGGAACATCCCGCGGATGGCGACGGGCCGCCCCCGGTAGGTAAAGCTCATCCGGTACGGCACCGCCGCCCGGAGCCCGTCCACGATCAGGTCCTCGATCTCGTACCGCAGGCCGGCGAACTCCGCCAGAAACCCCGCCAGCCGCTCGCGGTAGGCGTCCCTGCCGTGCAGGCCGGCCCCGGCCGACGAGGTGTGCTCGTTGTGGAAGGCCGGAGTGACGCAGGCGGCGATCTCGTCGGGGTCGTGCCGGTTGAGCGCCCCGATGTAACGCTCCACCACCTGACGGGTCAGCTCCCCCACCGGGTGCGGACCTCCTCGAAGACCCGCTGGTTATGCGAGATCTCCACGACGTTGCCGTCGGGGTCCTTCAGCGCGCAGACGTAGCCGACCGGCGGCGGCAGCTCCGTCGGCTCCCAGTGCAGGCAGCCCGTCTCCCGCGCCTCGGCGGCGATCCGGTCCACGTCCTCGCGGTTGGGCATCTCGATGCCGAGGTGCGCGAACGGGGAGAGCTGCGGCTGCTGTCTCCCCCTGTCCTTGGCGAACTCCACCAGCACCAGCACGAACGGCGTCTCCACCTGCTTGTCGTTGGACAGCCAGGCGTTGCGCCCGTCCTTGTCCTCGTGCCGGGAGACGACCACCAGCGGGGTCATGGTGGTGTAGAACTCGATCGCCTTGTCCAGGTCGCAGCTGGGCAGCGCGATGTGAGTCCAGCGCGCCTCGGTGAGCTTCCTCTCCATCATGTCCGTTCTCCTTCAGTCCTTGTCCACCGGCCCGTCGAACTCGTCCGGGTCGAGCGACGTGGCCACGTCCCGGCGGACGGTCCGCGTCATGTGCTGAGCCATTCCCTCCCAGAGGCCGGGCGGACCACCCGATAGGGGGAGAGCGCAGGTTCTCCATGAGCTGGAAGGCGTAGGGCGGCGGGGGAGGTCGGGGTGGACGAACTTCGCGTGGCTGCCGCGCGGGTCCTCGACGCTGAGATCGATACGGCCGGCCGAC
Organism: Streptosporangium sp. NPDC006007; assembly: GCF_040614315.1. Lineage (NCBI taxonomy): Bacteria > Bacillati > Actinomycetota > Actinomycetes > Streptosporangiales > Streptosporangiaceae > Streptosporangium > Streptosporangium sp. NPDC006007. Next base: position 4,371 of record NZ_JBEXUG010000026.1, on the reverse strand, counting down.
ATGTCGTAGTTGTCGGAGCAGGGCTTGTACCCGCTGGCGGTGCGCCCCTCGAAGCGGATCGAAGCGGACGATGGTGTCATTCTGCTCGCGCACCTTGTTCAGCCGCCGGCGCACGAAGCGTAGGTGGTAGTCGTCATCTCGACGATCCACCTCGCCCTGGGCTCCGTGCTCCCCCATCGCGCCGTCACCTCCGCGGTGATCGGCCCGCGCGCCCTGGAGCGACTGACCCGCCGGCTCGGCGCCGACGCGGTACGGCTGTCGCCCGGCGTCCTCGACACGGTCGACGCCCTGGCTCCCCCAGGCGTGAACATCAGCCCCGACGACGTGGGGCACGTCCCTCCCGCCCTGACCGACCCGGCCCTACGGCGGCGTTGAACCCGATCTTCCGATAGTCCCGCGACCGCGTACCCCGGGGGGTTCGCAGAGCGGGCCGGCACCCGGCCGAAGACGTGGGGCGGAACTTTCCGCACTCCGTGGCCTTCTCCGCGTGGATCGGCGGGTCAGCGTGATTCTCCTGCCGCAGACCGGCAAGGCGGGATGAAATCGTCCAGCGCGTGTCAGGCGGAGGCCACTACCTCTTCCGCCTCAGCACGATCTCGCCGACCGCCATGGCGATGGACAGCAGGACGAGGCCGCCGAAAATCGGGTGCGCGATAATCGCGGGTCCCACCCCCTGCCCCTCCCTGTCCACGGCGGCCATGATTCGAAACGCGAACAGAAGGGCTCCGATAAATGCGATCTTGCTCCATGGGGGCACGTTCAAGCGGTTGAGTCTCATATGTCTTCCCATCTCATGCCGACTGACAGCCCACCGGAGGAGGGAGCACGGCTTTCCGGGCCCCGGCATCACCGAGGCGATCCGGTCACGCGCCTGCCGTGACCGTCATTCGGCATCCGGTCTCCCGGCCGTCGGCGTGCTGTCTGTCGAGCGAGTTCGACGTGTGGCTCGGCAGTCGAATCCATTGAGTTCTGGGCTCGCCAAAGACGGTTCAGTACGCGGAAGATCAACCAGGCGGCTGCAGCCGGTCCGCGGGAGGGCGCACCACAGAGCCAGACCTCTGACTCGGCATGCCGATCTTTAATTGCGTGAAGTTACAGTGGCCTGGTGACCGGGCCGGTCTCGTCTTGAGCAGACGTCAATCAGGTGCGGACGGCAGCGGATCCTCTTCGGGCCACGCTCGGCCGTCCTGGCCGGGATCGGGGCCACTGACGACGAGATCGGCCGACACTCCGCGACTCAGCAGCGGTCAGCGGCCTTCCACCGGATTGAGCTCCGGAAAGCAGGGCGACAACTGAACGACCGGCGACCAATCGTCATTGACCGATGAACCGCCGCATCCGCGCACAGGCATGCCGGTCAAGGTTGCCACACCAGTACGACCGGCGCCTGCATTCGCAGGTGCGCCAAGACAATCAGGCCACAGTACTTACCATCCTATTTCCGGTGTATTCAACCAGTAATTCGACGCTATGGCGACCCTGACGAAGAAAGCAAAGCTCAAGCTGTTTCAACCCCTTCGACAAAGCCGTCGCAGCTCGCCTCCGACCTCCATTCCCAGTCATCTTCACATCGTTGAACCACCGCGTTCTGAACACCTCCGCCGCAGGCCATGAATACCATGCCGACGAAGACGAGTCCAGAGAAAAGGGGATATTCCAAGCCACTTGTCACCTCGGCAACGCACCCCCCTCCCCCATCGGGCACCCGGCACTTCGGCCGCGCTTACCGACTTTTGAGTTGTCATCGCTGGTAGCGACCTCACCGGGCCGCGCGCCCAACGGCGCGGCCACCCCCGAGACCGGCGCAGAACGCCGTGTCCGCCAAGTCGACGGACCGGCGACGCGAAAAAGTGGCGAATCTCACTGTCCGCCTCCCGTCAACGAAAATCGCAGTAGCCTGATCACGCAGAGTGATCGTCCTCCATGCGCCACTACCAGCGTGTCCTACTCTGCGCGATCCAGATCGCCCCGGCAGCCGGCGACATGTTTCCGGCCCGATGTCCGGCCGACGGCCTTCCGGGGAGCACCGTGGCGGACCTCGAAAGAGCGATGATCACGGAGCGTGGAGAATGCATGACCTCGCGGCCCGGAAGAGCGTTTCCGTCGGTTTTAGCGGTCACTCGATCCGCGGCGACGCTTTTCCCATTCATTGAATAATGGCTATCCAAAACATAACGACATAAACGGCGACTCCGGGTCCCCTCCGTACGCCCATGACACAACAACGCCGACAGTAAGGCGGATAGTCATTACGGCGACAGCAACATGGTCATTACGGGGGCCGCAAGTCATCCGCCCTCCCTAATTCGACTGAAACAACAACCCCTAGGGCTTAAAAAGTTGCGATCGTGACGGCAAACAGCCGCTCCGCCGCCCCGTTCCTTACGCAGCCCACCGGCAAGGTGATTCCCCTGACGGCCTTTCCGAAGAGACCGAGACCCAATCCATTCCCGATATGACTGAAGCCCCGTCGCCCCGCACCGGCGTCATATGCCACGACGACATCACCACGCAAGTTCGTCAACCGCGAGGTGACGGCACCGTCACCGGTCTGCGTGGCGTTGAGAACACCGAGACCACTGACGTTCCGAGTCCGGGTGCGATGGCCATTGGCCGAATAATCGATATGGAGATCAACCCCGGCCGCCGCCCGCACGGCCGACACACCGGCCGTCCGGCCGAAGGCGTCATAGACGTAACCGGTGTTGATGATATATCAAGACCACCGGTACGATTATCGTACCGATCGATGATTAGTCCGTTCAGATATGTTTGCCTGATTAATCTGCCACCAGAATCGCATTCGCCTGGGAACGCTCCCACTCCGCCGGTAATGACGGGGGTAAAGATGCCGTGACGGCTCACTCCGTCCGGCGGCGTCAGTGCCGTCGTAGGTGTGACTCCTCCGCCCTTGAGGGGAGCGGCTTCTCGCTAAGCCGCCTGCGCGGCCCGGCGAAGGGCAAGTCCTGCCCTGAGGATGTTGATCGCCGCGTTCACGTCGGCGTGCGCGGTGTGCCCGCACGCCGTGCAGGCGAACGCGACCCGGGTGCGGCGGTTCTCCTTCGCGATGTGCCCGCAGTGGGCGCAGGTGCGGCCCGCGTCCAGGATGCCCCGGTTCAGCCCGGCCTTCTGCGCGACGTTGCGGCCGGGGGCCTCGATCGTGCCGGACGCCGACCGGGTCATGCCCGCGATCCGCAGATCCTCGTGCACGATCACGTCGTTCCCGTAATCACCCACGACTGGCGGTTTATCAAAATTTTCTGGTCAGCAGAGCTGGGGCGCCAAATCCAGATAATTCGCCATATCTTGCTTATGTCGCCCGCCCCTTGCAAATTTCCCTAGTCCTTTTCCCGTATTCAGCGAGAGAGGTGTGGCCTCGGATGATCTCAGCGATCTGGCGCGGCAGCCGGGGGGACAGAAACCCGTGCCCCATGCCGGGTACGGTCACCAGACGCGCGCGCGGGATCTGGGCGGCGACCGCCTCGCCGTGCGGCAATGGGCGGAGGGGATCCTCGGTGCCATGCACGACCAGCGTCGGCGCGGTGATCGAGGAGAGCGGCACGAGCCTGTCTTCGGTCATTGTCTTTCCTGCCAGATGATGGTTGGCCGCAGCGCGGGAGTCACCGCTCAGGTCAGCCTCGGCCACGACGAGCCGCCGCGCGGCCGGCTCGTCGAAGGTCAGGACGTCGCCGTTCAGCACGCGCCAGGTCTCCACATTGGCCGCGATACGCTCCTCGCGACCGGCCGGGGGCGCGGCCGCCAGGCGGGCGAGGTGCTGAAGGAACCGTGGCGCGGGCGGCGGGAGGTCGTCGGGGTCGGGATCCCGCCCGGCGAGGGCCCGCGCGAAAGCAGGCCCTGCGTTGTGGCCCATCGGGCCGGTCATGATCGCGGTTAGGGTGAGCACGCGCTCGGGGCGGTGCGCCGCCAGCCATTGCCCGATCGCGCCACCAAGCGATGCTCCCGCGACGTGCGCGGTAGCGACCCCATGCCCGTCCAGCACGGCTGTCGCGTCGGCGGCCAGATCCGCCAGCGTGTAAGGATGCGTCGCGAAGTCCACGCAGTCGGACCGCCCGGTGTCTCGATGGTCGAAGCGGATCACTTGTCGCCCGCCGTCGAGGAGAGCCTTCACCAATTCGTCCGGCCAGCCCATTCCCATGGTTGATGTGCCCATGATGAGCAGCACCGCGGGATCTCCCGGATCGCCGAACCGCTCTGTCCACAGCCGCAAAGTCCCAGACGCAACGAACTTCTCTTCACCTGTCTTCACGGTCATTAATGAGCCTTTTTCATCTCCTTGACGGCGGACTGCTGGTCACAGCGTGGTCGCAAGGTCAGCGTTGGCCTGACGGCATAGCGAAGCCCCTGGTAGAC
>NZ_JBEXUG010000025.1:0-92636 GCF_040614315.1 Streptosporangium sp. NPDC006007 | reverse complement strand
AGTCTGAGACCGCCCAAGGGCAGGACCTGGGCCCGCACGGGGCAGACTCCGGTGCTGCCGGTGTCCTACCGCGGCTCGGGCCGGACCTCGATCGCCGCGCTGATCTGCGTCCGGCCCGGGATGCGGACCCGGCTGATCTTCCGAACGGACCCACGCTGAGCTTCACCGCCGACGAATGGCGAACGTTCGTCAACGCCCTGAAATCCGGACAGGCCGGATGAGATCCGGAGTCCACCTGGACGTGGGGATCGACTCGATGAGGGTGGCGAGGCCGGGTTCGTCGAGGAGGTTGACCGGGCGGACCGTCTCGTTGAGACGGACGTAGTGGAAGGCGGCACTCACCCGGGACAGGGGAACGGCCGCCAGCCGCGACCAGGCCAGGCGGTAGGCGGCGAGCTGGACGGAGGCCGCGGCCTCCGCCTTGCCGGTGGGACGCCGGCCGGTCTTCCAGTCGACGACCTCGTAGCGGCCGTCCGGGGTCTGGAACACCGCGTCCATCCGGCCCCTGACCAGACGGTCGGCGATCATCATCTCGAACGGGACCTCGACGTCCAGCGGCTCCCGCTCCGCCCACTCGCTCTCCTCGAACCGGGCGAGCAGCTCGTCGAGCCGGGCATCGGTCTGCTCGACGGCGTCGGACGCGCCGGGCAGGTCGAGTTCGTCGATCAGCCGCTGCTGGCCCCACCGGGACTCCAGCCAGCTGTGGAACGAGGTGCCCCGGCGGGCCAGCGGGGCGGGCTTCTTGGGTACGGGGCGGCGGATCTGGCGGGCCAGGGCCTTGGGGTCGGCTGCCAGGGTGACGAGGGAGGACACGGTCAGGTGGGTGGGCAGCCGCACCTGGCCGCCACCGCGCCGCCGGTTCAGCTCCCGTTCCCTGAGCAGCAACTCGGTGTCGCGCTCCCACGCCTTCGCCCGCTCCCTGTCCCACCCCCGCAGCTCCGCGAGCGCCCCGGCCCGCTCGCTCTCCGGCTCCGGCTCCGGCCCCGCTTCCGGCTCACCGCCGGACCCGTGCTCGGAGCCGGCCGGACCCGCCTGCCGGGCGGGGATGAACGATCCCTCGTCCTCCGAGGCCATGGGAAGAGGGTCGTCCTCGTCCCCCGGGAAGGGGGCGTCCCTGTCCTCGGGGAAAGGGATCTCCTCGTCCCCGGAGAAAGGGATGTCCTCGTCCCCGGAGAAAGGGATGTCCTCGTCTCCGGGGAAGGGGATGTCCCCATGCTCCGGGATGAAGGTGGATGAGCCCTTCGGGGAGGAGACGGGAGAGCTCTCGGGGAGGGAGACGGGTGGGGGGGAGGCGGCCGGAGGAGGCGAGACCGTGATTGTGGCGAGGGTCGCCAGGGCGGATTCGACCATGGTGGCGCCGTCGAGGACGGCCTCGTATCGCAGGCCCCCGGGGGTGACGGGCCAGACGGACTCGGCCGGTTCCGCCAGCAGGGGGTTGACGGCGCCGTCCTCGGCGTCGGCGGCCCAGACGGCCACCCGGCCGCAGGTCTCGCTGATCTCCAGCAGGAAGTCGGAGGGGTCCAGGGGCTTGGACGCGCTGCCCCAGCGGTAGCCGGAGGCGATCAGCAGGTAGTGGGCGCGGGTGACCGCGACGTAGGCCAGGCGGCGCTCCTCCATCAGGTCGCGCTCGCGGCAGCGTTCGTCGAACTCGGCCAGCTCATCCTTGGACAGCCCGCCCAGCCGGGGCAGGTCGGAGGCGTCGCCGCGGAGCGGGTAGGGCAGTTTGCGTGGGTTCTCCGTCCATTTCGGGCTGGCGACCGGGCGTGCCGGGAACATGGTGCCGACGGTCAGAGCCCCGGACCTGGACACCGCCTGCGACATGCCGGGCACCACGACGACCGGCCACTCCAGGCCCTTGGCCGCGTGGACGGTCATCAGCTTGACGCTGTTGCTCTCCCCCACCCGTCCGGCGTCCAGACCGTTCTCCTCGGAGTCGGCCGCCTTCAGGAACGCCAGGAACGCGCCCAGCGTCGGGTCCTCGGAGTCACCAGCGAACCGGGTAGCGGCGTCCAGGAAGGCGTCCAGGTCGGCGCGCGCGGCGAACACGCCGACCGCCGCTCCCCTGGCCGCCACCTCGATGTCCAGCCCGAGCCTGCGCTCGATCTCGATGATCAGGTCGGGGAGCGGCTGGCCGCTGCGGGCCCGCAGGGAGCGCAGTTCCTGGGCCATGGCGACCAGCCGTACCCGGGCCAGGGGTGAGAACAGGTCCTGCCACTCGGGGCGGTCGGGCAGCTCGTCGAGAGCGTCGACCAGGCTGCCGCGTTCCTCGGCCATGTCCACCACGACCTGGTCGAGAGGGTCGGCGACCCCGGCCGGGGCGCCCCGGGCCTCGCGGTTCAGCTCCCGGGCCCGCTCGCCCAGCTCCTTCAGGTCGGCCGGGCCGATCCGCCACCGGGGGCCGGACAGCAGCCGGACCAGGGCGTCCCCGGCCGTCGGATCGTAGATCACCCGCAACGTGGCGACGATGTCGGAGACCTCGGGCACGGTCAGCAGGCCGCCCAGGCCGACGACCTCGACCGGTATGTCCCGTGCCTCCAGCGCCCGGCGCAGCGCGGGGAACTGCGACCGTTTCCGGGCCAGGACGGCCACGTCGTGGGGCTGGAGGCACTGCGGGCCGCCCCACACGCTCTGCTTGGCCTTCCTGCGCTCGCCGTCGCCCCAGGGCATGCCGTCGGGCGCGCTCTCGGTCCCCAGCAGCCTGCCGATCCCGTCGGCGATCCACGCCGCCTCGTCGTCGGCGGTCTCGTGGAAGGCGCACACCACCCGGCCGCGCTCGACGCGGTTGCCGCCCGGCACCAGCACCGGCACCTCCCTGGCCTCCATCCGCAGCGGGATCTGCACCCGGGCCGCGACGTCCAGTACCGCGTCGCCGTTGCGGAAGCTGACCGACAGGCGGCGGACCGGGGCGAGCTCCCCCGAGACGGTTCTGAAGTCGCGGGGGAAGCGGGTGAGGTTGCCCGACGAGGCGCCGCGCCAGCCGTAGATGGACTGGCAGGGATCGCCCACCGCGGTCACCGGGTGACCGCCGCCGAACAGGGAGCGGAGCAGGACGAGCTGGGCGTGGCTGGTGTCCTGGTACTCGTCGAGCAGGACGACGGCGAACCGGCCCCGTTCGATCTCGCCGACCTGGGGGTGCCTGGCGGCGATCCGGGCGGCCAGCGCCATCTGGTCGCCGTGGTCGACGACCTCGCGGCTCCGCTTGAGCCGTCCATACGCCTCGACCAGGGGCAGCAGCTGCTCCCTGGCCCGCTGCGCGGCCAGGGGTCTGTGCTGGGCGAGGGTGGGCGAGCCGGGGAGCTCGCCGTACCGCTCGGTGAGCCAGGTGCCGATCTCCCGCACGTCCCCCGGGGCGCGCAGGTGCTCCGACAGCTCTCCGGCCAGTTCGAGCACGGCCCGGGTGACGGTGGCCGGCCCCCACTCGATCTGCTCCATCGGCCCGTCGTAGCCGCTGACCACCCGCGTGGCGAGCTGCCAGGAGACCGCCTGGGTGACCAGGCGCATGGTGGGTTCCAGGGCCTCCCGCAGGGCGTGGTCGGTGACCAGCCGGGCCGCGTAGGAGTGGTAGGTGGAGATGGCCGGCTCGCCCTCCAGCAGGTCGGCGGGGACCTGCTCGGCCGCGACCAGGCCGTTGAGGCGCTCGCGGACCCGGATGGCGAGCTCCCCGGCGGCCTTCCTGGTGAAGGTCAGGCCGAGCACCTGCTCGGGGCGGACCAGGCCGTTGGCGACCAGCCAGACGACCCGCCCGGCCATGGTCTCGCTCTTGCCCGATCCGGCTCCGGCGACCACGACCATGGGTTCGAGCCCGGCCTCGATCACCTCGGCCTGTTCGGGGGTGGGGGGGAGGATGCCCAGTTTGGCGGCGAGCTGGATCGGGTTCAGCACGGTGCCCCGCCCCGGCCGGTGGTACGGCTCAGCACACCTGATCTCCGTTCTTGCTGACCGGGCAGCTCGCCCGCACGGCACAGGTACGGCATCCGTCGTTGACCTTGGCCTGGAAGAACGGCCCGGACATGCCGAGCGCCACGGTGTCCACCATGTCACGGGCCCAGCCGGGGTCGGGGTCCTCCGACAGGGGACGCTGGGTCTGCTCCCTGGCGTTCTTCTTGCCCGCCGCGTCGCCCACCTGGACCAGGGCCGCGCCGCCGGGCTCGGTCATGCCGTGCCGCTGGAAGGCGCCCAGCAGCGCGGCGAGCTGGTAGACCCCGAGCTGGGGGTGGCGGTCGAGCTCGGTCTCCTTCGGGCCGTTCTTCCCGGTCTTGATGTCGATGATCACGGCTCGCCCCTCGCCGTCGCGTTCGACCCGGTCCACCCGTCCCTTGATCTGCACGCCCTCGGAGACGGTGGCGGTGAACGCCTCCTCCAGACCGATCAGCTCCCTGGGGTTCTCCTGGTGCCAGCGGACGAACTTGGAGATCATCTCCTCGGCGACCTTGCGCTGTTTGCGGTTGTACCAGGCGCCGCCGAAGTCGAGCTCGTGCCAGACGTCGTCCAGGCGTTTGCCGAGGGTCTCCTCGGTGGGCATGCCGGTCGCGGCCAGTACGGCCAGCGCGTGGATGACCGTACCCAGGCCCCGGGCCGCGTCGGTGCCGCCCGCGCCCACGGAGGTCTCCAGCAACCAGCGCAGGCCGCACTTGGTGAAGCTCTCCACCGCGGACGGGGAGACACGCACGGTGTCGTCGGGCCAGCTCAGCGCGCGGTCGTCGGAGATCGGCGTGAGGGCGTACCAGTCATTGGGGTGGGCGCCGGACACCCCGGCCGCGGCGAGCCTGGCCAGATGATCGGCCGCGGCCCTGCGGAGCGGGTCCGGCCGGGTCGGGTCGCAGACGGCCGAACGCAGGTCCGCCACCAGGGCCGGCATGCTCAGCCAGCGGGAGCGCTCGTCGACGCCCGCCTCCCCCGTCTCGCCGGGCACCAGCTCGGTGAGGAAGCGCGACGGCCGCTCCTCGGTGTCCTCGCCGCCCACGGCGGTGACGACGAGCACGCTTCTGGCCCTGGTCACCGCCACGTAGAACAGGCGGCGCTCCTCGGCCAGCAGCTGGGAGGCCAGCGCCGCGGAGACCGCGGCCGGGTTCTCGTGCTGGGAGCCCGCCGCCCTGGCGACCATGTCGTCGGTGCTCAGGATGGATCCGCGCAGCCGCAGGTCCGGCCACGCCCCCTCCTGAACCCCGGCGACGACCACGACGTCCCACTCCAGGCCCTTGGCGCGGTGCGCGGTCATGACGCGCACCGAGTCGCCGTCGGGGGCGCGCTCGGCGAGGGAGTCTCCGGGGATCTCCTGGGCGACCAGGTCCTCCACGAACACGTCGACGCCCGCGTGCGGCAGCCGGTCCACGAACCTGGCCGCGTGGTCGAACAGCGACACCACCGCGTCGAGGTCGCGGTCGGCCATGGTGCCCCTGAACCCGCCCGCGACGCTCGTCTCCGTCCACCTCTCGGCCAGCCCGGTGGCGTTCCAGACGCCCCAGAGCACATCCTCCGCGGTGCCGCCCCGCCGTACGACGTCGGCCGCGCCGGAGATGAGCCGGGCGAGCCGTTCGGCGGGGAGCGCCACGTGCGGCTCCACCCGGATCAGCTCGCGGGCGTCCTTCAGCGCCGCGACCAGCAGCTCACCCGACGGGCGCGGCCCGGAGAGCTCGCGCTCGGCGGCACGGTCCACCGGGTCGCGCTCATCGGGGCCGGTCGTCACGTCACGCTCGGCGGGATCGGACACGGCCTCGCGTCCGCCGGGATCGCCCACGATCTCGTGCCCGGCGTGGGCGGTCACGGCCTCGTGCTCGGCGATGCGCAGGGCCCTGCGCAGGCGGCGCACGCCGATCATGTCGGTGCCGCAGAGCGCCCCGGTCAGCAGTTCCTCGGCCATCGCCTCGTCCAGGGTCTCCGGATGGAGCGCGACCTGGATCAGCCTGATCAGCGGCCGTACCCCCGGCTCCTGGAAGAGCGGCAGCTCTCCGGCGCCGACCACGACCGGCACCCCCGCCGTCATCAGGGCGCGGCGCAGCAGCGGCATCTGACGGGAGGCCGACCGCACCAGAACCGCCATTCGCGACCAGGGGACGCCGCCGAGCAGGTGTGCCCGGCGCAGCGTGTCGGCGACGAGCGCCGCCTCCTGGACGGCCCCGTCGGCCACCAGGACCCGGACCTGGCCGGGGTCGGCGTCCGGGAGCGCCCTCAGCTCCCGGTGCGCGGCGCCTCCGGGGGGCGCGGGAAGCCGGGCGGTGACGCGCCGGGACGCCTTCAGGAGCTCGGCGCCGCCGCGGCGGCAGACGCGCAGGGCCACGACGGGGGCCTTCTCGCCGTCGGCCCGCCGGAACCTGTCGGGAAACTCCATGATCCCGCGCACCTCGGCGCCGCGGAAGCCGTAGATCGACTGATCGGGGTCGCCGACCACGACGAGGTCGCGCCCGTCGCCGGCCAGCGAGGAGAGCAGGAGCTCCTGCGCGGGGTCGGTGTCCTGGTACTCGTCGACGAGGACGGCGTCGTAGGCGGATCGTTCGCGCTGCCGCACCTCGGGGTCGGCGAGCAGTGCGGCGGCGGCGCGGATCAGCTCCGAGTAGTCGAGCACCGGCTCCAGGTCCAGGTCGAACCTGGCCTGGTAGCGGTCGGCGAACCGCCCGGCGGCCACCCAGTCGGCACGGCCGTGGCGGCGGCCCAGCCCGGCCAGGTCCTCGCCGTCGAGGCCGCGCTCGGCGGCGCGGGCCAGGAAGTCGCGGAGCTCCTGGGCGAAGCCGCGGGTCTTGAGGGCCTCGCGCATGTCCTCCGGCCACCGCGGCGCCCCGTCCTCCAGCTCGCCGTGGAGCAGGCGGCGGATCTCCAGAAGCTGCTCGGGGGCGGTCAGCACGCGGGGCGGCGACTTGCCGGCGAGGACGGCCTCGCGGCGCAGCAGCGCGTAGGCGTAGCTGTGGAAGGTGAGCGCGAGGGGGGTGCGGGTGGTACGGCGCATCCGGCCGGTGACGCGCTCGCGCAGCTCCTCGGCCGCCTTGCGGCTGAAGGTGAGGACGAGCACCCGCTCGGGGTCCAGCCCCCGGCGCTCGACCCGGTCCACCACGGTCTCCACGATCGTGGTGGTCTTGCCGGTGCCCGGCCCGGCCAGGACGAGCAGCGGGCCGCTCTCATGGGCCACCACCGCCCGTTGATGCTCGTCAAGCGCGGGGGCAACAGCCCTCCCCGCACCCTCGTGACGCACCAACCGCCAACCCTGACCACTCACAACTCGTCATTCCACCAGATCCCGGGCGATGATCGTGCCGAGTCGGCCCGCGCGGCACGGCGGAAGACCGGTCCGACCGGCCGGACGACCGGTGTTCCGGCGTGGTTTCGGGCGCCTGCGGCGCAGGTGGTTCGGGGGGTGGGCCCACGGAGGTTCAGGGAATGGGCGCACCGGGGGGTTCAGGGAATGGGCGCACGGGGTCCCGGACAGGCGTACGGAGGTCCGGAAGGCGGGCGCACACGGTCCGGAGGAGGGGCGGGGTGGGTCTCAGGAGACGAAGACGTGGTCGACCAGTCTGGCCGCCGCCTTGCCGTCGTCGCGGGGCGCGTAGACGTGCCGGAACCGTGCGTACCGTTCGGCGTGGGCCGCGGCCACCTCGTCGATCGTCCGGAGCGCCTCGATGACCTCGGCGCCCGTGGTCAGGAGCGGGCCGGGGGCCTCGGCGGCCAGATCGAGGTAGAGGCCGCGCTTGGCCGAGTAACGATCCAGGTCGTGGGTGAGGAAGAGGATGGGGCGGCCGGTCGCGACGAAGTCGAACATGACGGAGGAGTAGTCGGTGATCAGCACGTCGGCGACCAGCAACAGATCCGTTACATCCGGATAAGTCGTGACATCGTGGCCGAGGCCCTCGGGGACGACGGGGGCCGCCTGCATCGAGTGCGCCCTGACCAGAAACTCATGACCGGAGCCGAGCACCCGCCGCGCCGCGGCCAGGTCCAGCCGGAGCGAGGCGTTCTTGCGGTCGTAGTCGCGGAAGGTCGGCGCGTAGAGGACCAGCCTGACACCGTCGGCGACTCCGAGTCTTCGGCGCACCCGCGCGGCCAGCTCCTCCCTGCCGGGGGCCGACAGCGTGTCGTTACGCGGGTAGCCGCACTCCAGGACCGCGCCCTGGTAGCCGAACGCCTTACGCAGGACGGGGGTCGCCCACGGGCTCTGCGAGATCAGCAGGTCCCAGCCTCGCACCTCGGCGGCCTGCCGGTGCCAGGCCGCCGGCCGGGGGTCGCGGGACATGTGCGGCAGGTCGTTGCCCAGGCGCTTGAGCGGGCTGCCGTGCCAGGTCTGCACGACCGTCTGGTCCTCGCGGGACCGGAACCACGGCGGCAGGAAACCGTTGGTGACCACGTGTCGCGAGCGGGCGAGCGCCGCGTAGTGCTCACGGCTGCCCGCCCGGACCACGGTGGGCCGGATGTCCGAACCGGTCCCCAGCTCCGCCGACCCCGGCGGCGCGAACGCGCCGTCCTTGACCACCCAGACGTGCTCGCGGTCGTCGCCGCGGCGCATCCGCTCCTCGTAGACGGCCCGGACGTTGCCCTCGTACTGCCTGCCGTCGTAGGCGACGTACACGGTCGCGTCGTTGAGCTCGCGGGTCCGCTCGGCCGGGTAGAACGAGCGCTGCAGGGTGTACAGGCCCCCGGCGCCCTTCTCGTCGTCGGGGCGGTCCTCGGCGACGGTGAGCACCGGGACGTCGAACCGGGTGGAGACCAGGCGGTACTCCCGGCCGTCGCGGATCCTCGGGTCCTCGTCCAGCGAGCCGAGAACGGCGTGGTCCATCCGGAACGGCACGACCTCCCCCGCCGGGTCGCGGGCCGCCATGCTCCAGGTGCCGCCGCTCAGCGGCACGGTCTCCCCGAATCGGGGCATGGCCGAGGGCGTGAACCGTACCGAGAAACGGCCGGCGTTCCGCTCCAGGGCCACGGTGTGGACCAGGCCGCCGCGCTGCCGGAGCACCAGCTCGGCCGGCTCCGAGCCCGGATAGGAGCCTTCGAGGGTGAGCGTGCCGTCGTCGCCCCAGGTCACCGCCGAGACAACCGGGCGGATCGGGTGCGCGGAGACGATCACGCGGTCGCGCCGGTCACCCAGCACGGTGATCTCCCTGTCACCGACGACCCAGCGGCTCTCCTCGGCCCGGCCGAGCATGACGGGCGCCGCCGGATCGCCCTTGGGCTCGACCCAGAGCCTGCCGCCGTCGCGTTCCTGCAGCAGCGCGGGTACGGCGAGCGGCACGACGACCCGGGTACCCCCCTCGACCGGGGTGAAGTCGGCGGACATCCGGTGACCGTCCAGCCGCGCGTGGCCCCTGCCTTCCCCCTTGCCCGGCAGGAAGACCTCCACCTCCATCCGGTCGCCGTCGAGCCGGACCCCGGTCAGCTCGGCCTTGGTGGGCTGCAACGCGATCTGCAGGGCACGGTCGGACGTCCAGACCGGGCGCATCCACCAGCCCCGGCCCAGATCCCGCCCCGCGGGGCGCTCGGTGCGCCCGATGGAGGGGCCGCGGAGCAGGCCGGCGGCGCGCGCGCCCCGGCTCCATATCTCGATCTCGACCCGCCAGGTGGTGGTGTCGCGGACGGTGGCCCGGCGGCGGAGCAGCCGCCTGGCACCGCGCACGACCGCCCGGACGCCGGCGCGCCAGCGGAGCGGCCACGGGTGCAGCTCGGCGACGAAGCCGGACCAGTCGTAGTTACAGCCGGGCTCCTGGGCGCCGTGGGTGGCCTCGGGGTGGAGGACGCGGCGGGTGCGCGGCCGTATCGGGGGCAGCCAGCGGGGGCCGCGCAGCACCACGCCGGCCCGGTTGAACCGGCGGCCGCGGACCGAGAGCCCGGCCAGATAGGCGTGGCCGGTGATCCGCAGCCGCCCGCCGGACCAGGAGATCTCCTCCACCTGCGTCATCGGGATCAGGTCGGCGGCGCGGAGCCGGAACATGGCCTCCGGCAGCTCGTCTCGGAGCGGCAGGTCGGCGTACCAGCGCAGGCGCCTGCGGGTCCGCTTGAACGGCTCCGCGGCGGCGGCGGTGATCCCGCTCAGCGCGTCACCGTCGGCGAGGTCGTCCACCTGCCGCCGCTCGACCAGGTGGAAGGCGATCCTGCGGGCGACCGGCAGGTCCCGCTTGACCCGCGCGTCCACCCCGGCGAGGTAGGGCTTGAAGAGGGTGACGAACTCCCGGCGGCGGGCGGGCCCGCGCTTGACCGCCAGGTCCAGCCGGGAGCCGAGCGGACCGGCCAGCACGCGGGCGTCGAAACGGCGCCGCTCCGCGGGGGTCAGCCCCCCGGCCAGCACCGCCGTGACGATCGATTGAAGTGGCTCTCCCCGGTCGCAGAGGTCCTGAACAGCCCGGATACGGTCGTTGACGGGATCACCGCCGGCTCGCGCGGGTGTGGCGCCGGTGGCCATGGGGAAGGCACCGCCTTTCGGACAGAGCGCTGTCCTAGGCAATGGTAGTGCGCATGCCGAAGGCGGTTACGCACTACTTTCAGATAACCCATCCCATCTGGCCGTGCGCATGTCGGCGCGGGTACCCCTCAGGGGCGTGCCCTCCGCCTTCCAGCCGGCGAGGGCGCGCGCCTCGTGACCTCCGGGAGGGGTTCCGTCCGCGTGCACGACCCGCCACCAGGGCACCGCGCCGCCCCAGGTGGACATCACCCGGCCGACCTGGCGCGGGCCTCCCTCTCCGAGGTACTCGGCGATGTCGCCGTAGGACATCACCATGCCGGACGGGATGCGTTCGACGAGGTCGAGAACCCGGTCGGCGTAGGCGCCCGGCCGGCCTAGTGGCTCCATACGGTGGGCCCGGCCGCGAGAATCTCGTCGAGTCTGCCGAACTCGTAGGCCGCCGAGCCGTTCACCTGCTCGACGAGGCCGTCGCGGATCGCGTAGGACTCACCGTCCTCACCCACCAGGCGCGCGCCCAGCAGGGCGGAGACCCGCGCGAGCTGGGCCACCTGCCAGTCGGATCCGGGCGCGCCGGACAGCTTGCCGTTCCAGGCCGCGATGACCAGAACCCGGTCACCGTGGCGGGCCAGGACCTCGCCCGTCTCCTGCGAACCGCGGAACTCGAACCCCGCCCGCCCCAGCACGGTCGCGAGCTCCGCGAAGGCGAGAGGCGCCGGGCGCTCCACGCGCAACTCGTACCCCATGGTGCGCGACCCTAGCGAACGTTCGGCGGTCGCCAGGCCGTGAAGACCGACATCGAGCCGAACGCATCCGAACAGTGTCCAAAACGCGTTCGAATCGAATTCAATCCGGCCCGTATCGGTGGTGGCCGGCCGTCCCCGCGGCCGTATCCGCAGCGGGCGGGACGGCCTGCTCCGAGCGGCGGGTGAGCACCACCACGGCCCCGGCGAACACGAGCAGGCCGAGGGTCAGGCCGGTGCCGTACAGCCAGAGCCGGAAGGGGTCGGGACCGGGGCGGGCCGGCTCCGGGGGCAGGGGGCCCCGGCCGAAGTGGCCGCCGTCGGCCGGCGGGACCCGCGCCGCGCCGCGCGTCAGCTCCCCCGCCTTGGCGAGCGCCGCACCGGCGTCGACCACCCCGAACCCGATGTGGTCGTCGTATCCGGCGATGGGGGCCGAGGTGGCGGTGGAGGCGAGCGCCTGCGCGACCATGTGCGGCGGAATGTCCGGATATTTCGCTTTTATCAGCGCGACTACTCCGGCCACCAGCGCCGCCGCCGAGCTGGTCCCGTCCGACGAGCCGTACTCCCCGCCCGGAGCCACCACCGGCACGCCCATACCCGGCGCCGAGACCAGGACCGACAGGTTGTCGCTGCTGAACGTGGCCGGCGCGCCCGCCGAGTCGACCGCGCCCACCCCGATGACCCCCGAGTAGCCCGCGGGGAAGTTCCAGAAGGAGGTGGCGTGCTCACGGGCGTACTCCGAGTCGCCGTCGTTGCCGACGGCCGCCACCAGCACCACCCCCCGGGAGAGCGCGTAGGAGACCGCCTCGCGCTCGGCCCTGTGCGGCCGGTAGGCGCCCAGCGACATGCTGATGACCTTGGCGCCGTGCGCGGCGGCGTAGCGGATCGCACGGGCCAGCGGGCTGTCGCCGCGGGCGCGCAGATCCTCCTCCGGCGGGATGAAGTCGCCCTCCGGCACCTCGGCCGGGACCAGCGGCAGCGACAGGATCCGGGCCTCGGGCGCGGTCCCGAGCAGGCCGCCGCTCCCCTTGCCCGCCCCGGCGATGAGCGAGGCCATGGCGGTGCCGTGCCGGCCGGGCTCGGGCCTGCTCCGGCCGAGCTCCACCGAGCTCATGTCGGGGCCGAGGACGATCCGGCCGCGCAACTCGGCGACGTGGTCGTCCACCCCGCCGTCCACCAGGGCCACGGTCACCCCCGACCCCCTGGTGACCCGCCACGCCTGCTCGACGTTCAGCTTCTCCAGCACCCAGCGCTGATCCTGGCGGACGTCGGCGGCGCCCACCGGCCCGGCGGCCGCCAGGCAGAGCGCGGTCAGGGCGCCCGCCGTCCAGAACCGCCGCCGCCTCAGCACACGTTTCCCCGGGTGCACCGGGGCACGGCGCCGGGTTCGTCGCCCAGGGCGTGGGCGATGCGCCCGGTGATCGCCTGCGCGGCCGGCCACAGCTCGCTGTGCAGGATCTCCTCGGGCGGGACCGACTCGCGGGTACGGCCGTCGGCGTAACCGGCCGTGGAGAAGACGACGTAGGGACCGACCGCGACCCAG
Organism: Streptosporangium sp. NPDC006007; assembly: GCF_040614315.1. Taxonomy (NCBI): domain Bacteria; kingdom Bacillati; phylum Actinomycetota; class Actinomycetes; order Streptosporangiales; family Streptosporangiaceae; genus Streptosporangium; species Streptosporangium sp. NPDC006007. The sequence continues at coordinate 79,978 of NZ_JBEXUG010000025.1, read as the reverse complement.
GCGTTGCGCTGCCGCTGGGCGGCGCCGAACAGGGCGGACGCCGTGCCGGGGAACGCCACGGGGCGCACCCCTACCCGGTCGTCCACCGGCAGCTGCGCGGTCACCGTGGTCCGCAGCTCCTCGTCGCCGAGCACGGCGACGCCCACGGTGAAGACGAAGGTGGACGTCTGGTCGACGTAGGTGGCGCGGAGCAGCGTGTGGCAGCCGTGCTCGGTGAGCAGCGAACCCACCGGGCCGTCCAGGCCGGATCCGCAGGAGGTCTCCGGGGCGAGCCCGACCCGGCGGGCGTACTGCTGGGCCCGGCCGAGGCCGACGTACTGCAGTTCGACGGGGAAGAGCAGGTCGGCGGACCAGGTGTGCCAGCGCCTGGCGATGTCGTCCCGGATGTAGCGGGCCTGCTCGGCGGCGGTCAGCGGCCGGGGCCTGGTCTCGCGGAACAACCCGGCCGCGCCGATCAGCACGTTGCTCGCGGCGACCGCCAGGATGGTGCCCATCAGGATCAGGAAGATCGTCCGAAACCGGATCCCCTGCTCCAGCGTCACCTGCCCGGCGCGCTCCACCGCCGACCGGTCGCGGCCCGCGGCGGGCCAGGCGCGGACCCGGGTCCGTCCGCCGGAGGCCCCGGACGGGACGGTCCGCCGGGGGCGCGGCGTGGGCCGTTCCGGCTCCTGGGACCGCCCGGACTTCGACATGGTTCGATGCTACGTCGCGAGGTCGCGCCCCCCTGTCGCCGGAGTGTGTTTACGCGTCGCCCTCCGCTCCGGTGGAACGCGCCCGGCCGACGGATACGGCGAGCATCACCAGGGATCCGAAGGCGCCGAGCAGGGCGACCGCGGCCAGCCCGCCGTACAGGGTGATCCTGTGCCGGTCGCGGTGGATCACCTGAACCGGTCCGGCCGGGCGGCCCATCGGGCGGGTGGGGTCGTGGCTGTCCCTCCCCCGGGCGACGAGGGTGTGCCGGGAGATCCTGGCCGCCTCGGCGAGCGACCGGGGGGCGTTGACGACGCCGAACCCCATGCTCGTGTCGTAGCCTCCCCTGGGCCGCCTGGTCGCCCCCGCGGCGAGCGCCTGCACGACCAGCGCGGGCGACATTTTCGGATATTTCGCTTTAATAAGAGCGGCGACACCGGAGACCAGCGCGGTCGCCTGGGAGGTCCCGCGCCCGACCCAGTACTCGTCGCCGGGGCCGGCGCCGAGGATGTCCACCCCGGGAGCGGCCACCAGGACCGAGGGGTTCCAGTTGGAGAACGAGGCCCTGCGCAGCCGCCGGTCCGCCGCGGCGACCGAGACCACTCCGGGGAAGGCCGCCGGGTAGGAGTAGGGGGCGTAGCCGGTGGAGTCGAGCTTGCCCGCGCCCCCGTTCCCGGCGGCCGCGACGAGCACGACCCCCTTGGAGATCGCGTAGCGGATCGCCGACCGCTCCTCCCGGGTCGCCAGCTCCTTGGAGATCGACATGTTGATCACGTCGGCGCCGTGGTCGACGGCGTATCTGATGCCCCTGGCCACCACGTTCTCGAACCGCTCGGCGGTGTTGAACTCCCGGAACCCCGGCTCCTCGTCCTCCAGGATCACCCGCACCGACAGCACCTTCGCCCTCGGCGCGACACCGATCACCCCGCTGGCTCCGCCGGGACCGTGCCCGTGCCCCGCGATGAGCGAGGCCATGTAGGTGCCGTGCAGCCTCAGCGGCGCCACCCCCCGCGGGTTGGCCCCCGCGGTGAAGTCCCGGCCCTCGACGACCGAGCCCGCCAGGTCGCGGTGGTCGGGGTCCACCCCCGAGTCCAGCACCGCCACCGTCACGTCCCGGCCCTCGGAGATCCGCCAGGCGTCGGGGAGGTCCAGGGTCCGCAGCACCTGCCGCTGGCTGCCGCGCACATCGTCGGCGTGCGCGGCCGGGGGCGCGGGAACGAGCCACAGCGTGGCCAGGGCCGCCGCGCCGGCCGCGCCCGCCCGCCCCCTCAGCACAGCCACTCCGGCGTACCGCAGTCGGGCCGCGCGGGCGTCGACAGACCGGCGAGGACCCGGTCGGCGATGTCACCGGCGAAGGCGAACACGGTCGGGCGCTGCTCCCCCACCGCCTTGGCCGGACGTCCGTCGACCTGGCCGACCGTGGCCATCACCAGGTACGGCCCCGCCTGCCGCACCAAACCGCTCTGCCGTCCCGCCGAGGTGAACCGGTCGGTGACCGTGCCCCGGAAGGCCAGTGCCAGCAGGCCGGGGGTGGGGCGGCCCTTTCTGGAGAGCGCCACCTTGGCCGCCGCGGCGCCCTCCTCCCCGGCGAACGCGGCGACGCCGACGGTGACCACGACGCCCTGGAGCGCGTCGAGGTAGGTGGCGCGGAGCACGCCCCGGCAGCCCGCCTTCCGCAGCGTCCCGCGCAGGGCCGCGTCCACGGCCCTGTCACAGCGCGTCTCCGGCGAGATGCCCACGCGGCGGGCCTTCTCCCGGCCACCCTGCTCGGCCGCGTAGGCGACGGTCTCGGGGAAGACGCGACCGGCGGGCCAGGAGAGCCAGCGTCCGGCGATCTCGACGGCGGCGGCCCGCTCCAGTTCCATCGGGTTCGGGCCGCGCGTGAGCTCCGCTCCGGCTGTGCTGGACGCCACCCCGGCCGTGGCGGCGCAGATCAGCGTCATTGCCGACGCCGCGACCAGCGCCGGCCAGACAAGCCGCCGCTGACCTGGGACTTCATTCACATCCTCGACCTTAATGCGGCCAGGGGGATCGCATCCGGCCGATCCCCAAATAACGGACGCCCCGCGGAGCGTCGAGGCTCGGCGGGGCGTCTGCCGGGTAAAGCCGTACGAGGAGACCGGTCAGTAGGCGGGCAGGCTCGGATCAACCGTCTTGATCCAGCTCAGCACGCCACCGCCCACGTGAACCGCGTCGGAGAAACCGGCGTTCTTGACGATCGCCAGCACCTCGGCGGACCGGGCGCCCGACTTGCAGTGCAGGATGATGCGCCTGTCCTGCGGGAGCCCCTCCAGCGCCGAGCCGTTGAGGAACTCGCCCTTGGGGATGAGCACGGCGCCGGGAATGGAGACGATCTCGTACTCGTTCGGCTCGCGGACGTCGATCAGGTAGACGTCCTCGCCGGAGTCCTGGAGGGACTTGAGCTCGGCCGCGCTGATCGTGGAGCCGGAGGCGGCCTCCTGGGCCTCCTGCGAGACCGCGCCGCAGAACGCCTCGTAGTCGTCCAGCAGCCGGGTGACCGTCGGGTTCTTGCCGCAGAGCACGCACTCGGGGTCCTTGCGGACCTTGACCGAGCGGTACGTCATCTCCAGGGCGTCGTAGATCATCAGACGGCCGACCAGCGGCTCGCCGATGCCGGCGAGAAGCTTGATCGCCTCGTTGACCTGGATGGAGCCGATCGACGCGCACAGCACGCCGAGCACGCCGCCCTCGGCGCAGGACGGGACCATGCCGGGAGGCGGGGGCTCGGGGTAGAGGCAGCGGTAGCAGGGGCCGTGCTCGGCCCAGAACACGCTGGCCTGGCCGTCGAAGCGGTAGATCGAGCCCCAGACGTACGGCTTGCCGAGCAGCACGGCCGCGTCGTTCACCATGTAGCGGGTGGCGAAGTTGTCGGTGCCGTCCACGATCAGGTCGTAACCGGAGAAGATCTCCATCACGTTGTCGGTGGTGAGCGCCACGTTGTGGACGACCATGTCGACCAGCGGGTTGATCTCCCTGACGCTGTCCGCGGCGCTCTCGGCCTTCAGCCGGCCGATGTCGGACTGGCCGTGGATGACCTGGCGCTGCAGGTTGGACTCGTCGACGACGTCGAAGTCGATGACGCCGAGCGTGCCCACGCCCGCGGCGGCGAGGTACAGCAAGGTGGGAGAGCCGAGGCCGCCGGCGCCCACGCAGAGCACCTTGGCGTTCTTCAGGCGCTTCTGCCCGGCCATGCCCACGTCGGGGATGATCAGGTGGCGCGAGTAGCGGCGCACCTCGTCGACGGTCAGCTCGGCTGCCGGCTCTACCAGCGGTGGCAACGACACAGTTCTGCTCCCGTTTCAGGGGGTCTTGACAGTACGGCCAACACAGCACGCACCACTCACAACCTAGTGTGGTGTCCCGGTCATTCCCCAATCGAGGTGAGAGGGGTCTCGCGGATCAGGCGGCGGGCCTCGCGGGCGACCCTTTCCGGCAGCTCCATCTGCGCCACGTGCCCGGCGTCGGGGAGCAGCACCAGCCTCACGTGCGGGAACGTCCGCCCGGCCCTGGCCGCCATCCGCGGGTTGACCAGCCGGTCGTGGCGGCCGTGGATCACCAGGGTGGGCGCGGCCACCAGGGCCGCCTGCCGCCACAGGTTCTCCGTGCCGCGCCTGAAGTACTCGGCCACGATGCCCCGCGCCGAGTTGATCAACGCGATTCCCGCGTAGGGCAGGCCGTCCCTGCGGCGCAGCTCCTCGATCGCCTCCCTGAGCCGTTCCGGGTGGAGCCGTCCCAGGTCGGCGTAGCACATGCCGAGCGTGAGGTTGAGCCGCCGCTCGACGGGGACGGCCCGCAGCCGGCCCGCGGCCCACTCGCCCAGCCCCGGCACGGTGGACAGGGCCACCCGTGCCGGGCCGTACCTGGGGAACAGGTCGGGCAGCGCCGGGGAGATGAGGGTGAGCGAGCGGACCAGGTCGGGCCTGGTCGCGGCGAGCCGCACCGCGACCGCCCCGCCCAGGGAGTTGCCGAACAGGTGCACGGGGCTGTCCGAGACCCGTTCGATCAGCGCGGTGACGGTCCGGGCGTGGGCGCCGACGGAGTAGTCGCCGCCGGGCGGTTCCGGGGAGTAGCCGGCGCCCGGCAGGTCCAGGGCGTGGCCGGTGACCACGTCGGACAGCTCGCCCATCAGGTCGGTCCAGTTGGTCGCCGAGCCGGCCAGGCCGTGCACGTAGACGGCGGTCTCGGCGGGCCCGCGCGGGGTCGACCTGAGGTGAACACGCTGCTCCCCAAGGTCGACCAGCTTTCCGGGCCAGTGCGGAATCGGCTCGACAACCACGCTTCCTCCCTCGCTCACCTGCTGTTTCGACGATAGCCCCCCACCCCGGAGCGAGGGAACAAAAGCGACATTAAAGACTTATCGCATCAAAACAATTAATAAGAGTCCAACGCCGTCAATAAAGAGATAAGGAGATAGTAAAAGCCGCCGATCCCTGTTTACTGCCCGACATGCGAGGAAATCAAGACTGCGAAGGATGACCCATTAACGGCCATCCGGGGCATTTTCCAACCACTTCGGAAAATGTCGAGAGCGGGGCAACCGATCCTTTCAAGGAGGAAACGCAATGCCCAAGTTCAAGAGTGTCCTGGCGGGGCTCGCAATCAGCACGGCGCTGTCGGGCGGAGTCGTCGCCCTGGGCGCAGTGACCACGGCAACCAGCGCCAGCGCCGGCGCTGTCACCACCACCGTCGCGTCCTTCCAGAGCAACTGGGGCTGGGCCAGCTGTGGCTGCAACCGGGGCTGGGGCCGCTGCTGTGGCCACCGCTGGGGCCGCTGCTGCCACCACCGGCGCTGCAGCCACCGTAGGCTCATCGTCGTCAACACCAACAACGTCGGCGCAGGCGGCGGCGGTGGCGGCGGCGGCGGCGCTTCCAGGGCCAGGAACTTCAACGACAACGACAACGAGAGGGAGCGGGAGCGGGAGCAGCCGCGCTAGACGCTCCGGCGGTCTCCCGAAACCGCTGACCGTCGAACCGGGGCGGGCTCCGAGGTGAGCCCGGCGCACGGTCGCACCACCTGACCACGCGCAACCGGATTCGCGGTCGCGACAAGCTCCCGGCCCATGGCGGAGGGGCACGGCGCCCGCGTTCGCCGGAATCATGGTCCTCCCCGGAGGACGATGATCAAACGGCGGACGCGGGCGATTGGGAGCCAATCTCCAAACTTCGCTTTCCGGTCCGGCGCGGAATGGAATTATCCGCGCAATTCCGGGTGAGGGCTCCGGGGATTTTCATAATCCCCGGAGCCCTTGTCATGCGGGAATCGCCTTTCCTCCCCGGGATTTCACGCCGGACGGCGCGCCTTTCCCCTTTCGACGGCCCCGTCCTCCGCCGGACCCCCGGTGGCCTTGCCCGCCGCCGAACCGCCGCCTCTCTCGGGCGCGGCGGCTCCGGAGACCCCTCTCCCGGGCGGAGCCGCGCCCCCCGCCGCCCTTGGCCGCCTCGACGCCGGCCTGGAGCGCGGCGCGGAACCGGCGGAGCCTGATGTGGCCCGCGTCCTCCCGCAGGGCAGGCAGGCGCATGGGGGATCCGATGCCCTGTCTTTCTCGGCGGGCGGCGCCCGAGGCCGTACGCTGGGCGATGTCCGATATCCGCGGACGGGCGCGCCCGATGTTCACCGGCGGGCGGCGCGGGCGGCGGAACACGACGAGGAGGGCGAATGGCGGAGACGGGTGCTCGTAACGAGAACATCGACGAGGAGGAGCCCGAGAACCTCCCCCCGGAAATCCCCGGGGAGATCGACATCGAGGCGCCCGAGGCCGACGCGGCCGAGCAGTATCGTCTGCTGCGCGAGGAGGGCTCCGAATGGCCCGACCACATCCCGCCGGACGCCGACCCCGCGGACGCGACCGAGCAGAACCGTGCCGTCGATCTTGACGAGGACGATTATCGCTGACTCGAATTACCCACGCGTAGGATGATGCGAGACAGCATGAACACCCGCGAGGAGAGTGCCGTGACCACTACCCCGGACGCCAAGCCCCGGGGCACCCGGCTGCCCCGGCCGGCCCGGCGCCGCCAGCTGTTAAGCGCGGCGCAGGAGGTGTTCGTGGAGAACGGCTACCACGCGGCCGCGATGGACGAGATCGCCGAGCGCGCCGGGGTCAGCAAGCCGGTCCTCTACCAGCACTTCCCCGGTAAGCAGGAGCTCTACCTGGCCCTGCTCGACCTGCACATGGACGACATGATCGCCCGCTGCCGCGACGCCCTCGCCTCCACCACGGACAACAAGCAGCGTGTGCAGGCCGTGATCGGCGCCTTCTTCGACTTCGTCTCCGGCCAGGGCGAGGCGTTCCGCCTGGTCTTCGAGTCCGACCTGCGCAACGTCGCCCTGGTCCGTCAGCGCATCGAGCGCAATCTCCGCGAGAGCGCCGAGATGATCAGTCAGGTCATCCAGGAGGACACCGGCTGCTCCAGCGACGAGGCCCGGCTGCTCGGCGTCGGCCTGGTCGGCATGGCCGAGGTCAGCGCCCGATACTGGATCAGCGGCAACGGCTCCATCCCCAAGGACGCCGCCACCCAGCTCATAGCCCGCCTGTCCTGGCGCGGCATCTCCGGCTTTCCCCGGACCACCGATCACTGATCGGGTGTTCGCTTGACGCGATCAAACGGCGCGTCGCGTCCCCGGCGGGGCGACCATGGGACGAGCAACCCCCGTCGAAAGGGAACGGCATGGAAATCAAGATCGGCGTGCGTTCGGTCCACCGCGAGCTCGTGGTGGAGACAGACCTCTCGGCGGAGCAGGTGGAGGACGAACTCGGCAAGGCCCTCGCCGCCGACCGGGGGATCTTCTCCATCACCGACGGCAAGGGCCGCCGGATCCTTGTCCCGATCACCTCGCTCGGTTTCATCGAGATCGGCGAGGAGGAGGCGCGTCCCGTCGGTTTCGGCGGAACTCTCTAGGATCCCCGGGGGCCGCCGGGACACATCCGCCGTCCGCCGAACCCGCAGCCACACGGGCGCCGGGTCCGGCGGACGTGTTGCCCTCCGCCGGCGATGGCCGGGCAGTCCGCACTCCCCCTGCGCAGCACGGGGCGCGAAGCCCACGGATTCGGTCCACATCTCGTCAAGGAACTGCCGTAGCGGCGCGAGGCCCTCATGTCTCGCACGGTACAGCCGTTTGGCGCCCCCACGCGCGGGTCTCGGGATGTTTCGGCCTCGCGCGGCCCCTCGGGTCCTGTCCGGCGGCCGCGACCGGACCGGCCCTCTCCCGCGCCGAAGCCCGTCACGGACGGTCCACGGGGTCTGTGAAGCCCCGTGGAGCCCCGTGGGGAGGCTCTAGGGGCCCGGGGTCAGCCCGAGCGCGGCCATCCGCCTGCCGTGCGCCTCGGTGAGCCGGGCGAACATCCGGGTGACGTCCTCTCCGGCCGCCTCCACCAGCAGCTTGGCCAGCTCCGGCCTGGCCTCGATGACGTGCTGCCCCTGGCTGAGCGCCTCCCCGACCATCCGCCTGGCCCACAGGGCCAGGCGCCCGGCCTGCCGGGGGTCCTCCCGGATGGCCGCGCCGACCCGCTCCACCGCGAACTGCGACCGCCCCTCGTCCGCGAGCACCTCCTCGACCAGTTCGCGTGTCCCGGCGTCCACGTAGGCGGCCGCCTCCCGGTAGAAGTCGAGCGCGATCCCCGTCCCCACATAGGCTTTGACCAGGGCCTCCAGCCAGTCTCCCGGCACGGTCTGGGTGTGCCAGTCGTCCAGGGGCCCGACGAACGGCGCCATCGCCTCCTCCGGATCGACCCCGAGCGAGGTGATCCGGTCGTGCAGCAGGCGGAAGTGGGCGTACTCGGTCGCGGCCAGGTCGCCGAGCGCGGCTCGGTCGGTCAGTGTCGGGGCGTACCGCGTGGCGTCCTCGGCGAGCCGGAGGAACGCCGTCAGCTCGGCGTAGGCGAGCACACCGAGCAGGTCGGCGACGCCGGGAGGGGAATCACTCATGCAGGCAGCCTATGAGTTGAGGCGCCTAACGATTCAGCTGGAATACGAAGAAATCGGTTCCGCGTTGTGGTATCGAGTACACTGCTCTGTGAAAGTGCGACCGCACTGTGTTAGTCCGGGGGATCTGCTCCCGGATGCCCCCAAAAGTCGGCATGACGCCGCAGCGGTCGCTGATGGCATTGAGAGGGCTGGCCCTTCCGCGAGGACCCGGCACGGGGAACTTTTTTCAGCCCGTGGTCCCGGCAGGACTGCCTTCAACGGAGAATTAGGCAGGCCAAGCTGACGACGTTCCGAGACCTCGGAGTCACACCAGAGATCGCCGATGCCCTTGAGACAGAGGGCATCACCGCACCCTTCCCCATCCAGGAGATGGCACTTCCACTGGCCCTTGACGGCCAGGACATCATCGGCCAGGCACGCACCGGCACCGGCAAGACCTACGCCTTCGGCGTGGCGATGCTCCAGCGTGTCGGCAAGCCCAGGAAGAACCGCAAGAAGCCCCGCGGGTTGGTCGTCGTGCCCACCCGTGAGCTGGCCGTACAGGTCACCGAGGACCTCGTGACGGCCGCCGGCAAGCTCGGCTCCCGGATTCTCACCGTGTACGGCGGGCGTGCCTACGAACCCCAGATCGAAGCGCTCAAACAGGGCGTCGACGTGATCGTCGGCACCCCGGGGCGCCTGCTCGACCTGGTCAAGCAGAAGCATCTCGACCTGGGCCAGATCGACGTCCTCGTCCTCGACGAGGCCGACCGCATGCTCGATCTGGGCTTCCTGCCCGACATCGAGCGCATCATCAAACTCATCCCGGACGAGCGGCAGACGATGCTGTTCTCCGCGACCCTGCCGGGCGAGATCGTCGCCCTGTCCCGGCGTTACCTCAACCGCCCGACCCACGTGCGGGCCGAGAACAACGACGCCGAGGCCGAGGCGACCCCTCAGACGACCCAGTTCGTCTGGCGCGCGCACCGGATGGACAAGATCGAGATCGTGGGCCGCCTGCTCCAGTGCGAGGGGCGCGGGCTCACAATGATCTTCTGTGAGACCAAGCGCGCCTGCGACATGGTCGTCGAGCAGCTCAAGGAACGCGGCTTCGCCGCCGCGGCCGTCCACGGAGACCTTGGTCAGGGCCAGCGCGAGCAGGCTCTGCGCGCCTTCCGCAACGGCAAGATCGACGTTCTGGTCGCGACGGACGTCGCGGCACGCGGCATCGACGTCGACGACGTCACCCACGTCGTCAACTACGACTGCCCGCAGGACGAGAAGGCCTACGTGCACCGGATCGGCCGCACCGGCCGGGCGGGCAAGACCGGGGTGGCGGTGACCTTCGTGGAGTGGGAGGACCTCACCCGCTGGAAGGTCATCAACAACGCCCTCTCGCTCGACTTCGCCGAACCGCCGGAGACCTACTCGACCTCTCCGCACGTCTTCGCCGACCTGGGCATCCCCGAGGGCACCAAGGGCGTGCTGCCGAGGGCCAACCGGTCCCGGGCGGGCTTGGCCGCCGAGGAGGTCGAGGACCTCGGCGAGACCGGCCGGATCCGCTCACGCGGCCCCCGCAAGGGCCACGGCGAGGAGCGGGAGGAGCGCCGTGAGCGCCCCGCCCGCACCCCGAGGGAACGGCGCCGCACCCGCGGCGGCCGGACCGGCGCGGAGACCCCGGCACCGGCCGAGGGGATCCAGACCCCGATCGTGGAGCTCTCCGAGCTGGAGGTGGGCGTGACACCGCTCAGGGACACCGGTGAGGACCGGCCCGCCGAGACCGCGCCCCGCCGGAGCCGGCCTCGGAGGTCGGAACCGACCCCCGAGGTGAGCCTCCTCGAAGAGACAGGGACCCCGGTCCGCGGCGAGCCCGTGGCCGAGGAGATCGACAGGCCGCGCCGCAGGCGTGAGCCGATGACAGAGGCACCACGCTGGAAGGGGGAACCGGTGACGGATGACTGGGAGAAGACGGATGACTGGGAGAACGAGCCCGCCGTCGAGGCGCCCGCGCCTCAGCCCCGGTCGCAGCCGGAGAAGATCATCCCGTCCAGCCCGTTCGCGGTGATCTTCCAGTCTCCCGATCTGGCGACCGAGGACGACGAGATCGCCCCGTCGGCCGCCTCCGAGCGGGCGCAGAGTCGACGCCGCCCCCCGGTGAGGGGTCAGCAGCGGGGTCCCCGCCGCCCGAGCTAGCCCGTACCATGAGAAAACCGAGCTAGCCGCACCATGAGAAAAGGGGCGCGACCGTGATGGTGGCGCCCCTTTTTCGCGCCCGGAGACGCACGTCTTCGGACGCACGGAGCCACGTCAACAAGAGAGGTATCGTGGGGCCACGTGAGTACGCCGCGATTTCTGACTCTGCCTCCAGGCGTTCATGCCCGCCGGATCGACACCTCGGTGGGCACGTTCGCCGCACTGGAGGCTCTGCCGGTCAGCGGCGTCCCCGAGCGCTGGCCGGCCCTGCTGGTCCCCGGCCTCACCGGTAGCAAAGAGGACTTCATCGCGGTCCTGCAGACACTCGCCCAGTCGGGCCGCCGGGTCGTCGCGATCGACATGCGGGGACAGTTCGAGACGAGCGGCCCGGAGGATCCCGCCGCCTACACCTGCGCGGCGCTCGGCAACGACGTCGACGTGCTGTCGCAGCTGATCGGTGAGGGCGACCCCGTCCACCTGGTCGGGCACTCCTTCGGCGGCCTGGTCACCCGCGAGGCGGTCATCGACGGCCGCACCAAGTTCGCCTCCTACACGCTGATGAGCACGGGCCCCGCCGGGATCATCGGTCCCCGCGAGCGGGCGGGCCGGGCCATGCTCGCCGAGCTCCCCGAGGTCGGCCTGGAACAGATGTGGTACACCCGGATGGAGCCGGAGGCCCTGGCCGCCGGGGTTCCTGACGAGATCGTCACATTCCTGCGCAAGCGGCTGTTCGCCAACTCCCCCACCGGGATGTACACGATGACCAGGCAGGTGCTCTCCGCCCGGGACCGCTGTGACGAGCTCATCCAGATCGAGGTCCCCACCCTGGTCCTGTACGGCGAGCACGACGACGGCTGGCCGCCGGTGATGCAGTCGGAGATGGCGCGCAGGCTGGGCGCCGAGTGCGTGGTCGTCCCCGGCGCGGCCCACTCCCCCGCGGTGGACGCCCCCGAGACGACCGCGGCGGCGCTCATCCGCTTCTGGAAGTCCGCCGAGTCGCGCTCACTGATCTGACCGGGCGCGGATTCTCAACCGTCGGCGAGGCCGTCCCAGGGCCGGCGCTCGTCTCCGGCCGCCCGGCCCTCCGGACAGTGCCCGCGAAAGTCGCACCACGAGCAGAGGGAGCCGGTCCTGGGCGGGAAGAGCCCGTCGACCTCGGGGGGCACCTCGGGGGGCGTGCGCTCGGCGGTCGCGGCGGACGCCGTACGGGAGCGCCCGGGGGCGCTGCCCGACCAGGCCCGATAGACGTCGTCGGCCGCGGAGACCTCGGCGGCGATCTCCTCGGCCCGGCTCAGGTGGCGGGCCAGGGAGTCGTCGGTGTGCTCCCACTCCACGATCGAACCGGTCGGCAGGTGGTGCAGCTCGACCCGGTGACACGGGCGGTGCATCATCCGGGAGGAGGCGACGGCGTAGACGGCGAGTGCGAGTGAGGAGCGGGCGTCGTCGGCGGTGAGGGGGCGCCGGCCGGTCTTGTAGTCGACCACGACCAGCTCGTCGCCGCGCCGATCGAGCCGGTCGACCCGGCCGGAGACGGCGATGGCGGAGGTCCTGGTGGCGACGGTCCGCTCGACGCCGACCGGCTCGTCCGCGGGGTCGAGGGCGGCCACGTATCCGACGACCATCTCCCGGGCCCGGTCGCGCCAGGCGGTGGACTGCTCCGCGTCGCGGAACCCCTCGCCGATCCAGCCGTTGCCGAGCAGGACGCCCGCCATCGCCACGGTCCGACGCTCGTACGGCTCGCGCCACCAGGCGGCCAGGGCGTTGTGCACGCTGACGCCGACGCTGTTGTGCGCCCACGGCGGGCCCTTCTGGGGCGACGGCCGGTCCAGGTAGGTGAACCGGTAGCGCCGCGGGCAGTCCAGCCAGGTGTTCAGCCGCGACGGCGTGCACGCGTACAGCCGCTGCGGCATACCCTCCAGGGGCAGCTGGTCCACGGAGGGCTACTGGTCGCGGAGGTTCAGCCGGATTCCGGCGGCTTTCGTCCCGTCGGTCAGCGGCCCCTCCTCGGCCTTCTCGTCCGCCGTGCCCCGGGTCAGGGAGCCGGAGAGCCAGGCGTCGAAGTGCGGCTCCAGATCACCGATGGTGGCCTCCTCGCCGTGCGCCGGCAGCACGCGGGTGCCGTGGCGCAGGGTGAACAGCCGGCCGCCGATCGCGGTGAGCTGGTCGGCCAGCGCGGGGTACTCCCCGCCGATCCTGCCGGGGCCGTCGGCCTGCAGGGACTTGCCGGTGAAGACCGCGTCCAGTGCCTCGCAGTACAGCGAGACGCCTCCCTGGGAGACGCCGGGGGTGGACATGACCTCCAGCTGGACGCCGGCGACGCCGAACAGGCCCTCGTCCTCCATCTCGATGTCCGGCCAGGTGTCCGGCCAGGTCCGCCGCCAGAGCGGCCGGTCCTTGGGGTGCAGGGCCACGACGGCCTCGTCACGCGCCGCCACCTCGATGGCCGCCCCCACGTGGTCGGGCAGGCCGTGGGTGCAGACGACGGCCAGCACCTCCCGCTCCCCGACCTTCTCCAGGATCTTGTCCGCGTCACGCGCGGGATCGATGACGATGACCTCCTCATCGTCACCCAGGATCCAGGTGTTGTTCTCGACCTTGTGCTCGACGCCGTCGATATCGACGACGCCCTCGGTCACCACTCGCTCGATACGCGCTGTCACGCTTCCGAACTTTACTGCCTTGTCCCACCGGGCGGCCCGGGGGCGGGTAACGGATGGCTTTGCACTTCGCCTGCCCGCGTGCCCCTCGGGGCGAGAGCGTGCCCGCGGGTCACGCGCCCTCGTCGCCCAGTCGCGGAGAGAACGCGCCGAAGGGCAGGTCGAGAAGGTGGTCCCTGAGGTCACGCATGGCGAACTCGGCCAGGGTCATCAGGTAACCCGCCTCGGCGGGCCAGATGACCGACCAGAGCCAGTTGCCCAGCGCCTCGCCCGCGTAGACCGCCCGGTCGGGGGCCGCGTCCACGCACCACAGCGCGGCCGGATGCCCCCTGATCTCGACCTTGGCGTGCGGCGGCCCGTCGTCGAACCCCTCGCCCGGGTCGGTGGCCTCCAGGCCGGCGAACCCCGCGCCGAGCCCCACCCCGGGCTCCTCCGCGATGATCAGCATGTCGGCCGGCCCCTGGGTCAGCGAGGGACCGGAGAGCGCGACCACGGTGGCCCGGACACCGCTGCGCTCGTCACCGGCCTCGGCGAACCCGGTGACCAGCCAGCCCTGCGGCAGGGGCCACGGCAGCCAGACCGGCACCCGGGCGCTCCTGCTTATGGCCTCCAGCGCGGCCACGGAGGGATGCCTGGGCGGCTGCAGCGGCAGCACGTCGCCGTGCGGTCCGCATCGCCACGCGCTCGACCAGGCGCTGGGCGGGCGGAGCGGGCCGAAACAGCGCGGGCAGATGGGCTCGGCTCTCACGCCTACCCACGCTGCTTTGTCGGCGCCCACCCGTCAAGGGCAGTTCCGTTATGCGGCCGTAATCTTATTCACGTGCGGGTAAATTGTGTCGGAGCGATAGTCCGCGACGGCGAGGGACGGATGCTCCTCGTCCTGCGAGGCCGCCCCCCGGGGCGGAGCCTGTGGTCCGTCCCCGGCGGCCGGGTCGAGCCCGGCGAGTCCGACGCCGAGGCGGTGGTCCGCGAGGTGCTGGAGGAGACCGGGCTGACGGTCGCCGCCGGACGCCTGGCGGGCGCCGTCGAGCGCCCCGGCCCCGGCGGCGCCGTCTACGAGATCCGCGACTACCTGGCCGAGGTCTCCGGCGGCACACTCGCCGCCGGGGACGACGCCGCCGACGCGGGCTGGTTCGGCGAGGACGAGCTCGCGCGGCTTCCGCTCTCCCCCGGCCTCCTGGACGCCCTCACCGAGTGGGGGGTCATCGGGCGGTGAGGGTCGAGCGCCACAGTGTGAGGTGGTCGGCGTCGTAGGTGGTGGAGCGGCCCAGGGCCACGACCCGGCCACCGGAGACCGCGACCGCGCCGAGCCACTGGGTGCCCTGGCCGCCCAGGCTGCCCTGGGTCGGGGTGTGGCGCTGCCAGGTCAGGCCGTCCTCGGAGGTCCACGCCACGCTGTCCCCCTCGCCGGGGACGCCCTGCCAGCCGACCGCGACCACGCCCTCCGCCGTCGCCGCCAGATCGTGCACGGCGGCGGCCCGGTCGGCGGGGAGCCAGGAGAACTCCCAGGTCGAGCCGTTGTCGTCGGATACCGCGCCGAAGGCCCGCTGTCCTTCGTCGGTCCTGGCCGTACCCGTCGCGACGACGGTGCCGCCGTGCAGGACCACGTGCCGGAGTCCCGCCGACGTGGCGCCCGAGGGCATGACGGGTTTGCGGGCGACCCAGTTGACCCCGTCGGCCGACACCCAGACCACGCCGGTCTCGCGCTCGGCCGTGCCCATGCCGCCGACGGCCATGTATCCCGAGGAGGTCGCCGAGACGTCGTACAGCCGCACCCCGTTGCCGCCGGCGGGCAACCTCGTCGCGCGGGTGTAGCGCTTGAGGTCGGCGGTGAACCACAGGGCGGGGACGGTGGCGGAGGGGCCGCGGTCCTCACCGGCCAGGAGGTAGCCGGACGGACCGGCGGCGACCGCGTGGGGGGCGAGGAAGTCGTGCTCGGCGCCCGGGGCGAGGGGGCCCATGATCGGGACCCTGCGCCAGGTCCTGCCGTCGGCGGAGGTGACGAGCAGGGGGCCGGTGGAGGAGGCGTCGGTCATCGTGCTGCCCACGGCCAGCCAGCCCCGCCGTCCCGGCGCGACGTCGCTGAGAGCCTGCCGCCGTGAACCGCCGAGGACCTGCGCCGGGCCCGCGGCCTTCCAGCTCCGGCCGTCCGCGCTGGTCCAGATGCCCGCGTCGCCGGAGGCGGCGCCCACGGCGACGAACCCGCCGTCCGCGGCGGCCACCCTGGCGGTGTCGCGGGCGGCGCGGGTGAGCCCCGCGATCCCGTCCAGCGCGACCGGTCTGGCCTGCCCTCCCTCCGGCGCGGTGATGAGGACCAGCCGGTTGTCCACGTCGGCGGCGCGCTCGTCACCGCCGACGACGAGCGTGCCCCGGTCGGAGACGGCGAGGGCCCGGAGCGAGCCGGGGACCTGGCCGAGGTCGGTGGTCTTGCGCCAGTCGCGGCCGTCCTCGCTGGTGTAGACGGCGTAGTGCTCGAAGCCCGACTCGGCGATCGCGGCCACCCCCGCCGACGACGAGGCCAGCCGCTTGACGCCCGACCCGTCGCGGGCCAGGCCGGTGATGGTGCCGCACCGGGTCCAGTCGAGACCCTGGGGCGAGCAGTAGACGCCGACCTCGCCCTTGTCGCTGCGCTGCTGGGTCGGGACGAGCACGAACCCGCCGCCGGTCACGGCCAGCGCGCCGGGTTCGGCGATGACACCGGTCAGCGGCGTTTCGGCCCGGCGCCAGGTCCTGCCCCCGTCGGCCGAGCGCAGGACGACCGAGACGGACTGGCCCTGGGCCGGATCGCCCAGGGCCACCACGGTGTCGCCCTTGGCGACGACCGCCTTCAGCCCCCGCACCTTGTCCGGCATGCCGATCTCCCGGGTGTCCACCCGGTGCCAGCCCCGCCCGTCCGGCGAGGTCCAGGCGACGGCCCCGAGGGTGCCGTCGCGGAGCACGGTGGTGCCCACCACGACGAAGCCGGAGGAGGTCCTGGCCAGGTCTGTGATCTTGTCTCCGGTCGAGAAGGCCCCCAGCCCGCCGGGGTCCACCGCCGTCCAGCGATAGCCGTCGGCGCTGGTCCACAGCCCCCGGCCGGCGCCCAGCGGGTCGTTGCCCCCGGCCAGCCAGCGGCCGTCGCCGCCCGCCACCCGGCCCACCGTGGTCGGCCCGTTCTCGTAACCCGCCGGTCCGGTCACGCTGCCCAGCCGCCAGCTCGTGCCGCCGTCCGGGGAGACCAGGAACAGCGGCCTGGGGACCGGGCTGGTGGTGTCGCTGCCGACGGCGACCATGACGGAGCCGACGGAGGTCACCGCGTTGAGCACCTGGCTCGACCCGTCGCCGCCGACGTTGGGCGGCGGGACGAAGTTCGCGTCCCCGGAGCGCACCTCGTCACCGACCAGCTGGAGGCCGGTGGCGAACGGGCTGCTCACCCACCCCCAGAGCACCAGGCCGCCGCCGACCGCGACGGCCAGGGCGACGACCATCACCACCGGGACCAGCAGGCCCCGCCCGCCGCCGCGCCTCGCCGGGCTGGAGCGGCGTACCGCGGAGGGCGCGGCGGCCGGGCGGTGATGGCGCCCGGCGCCACCCCGGCGCCTGCCGGGCGGCCCCTGGGCGACCAGCAGGTCCGGTCTGGCAGGCCGCCCGCCCGGCGGACGGCCGACACGGTGCACCGGCTCGAAGTCGTCCCCGGTGAGTACGGCCGGCTCGGGTTCCGGCCCCGGTTCGGGTGTGGCCGGGATCCACGGCCCCACCCGGACCTCGTCCTCGGGTTCGGGGGGCGGCCTGAAGGGCGCGGGGGGCGGATCCGAGGCGGCGGACACCCCGGACCGCCCGAACGTCTCAGACCGCTCGGACGGCCCCGGTGGGCCGGACTCCCCGGCGGGAGGGGCAGGGGGGCCGGGAGGCTCGGGCCGATCCCCCGGGGGCCGGTCGGCGGGCCGGCGGGGCGGCCCCGAGGCGACCAGCAGGTCGGGCCGGTTCCTCCTGTTCCGGCCCCGGCTCCCGGGCTCGGACGGGGCGGCGGAGCGGTCCGCGCGGTCACCGTCTCCGGGCGGGCTCCGGTGCGGGAGGTCCTCGTACGAGGGGCCGAGGAGGTCTCCGTAGTCACCGTCCTCGATCTCGATCCCGCCGGACGGTCCCCGCCGGTCCACCCGGTCGCCGTCCTGCGGCCCGCGCGACGGTCCGGGCCGGTTCCCGCGGTCACCACCCCTGCCCGGCGGGTCGAGCAGGTCCCTGTAGTCGCCGTCCTCCGGTCCCTCGGGGGGACGGCCGGAGGCGGACGCGTAGGGCTGGGTGTTGAGGCGGCGGCGCTCGCCGCCCAGCCCCTCGGGACGGGCCCGGGGTGCCTCGCCGTCGTCCGGAACGGGGGAGGCGAAGGGCGGAAGCATCCACGGCGAGGTCAGCGGGAGACCGCGGGTGCCGTCGTCCGAGGGGGCCGGCGGAGAGTGCTGGATCGTCGGCGGGGCGCCCTGGGGATCCCGGGACCTGATTTCGTGCCTCGCGCCGTCGTGGACGCCGTCGTCGTCCGCCGGCCGCTCTCGCGAGCGTGGGTCGTGGGGGCCCGGGGCCACGCTCAGCACCTCCTTGCGGGAAGCCCGTTTTCAGCCCGGATCAGCATCCGGACCGTTCCAGCCGTCTCCATGCGACTCAGCCGCGGCCCCTCGGGGCGGCGGCGAATCGCACGTGACCCTACTACTACCCCGTTCGGTGGAAACGATCACCTCCACGGCCCGACGACCCGGGCTCCGGCCGTACACCATCCAGAGCAGCACGTCGGGGCCTCGATGACGAGACCTCTCTAGTCAGATTTATCGGCGGAGCGCCGGAATTATCACCGTTTGCGGCGGTAATTCCGAGATAAGAATCGCGGGGGGACCGGCGTCAGGCCACGGGCGGGGTGAAGGCGGTGGTGCGCGCCAGACCGGCGGCCCGGCCCTTCGCCGTCACCACCAGCGCCATCTTCCGGGACGCCTCGTCGATCATCTCGTCGCCGAGCATGACCGCGCCGCGCCTCTCGACCGTCGTGTAGTACGCGTAGGCGTCAAGGATCAGCTCGGCCCGGTCGTAGTCCTCCTGCGACGGTGAGAACACCTCGTTGGCGGTCTCGATCTGGGTCGGATGGAGCACCCACTTGCCGTCGAACCCGAGCGCCGCGGCCCGGCCGGCCACCCGGCGGAAGCCGTCCAGATCCCTGATCGCCAGGTAGGGGCCGTCGACGGCCTGCAGGCCGTGCGTGCGGGCGGCCATCAGGATGCGCATCAGGATGTAGTGGTAGGCGTCACCCTCGGTGTAGCCGGGCGGCTGCTCGCCGACCACCAGGGTCCGCATGTTGATCGAGGCCATGAAGTCGGCGGGACCGAAGACCAGCGTCTCCAGCCGCCGCGACGCACCCCCGATGGCGTCCACGTTGACCAGGCCCCGGGCGCTCTCGATCTGCGCCTCGATGCCGATCCGGCCGACCTCCAGGCCGTTGGCCCGCTCGATCTGGGTGAGCAGGACGTCCAGCCAGACCACCTGGGTCGGGTCCTCCACCTTGGGCAGCATCAGGCAGTCGAGGAACTCCCCCGCGCCCTCCACGACCTCGATGACGTCCCGATAGGTCCACTGCGTGCTCAGGTCGTTGACCCGCACGACCCTGGTCCTGCCCGACCAGTCGCCGTCGCGCAGCGCGGCCACGACGTTCTTGCGCGCCCCCTCCTTGGCCGCCGGCGCGACGGAGTCCTCCAGGTCGAGAAAGACCTCGTCGGCGGGGAGGCCCTGGGCCTTCTCCAGGAAACGCGGGCTGCTGCCGGGCACCGCCAGGCACGAACGTCGGGAGCGCATGACCACACGCTAGCCGGGTTTTTGGAATCGTCACCTCTCGGCCCGGTGGTGTACGGCCCTGGTTCTGTGGACGAGTCGCGACAGCGCTTGTAGGTCAGCGTGACGGCGCTCGTTGGGTTGCGATGAGACACCGAACTCGGTAGGCGGGGAATGCCTGGTGATCTCACGGCGTGCCCCCCCACTTGACCTTGACACGGTGACAAGGCCTTCACTGTTGCCAAGGAGGTGGTCCCAATGCCCATGCCGAAACAGGACGTGGTGGCGGTGCCCGCGGCCCGCCCGGACGAGCGGTTCTTCTCGCTGGGCTCCCGTTTCGCGGGCGAGCTCACGCAGAAGGTCGTCATCCACCGGCTGAAGCCTGCGGTCGTCGGCGGCGTCTCCTCACATCCGGCGGCCGGTTCTGCTCCGCGCGCGCTCGTCGGCGAGTCGAACAGGTCCGGCCACGTGTGGTTCGTTTCAGATCTCGACGCGCTCGACGCGCGACTGGGGGTGCGGTCGTCATGACCATGATCTACAAGTCCGAGGCCGGTGAACGCGAGCTCCGCGACCACTACCGGCGGGCGCTGGACGCCTGGCCGGTTCCCGCCGAGCACGTACGGGTGCCGACTCGCGAGGGCGAGACCTTCGTCCTCGTCTCCGGCCCGCGGGACGCGCCGCCCCTGGTGCTGCTGCACGGCTCGGGCGCGAACGCGTCGATGTGGCGAGGAGATATCGCCACCTGGTCTCAGCACTTCCGCACGTACGCCGTCGACCTCGTCGGCGAGCCGGGCCTGAGCGCGCCCTCGCGCCCCGCCCTGGACTCCGACGCCGTATCCCTCTGGCTGGACGACGTGCTGGAAGGGCTCGGGATCGTCAACGCCGCGTTCGCCGGCATGTCCCTCGGCGGCTGGACGGCCCTGGACCACGCCATCCGCCGTCCGGAACGAGTGACCCACCTGGCCCTGATGTGCCCCGGCGGCGTGGGACGGCAGAAGGTCGGCTGGATCCTCAAGGCCCTGCTGACCCACCCGTTCCGGCGCGGCGGACTGCGCGAGTCGGCGATGGCTGTCGCAGGACTGGACGAGGAGAGGGACCGGCAGGCGCTCGACGCCGTCGTCCTGACGTTCACGCACTTCAACCCGCGCAGGGAGAAGCTCCCGGTATTCCCCGACGACGCGTTGCGCGGCCTCACCATGCCCGTACTCGTCATCGTCGGTGGCCGTGACGCCATGTTCGACTCCCACCAGACCGCGCGGCGCGTCCGTGAGTGCGTCCCGCACTCGACGGTGCACCTGCTCCCCGAGGTCGGTCACGCCGTCTTCGGCCAGGCCGAGCCAATCGCCGAGTTCCTCCGGGCCTGAGGTAGAGGTCGCTCAACACCGAAGGCTACGGGGTGAGGATGGCGCCGCGCGGCAGGCCGGGCCGATCTATGGCGGTCATACAAAGTCTCGCCCCCGTTCTTGGCTCCGACCTTGTACGGCCTCCGGGGGAGATGTCCGAATAATGGGGAATCAAGCTTCGGTATAGGGAGACATGAACCATGGCAAACGCCTCCTCGATGGTCCGGCCCGCCGTACTGTCCGACCTCATCCCCGCATCCCGCGTCCGTGACGTCGCGCTCGTGGTCGGCGGCGCGGCCCTGACCGGCCTGGCCGCGCAGCTCAGCTTCCCCGTCCCCGGCTCACCGGTCCCGGTCACCGGCCAGACGTTCGCGGTCGTGCTGGTCGGCGCGGCGCTCGGCATGAACCGCGCGGCGCTGAGCATGGCGCTCTACATGCTCGTCGGCGTGGCGGGCGTGCCGTGGTTCGCCGACGGCGCCTCGGGCTTCGCCGGCGCCAGCTTCGGCTACGTCCTCGGTTTCATCGCCGCCGCGGCCCTGGTCGGCAGGCTCGCCGAGCGCGGTGGCGACCGTACCGTACCGCGCACGGTCGGCACGATGGTCCTCGGCAACCTGGTGATCTACGCCTTCGGCCTGCCGGTCCTCATCGCCGTCACCGGCATGGACCTGAGCAGGGCGTTCGCCGTGGGCGCGGGCAACTTCCTGCTCGGCGACGCCCTCAAGATCGCGATCGCGGCCGGTCTGCTCCCGGCGGCGTGGAAGCTCCTCCGGCGCTGACCGGCGGATCGGCGCTCCCCGCACGGCCCGCGCCTCCCCGCCTGAGGAGAGGCGCGGGTCACGGGGGCGCAGAGCGTAAGGGGGCGCAGGTCACGGGGGCGGAGACCGTAGGGGGGCGCGGGCCTCGCCGGGCGCAGGCCGTACATTCGTGCTATGGGTGTGATCGAGGAGGGTGCCAAGAAGTCGGGGGTCCTGTGGCTGTCCCTGGACCGGCCCCGGCTGGCCTGGCACGCGTGGCACGACGGCGCGATCTACGTGGTCACCGGCGGCGGCGAGCAGGAACTGCCCGGCCTGACCGAGGCCGAGGAGGTCCGGGTGACGCTCCGGAGCAAGGACAACGGCGCGCGGCTGATCACCTTCGAGGCGGCCGTCGAGGTGGTGGACCAGGCGGCGGCCCCCGGGGCGGTGGCCGCGCTCGCCAGGGAGCGGCTCAACGCCGTCGACGGCGCGGGCCTGACGGCCCGCTGGGCCGCCCACTCCCGGGTGGTACGGCTCACGCCACGCGAACCGGCTCCCTGACCTCCGCCCCCGGTGGCACGGGTGGCGTGACCGTGGCCCGCTGGGCCAGGTAGGCGCCGGTCAGGACGGTGAGACCGCCGATGATCTGGAAGGGCCCGAGCGCCTCGCCCACCAGCACCCAGGCGACCACCGCTCCGGCGATGACCTCCAGCGAGGCGACGGTGGAGCCGATGGCCGCCGACAGGCGGCGGACCGCGGTGACGCCGAGGATGTAGCCGAGAACCGTGGCGACCAGGATCATCCAGATCACGGCCCCCAGCGCCGGCAGGGCGTGGCCGCCCTCGGGCGCCACGGTCAGGGTGAACGCCTCCCACGGGATGCTCCACGGCCGGGCGAACGGGAGGAGCGTCACGGCTGCGCCCAGCATGCCCCAGGCGATCAGGCCGAGCGGGTCGACGTCGTCGCCGAACCCGTCGCTGAGCAGGAAGTAGCCCGCGCAGCACGCCGCCGCGCCGAAGGCGAGCAGCAGGCCGGCCGGGTCCAGGCTGAGCCCCGACCAGACCTCGACCACGACGCCGAGCCCGATCACCGCCACCACGGCGCCGGCGAACGCCGCGGGCGACAGCCGTATCCGGCGGACGAACCGCACCCAGAGCACGACCAGCACCGGCGCGGTGAACTCGATGAGCAGGGCGATGCCGACCGGCAGCCGGGTGATGGCCGCGAAGTAGAGGGCCTGCACCCCGGCCACCGCGATGACCGCGTAGGCCAGGAAGAACGGCAGCCGCGAACGCGGGACGCGGAGCGCCCGGGGCCTGATGATCATGAGAATCCCGGCGAGCAGCAGCCCCGCCCCCATCATTCGCACCCAGACGGCCTCCAGCGGGGCCAGACCGGCGGCGGCCAGGTATTTGGCCATCGGCCCGGAGAAGGCGAAACACCAGGACGACGCGAACGCGATCATCAGACCGGCACGTCTCATAAACCACCATCCATGTAACCACCGTACTAACCTTTTGATGCTGTCATGGCGGGTCGGAAGACAGCAAGTGGGGGTCCGAAATGTGAGCGCGCCGTGGGCTGGGATCCCGGAACGCGACCTACGCTTCGAATGTGAAGATCTTCATCGCGCGACTGGCCGGCACCCCGGTCTTCGACCCGGCGGGGGACCAGATCGGGCGGGTACGGGACGTGGTGGTGGCGATCGCCGGCACCAGACCGCCACGCGTGCACGGCCTGGTCGTCGAGGTGCGGCCCCGGCGGCGGGTCTTCCTGCCCATCACCCGGGTACGCGGCGTCGAGGCCGGGTCGGTCGTCTTCAGCGGCCGGATCAACATGCGCCGCTTCGAGCAGCGGGCCACGGAGACCCTCGTCATCGGCGAGATGCTCGACCTTGAGGTGGAGGTGGCCGGCGAGCGCCTGACGGTCCTGGACCTGGCCATGGAGCAGACCGGCCGCGCCGAGTGGCTGGTCACCAAGGTGGCCGTGGTCCCGGGCGGCTCCGGCCTGGGACTGCGGCGACGCGGCCCGACCAAGATCGTGGAGTGGGCCGAGGTCGGCGGCTTCGGCGCGGTGCAGAAGGACCAGGGCGCGGCCAACCTGCTGGTCGCCTTCGAGACGATGCGCGCGGCCGACCTGGCCGGCGCCCTGCACGAGCTGCCGGACAAGCGGCGCGCCGAGGTGGCCGCCGCCCTCGACGACGTACGGCTCGCCGACGTGCTGGAGGAACTCCCCGAACGCGACCAGATCGGCGTCCTGAGCAGGCTCACCCCCCAGCGGGCCGCGGACGTGCTGGAGGAGATGGCCCCCGACGACGCGGCCGACCTGCTGCAGGAGCTCCCCCCCGAACAGGCCGAGGCGCTGATGGCGCTGATGGAGCCCGAGGAGGCCGCCCCGGTCCGGCGGCTGCTGGTCTATCCCGAGGACACCGCGGGCGGCATGATGACGAGCGAGCCCGTGATCCTCCCGCCGAACGCCACGGTCGCGGAGGCACTGGCCCACATCCGCCAGCGCGAGGTGTCACCCGCGGTGGCCGCGCAGGTCTACGTGGCCCGGCCACCCGTCGAGACGCCGACCGGCCGCTTCCTGGGGCTGGCCCACTTCCAGCGACTGCTCCGCGAGCCCCCGTCCACGCTGCTGGGCGGCGTCATGGACACCTCCCTGGACCCGATCCGGCCCGAGTACACCCTCAACCAGGTGGCCTCCTACCTGGCCACCTACAACCTGATGGCGGTTCCCGTGGTGGACGAGGTGGGCCGCCTGGTCGGCGCCGTCACCGTGGACGACGTGCTCGACCACCTGCTGCCCGACGACTGGCGGGAGCAGGACCACGGACCGGGGGCCGAACATGACTGACCGGCTCGACCTTCCCAGGGAGCGGGGCCTGCGCCTGCGCGTGCACTACGACCCGGAAGCCTTCGGGCAGCTGTCGGAGCAGATCGCCCGGTTCCTCGGCACCGCCAGGTTCCTGGTTTACATGACCGTCTTCGTGGCGGTCTGGGTGCTGTGGAATGTTCTCGCCCCGGTGAACCTGCACTTCGACCCCTATCCGTTCATCTTCCTGACACTGATCCTCTCGCTCCAGGCGTCCTACGCCGCGCCGCTGATCCTGCTCGCCCAGAACCGGCAGGACGACCGGGACCGGGTCCAGAACGAGCTTGACCGCGGGGCGGCCGAGCGGAACCAGGCCGATGTCGAGTATCTGAGCCGGGAGATCGCCGCCCTGCGCATCGCGGTCGGCGAGGTGACCACCCGCGACTATCTCCGCTCGGAGCTCCAGCGCCTGCAGGAGGATCTCAGGGAGCCGCCCTCCTCGGCCGTGTCACGGTCCACGGAGCCTTAGTCCCGCGGAACGACGGTCCCCCCGGCAGAGCTGTCAGCATCCTGACATTCCTCGATTTTTCTCCACATTCCTCCACATTTTCAAACGGTCCACCCGCGGAACCCGAGGGCCGGGCCGCGAGCGGGGAGAACGGGCGCGGCGCCGCGGACGGCAGCCCCGCCCCGCCGTTCCCGACCTTGATCCGCAGGTCACTCCGGCGGTCGTGCCCCCGCGCCACACGGGGCAGCACAGGCTCCCCGGACCACGCATTCAGCGGGACAAACCCCAACGAACGACGGATTCCCCGCTTTAAACCATAAAAGACGGAGCTTTCTGACAAACCACAGCAAAACTGGGACTTGCATCGGCCATGTGACGTGTGAAATTTTACATTTCATATAACGATCAACCGCTTGGCCGCGTTCTCGGCCGGGCGGCATCGCTCCCCCTCCCCCCAGGAGTGACATGCAGAGCAG
Source organism: Streptosporangium sp. NPDC006007 (assembly GCF_040614315.1). Lineage (NCBI taxonomy): Bacteria > Bacillati > Actinomycetota > Actinomycetes > Streptosporangiales > Streptosporangiaceae > Streptosporangium > Streptosporangium sp. NPDC006007. Next base: position 54,853 of record NZ_JBEXUG010000025.1, on the reverse strand, counting down.
ATTGCGCCGGACGATCTCCCAGGTGGTCCTCATCGGCTCCGTCCTCGGCCTCGGCGTCGGCACGCAGGTCGTGCTCGCCTCCCCGGGTTCGGCGGTCGCACGGGACACCTCGACGATCACAAGTGGGACCGTTCCCGACGGGGATGTCATCGGCCCCAGCGACGGTGCGCCGCCCCATATCCAGCACGAACCCCTCAAGCTCGAAGACCGTCCGCCGCTGTCGGCCTCCACCAAGGAGCGCGGTCGCGACCACAACGCTCCGCCGACCACCGACAAGCCCACGCAGAAGGCGACGGAGAAGCCGACCCAGAAGTCCCTCCAGGCCGCCGCGGCCTGCGGCGTCTCGGACTTCACCGGCCGGACCGGCGGCGCCCTGGTCACCGCGATCAAGAACGCCACCCCCGACTGCGTGAACACGCTGTTCGGTCTCACCGGGGGCAACGCCTCCGCCGCGTTCCGCGAGTCGCAGATGACCAGCGTGGCCTACGCGCTGCGCGACAACGCGCTCTACTACACAGGTGACAACAGCACTGGCACGCTCCAGTTGGTGCTGTATCTCCGGGCCGGCTACTACGTGCAGTGGTACCACCCCGGCGACGTCGGCTCCTACGGCGCCGGCCTCAAGACCGCGATCCGCTCCGCCCTGGACGCGTTCTACGCCAACGGCCACTCCGGCGACGTCAACAACGTCAACGGCGAGACCCTGGCCGAGGCCGTCACCCTCATCGACAGCGCCCGGGAGAACGCCCGCTACATCTACGTGGTGAAGCGGCTGCTGAACGCCTACAACAGCTCCTACGACCAGCACTGGTACATGCTCAACGCCGTCAACGGCGTCTACACCGTGCTGTTCAACGGCCACGACGAACCCGAGTTCGTCACCGCCGTCACAAACGACACCAGCGTCCTCGACACCCTCAACAGCTTCGCCAACAACAAGTTCAACCTGATCAGCACGGGGAACTACTACCTGCCCTACAACGCCGCCCGCGAACTGAGCCGTTTCCTGCGGCACAGCGCGCTGAAGGCCAAGGTCCGTCCCCTGACCAAGGCGCTGATCGGCCGGAGCGGCATCACCGGTACGACCGCCCGGATCTGGGTGGGCGCGGGCGAGATGACCGACAGGTACGACAAGGCGAACTGCTCCTACTTCGGCACCTGTGACTTCCTTGGAAGGGTCAAGGCCGTCGCCCTGCCGCTCAGCCACACCTGCAGCCCGACCCTGCGGATCCTGGCCCAGGACATGACCGCGGCCCAGTTCAGCGAGAGCTGCGCCAGCCTGGCCAACCAGGACGCGTTCTTCCACAACATCGTCAAGGACAACGGCCCGGTCGCCGACGACAACAACACCTCCCTTGAGGTGAGCGTCTTCGACTCCGACGTCGACTACGACACCTACGCCGGCGCGTTGTACGGCATCGACACCAACAACGGCGGCATGTACCTGGAGGGCAACCCCGCCGTCGCCGGCAACCAGCCCAGGTTCATCGCCTACGAGGCCGACTGGCTCCGCCCGACCTTCGCCATCTGGAACCTGAACCACGAGTACACGCACTACCTCGACGGCCGCTACAACATGCACGGCGACTTCGACGCCGGCATCACGACCCCGACCATCTGGTGGATCGAGGGCTTCGCCGAGTACGTCTCCTACTCCTACCGCCAGGAGGTCTACACCGCCGCGATCACCGAGGCGGCCAAGAAGACCTTCACCCTGCGCGAGCTGTTCGACACCACCTACGACCACAACGACACCACCCGCACCTACCGGTGGGGCTACCTCGCGGTCCGCTACATGCTGGAGAAGCACCCCGCCGACGTCACCAAGGTCCTGGGCTACTACCGCTCCGGTAACTGGAACGCGGCCCGCACCTTCCTGACCGGCCTGAACTACAACACCGACTGGAACGCCTGGCTGACCGCCTGCGCGACCGGCGCCTGCGGCGGCGGTGGCGGCAACCCGAACAACCAGGCCCCCACCGCGGCCTTCACCTCCAGCGTGAACGGCGCCACCGCCACCTTCACCGACGGCTCCACCGACTCCGACGGCACCATCGCCTCCCGGATGTGGGACTTCGGCGACGGCACCACCTCCACCGCCGCCACCCCCTCCAAGACCTACACCGCCTCCGGCACCTACGCCGTCCGCCTCACCGTCACCGACAACGACGGCGGCACCGGCACGGTCACCAAGAGCGTCACCGTCACCGTCGCGCTACCCCAGTGCACCAGCGCCGACAGCCGTGAGCTCGGCAAGAACTGTGCCCGGAGCAACGCCACCGCGACCGCGGGCAACTACTCCTACTTCTACATCAACGTCCCGGCCGGAACCACCCAGCTGAAGATCACCAGCTCCGGCGGCACCGGCAACGCCGATCTCTACTACAGCCCCAGCACCTGGGCCACCACCGGCAACTACACCAAGCGCTCCGTCACGGCCGGCAACGCCGAGACCCTGACCATCACCAACCCGGCTGCCGGCTACCACTTCATCACCCTGCACGGCGCCACCGCCTTCGGCGGCGTCACCGTGACCAGCCAGTACTAACGGCCGGAGCCGGCGTCCGACGTCGATCGGCCGCCGGAACACCGATCGCCCCCGAGCCCTCCCCGTCCTGGACGGGGAGGGCTCGGCCGTGCCCGCCGGCGCGTCCTTCAATCGGCCTACATTTAAATGCCATTGTGAATCAGCACATTAATGACAGCTTCGGACAAGCATCAGATGTTCCATTGCGAGGCGATGCAGGATCGGAGCGTTCCATGATGTTGCGCGCAATTTCCCCGCGACTCGATCAGAGGTCATCAATCCGGCATGTGACATGTGACATCTTGTGAATCACGGGCGCCCTGCAACGGGGCGGGCGACCGTGATTCCACGGAGGAACTCGATGAAGCAGATCGCCAGACGCGGCGCCGCACTCCTGACCGCGGGGGTGGTCGCGGCCTGCGGGCTCACCGTGAGCACCCCCGCCTCGGCCGAGATCACCACGACCACCTGCGGTACCGGACCGGTCCAGGCGCTGAACATCAAGGCGTGCGTGGACGTCAGCGGCGGCTACGTACGGATCTACGGGATCGTCGGCGCCCGAGGCATCTCCGAGCCCCCGGGCACCCCCATGAACGTCCGGGCGACCGTCTCCGGCGAGATCGCCGGCGGCGCGTCCCTCGGCTCCAACAGCCGGGGGCTGAGCATCTGGAACAACTCCTTCACCGTCGAGGGCCCCAGCGCGTTCGTGGCCTGTGGCTCCACGGTCCGCGCCACGGTAAGCGTCACCCCCGGCCCGTCGGGCCCCGGCGGCGGCGGCATCCCGCCCGTGCTGACGCCCGTCTCCATCGACGTTCCGGTCTTCTACTGATCCAGACGGGGCCGACCGAATCACAGGGGCGCGGAACCACGGTTCCGCGCCCCCACGCGTTTTCCAGGCGCCCCCGCTCGATGGGAACGTTCCTACCTGGGCACCTCCGGAGCAGACAGTCACTGACACCGCGCCCACCTCAGCGATAACTCACCGAAAACACCCCACACAGGTGAGATCCGCCGCCGCCTCCGGCGCATCCGCAAATCAGACCGCACCTCAACACAGATTTAGGACAGCCCGTTAATGCCGCCTCCCAGCAGACCGTCGCGCGTTCTGTTGCGTGGCGATGCAGGATTAGAGCGTTCCATGATGTTGCGCGCAATTTCGCTGCAATTCACTTGGAGATCATTAACTTGGCATGTGACATGTGACATCTTATGAATCACGGGCGCTCCGCAACGGGGCGAGCGCCCGGACTTCCTGGAGGAACTCGATGAAGCAGATCGCCAAGCGCGGCGCCGCACTCCTGGCCGCGGGGGTGGTCGTGGCCTGCGGGCTCACCATGAGCACCCCCGCTTCGGCCGGCACCACCACGACCACCTGCAGCACCACTGGACCGATCCAGGCGCTGAGCGTCAGGGCCTGCGTGGACGTCACCGACGGTTACGTACGGGTCTACGGGACCGTCGGTTCCGTCGGCATCTCCGAGCCCCCGGTCAACCCGAGGAGCGTCGGCGCGCAGGTCTCCGGCTCGATCGTCGGCGGTGCCTTCCTCGGTTCGGGAAGCCAGGCGCTGAGCATCTGGAACAACTCATTCACCGTCGAGGGCACCACCGCGACCGTGGCCTCCGGCTCCACGGTCCGCGCCACGGTGCAGATCACCCCTGGCCCCTCCGGCCCCGGCGGTGGCGGCGGCGGCACGCTGCCCGGCCCGACATCCGTCTCGGTGGACGTTCCGGTCGTCTACTGACCGGAACCAGATCAACCAAACAGGCAGGGCGCGGAACCACGGTTCCGCGCCCTGCGCGTGTTGCCCGCCCGGCCCCCTCCGCGCCGCACCGGCCTCCCCAGGCCACCTATCAAGCGGAATAAACCTCTTCAAACAATAGATTTCCCACTTCAACCCGCAAATGGCAATGCTCTTTGACAAGGTGGAGTAAAGCTGGACCTTGCACCCGTCAGGCAATGTGTGAAATTTTACATTTCATACATTGATCAACTCCTTGGCCGGCAACTGCCGGCCAAGGGGGATCGCTCCCCTTACCCCCCAGGAGTGACATGCAGAGCAGATTGCGCCGGGCGGTCTCCCAGGTGGTCCTCATCACCTCCGTTCTCAGCCTCGGCGCCGGCACGCAGGCCGTGCTCGCCGCCCCCGGTGCGGCGGCCGCACGAGACGGCTCGACGATCACCAGCGGAACCACTCCCGACAGGGATGTCGTCGGTCCCAGCAACGAGGAACCGGCCCACGTCCAGGACAAACCCCTCAAGCTCGAAGACCGCCCGCCGATGTCGGCCTCCACCAAGGAGCACCGCCGCGACTACGACACGCCGCAGGCCGCCGACAAGCCCAAGCGGAAGTCCCTGCGGGCCGCCGTGCCCTGTGACACCTCGCAGTTCACCAGCCAGACCGGCGGCGCTCTGGTCACCGCGATCAAGAACGCCACCCCCGACTGCGTGAACACGCTGTTCAGCCTCACCGGGACCGACGCCGCGGCGGCCTTCCGAGAGGCGCAGATGGCCACCGTGGCCACGTCGATGCGGAACGTGTCGGGCAAATACGCCGGCGACAACAGCACCAGCCTGCTTCAGCTGGTGATGTACCTGCGGGCCGGCTACTACGTGCAGTGGTATCACCCGACCGACGTCGGCACCTACGGCGCGACGCTCAAGAGCGCGATCCGCTCCGCGCTGGACGCGTTCTACGCCAACCCCCGCTCCGGCGACGTCAACGAGGCCAACGGCGAGACCCTGTCCGAGGTCGTCACCCTCATCGACAGCGCCCAGGAGAACGCCCGCTACCTCTACGTGGTGAAACGGCTGCTGAACGCCTACAACACCGGCTACAACCAGTACTGGTACATGCGCAACGCCGTCAACAACGTCTTCACGGTGCTGTTCAACGGCCACGCCCTCCCCGAGTTCGCCACGGCGGTCACCCAGGACCCCAGCGTTCTCACCACCCTCGACACCTTCGCCAACGACTACTTCAACCTGATCGGCACGGAGAACTCCTTCCTGCCCTACAACGCCGCCCGCGAGCTGACCCGTTTCATGCAGTACAGCGCGCTGAAGGCCACGGTCAGCCCCATGTCCAGGGCGCTGCTCAACCGCAGCAGCCTCACCGATCCGACCACCGTCAGCGTCTGGGTGGGCGTGGCCGAGATAGCCGACCTGTACGACAAGGCGAACTGCTCCTACTACGGGATCTGTGACCTGCAGGCCCGGGTCAAGGCCGTCGCCCTGCCCATCAGCCACACCTGCAGCCCCAGCCTGCGAATCCTGGCCCAGGACATGACCACGGCCCAGCTCAACGAGAGCTGCGCCAGCCTGGCCAACCAGGACGCGTTCTTCCACAACATCGTCAAGGACAACGGCCCGGTCGCCGACGACAACAACACCTCCCTTGAGGTGAGCGTCTTCGACTCCAGCTCCGACTACGGGACCTTCGCCGGCCTGCTGTACGACATCGACACCAACAACGGCGGCATGTACCTGGAGGGCAACCCCGCCATCGCCGGCAACCAGCCCAGGTTCATCGCCTACGAGGCCGAGTGGGTGCGCCCGACCTTCGAGATCTGGAACCTGAACCACGAGTACACGCACTACCTCGACGGCCGCTTCGACATGTACGGCGACTTCGACGCCGGCGTCACGACCCCGACCATCTGGTGGATCGAGGGCTTCGCCGAGTACGTCTCCTACTCCTACCGCAACGTCACCTACAGCGAGGCCATCACCGAGGCGGCCAAGAAGACCTTCACGATGCGCGAGGTGTTCGACACCACCTACGAGCAGAACGACACCACCCGCACCTACCGGTGGGGCTACCTCGGGGTCCGCTACATGCTGGAGAGGCACCCGGCCGACATCACCAGGCTCCTGGGCTACTACCGGGCCGGTAACTGGAGCGCGGCCCGCACCTTCCTGACCGGCCTGAACTACGACTCCGACTGGAACACCTGGCTGTCCTCCTGCGCGGCCGGCGGCTGCAACTAACAGCCGGCACCAGCCGGACCGGCAACACCGATCACTCACCCGAAGCCCTCCCCACCAAGGACGGGGAGGGCTTCGGCCGTATCCACCGGCGCCCCCGAGAGCCGGGCGAGCCCGCCGCCTCCGTCAGCCGGGATCGGGGAGGATCTCGTCCAACATGGCGACGCACCGGCGCAGTTCCCCGGCCTCCGGCCGGCCGGTGAACTGGGCGCGCAGGTCGCGCAGGTAGGTGGGGGTGGCCTCCGCCAGCCGTACGGCACCCCCCTCGGTGAGAACGGCGTACAGCCCCCGCGCGTCACCGGCGCAGGCCTCGCGCTCGACGAGGCCGTCACGCTGGAGACGGTCGACGAGACGGGTCAGACCACTACGGGAGAGCAGGACCCGCTCGGCCAGGTCGTTCATCCGCAGCCTCCGGCCGGGCGACTCCGCCAGCCGCGCGAGCACGTCGTAGGAGGCCAGGGCCAGGTCGTGCTCGACCAGCAGCCCGGCCTCCACCGCCCGGGTGACGCGCGCCTGGACACGCTGCAGCATCCGCCAGATCTCCGGCTCGCGTGAGCCGACGACCTCTCGTGGCTCGCCCGCTGTCAAGGACACGGAGTAACCTTAGAACGTTGCACACGCATCTACACAGCGAATTGTCCGAATCGGGGATCACAGCGGACCCCTGGAATTCCCCAGATCCTCCCCGGGTTCCTACCATGGGTCCGTGACATAGCCCCGCTCCCCTCCGGGAGCGGCCCCTCGCCAAGCCGCATGGCGTCACGACGGACAGACCGTGCCCGTGGAACGCCTGGCCAACAATAGACAAGGAGGGACGGCACCCTCCGCCGCCTTAAGGGTGGCGGTCCGTTGCCGACACTTCGATGGCACCTACCCCGGAACTGGTGATGGCCGCGCTGGCGACCGTCAACGACCCTGAGATTCGTCGGCCGATCACCGAACTCGACATGGTCAAGAGCGTCGACATCTCCCCCGAGGGGGCGGTGCGCGTCGGAATCTACCTCACGGTGTCAGGCTGTCCCATGAAGGACACCATCACCCGCGACGTCACCGGCGCGGTCTCCAAGATCGACGGAGTGAGCGGCGTCCAGGTCGAGATGGACGTCATGAGCGCCGAGCAGCGCAAAACGCTCCAGACCAAGCTGCGCGGTGACAAGGGCCCGGAGAAGGAGATCCCCTTCGCCCAGGCGGGCTCCCTGACCCGGGTGTTCGCGGTCGCGTCCGGCAAGGGCGGTGTCGGGAAGTCCTCCGTCACCGTGAACCTCGCCGCCGCGATGGCGGTGAGCGGGCTGAAGGTCGGCGTCGTGGACGCCGACATCTACGGCCACAGCATCCCGCGCATGCTCGGCGTCTCCGAGCGCCCCACCAAGGTCGAGGACATGATCATGCCGCCGGTGGCGCATGACATCAAGGTCATCTCGGTGGGCATGTTCAAGCCCGAGGGCAACACCCCCGTCGTGTGGCGCGGCCCGATGCTGGACCGGGCGCTGCACCAGTTCCTCGCCGACGTCTACTGGGGCGACCTCGACGTCCTGCTGATGGACCTGCCTCCGGGCACCGGCGACATCGCGATCTCGGTGGCGCAGCGGATGCCGTCGGCGGAGCTCCTCGTGGTGACCACCCCGCAGCAGGCCGCCGCCGAGGTGGCCGAGCGCGCCGGGTCGATCGCCGTCCAGACCCACCAGCAGATCGCCGGCGTCATCGAGAACATGGCCTGGCTGCCCTGCCCGCACTGCGACGAGCGGATCCCGGTCTTCGGCGAGGGCGGCGGCCAGACCGTCGCCGACGCGCTCACCCGCACCCTCGGCGCCCGCGTGCCCCTCCTCGGCCAGGTGCCGATCGACATGCGGCTGCGCGAGGGCGGCGACGAGGGCAAGCCGCTCGTGCTCACCGAGCCGGACGCTCCGGCCTCCACCGAGCTGATCGGCATCGCCGCCGCCCTGAGCAAGAGGTCGAGCAGCCTCAAGGGCATGCAGCTCGGGATCTCCCCGACCCGGGGCCGCTAGCGCCGCCACCCGGCCGGAACGCCGACGGGCGCCCCTTCACCTCGGGGTCGCCCGTCGTCCGTAGGCGTGCCGTCCGGCACCCGATCACCCGCCGGGGGGCATACCGCTCACCCGCCGGGCGGTCCGTGCCGCCCGCTCCTCAGGTCGCCTCCGAGTCGTACGGCGGGACCTCACCGTAACCGAGCTCCTGAGCCGCGTCCGCCGAGTAGGAGTCGGCGTAGGCGGACGCGACGGCCGCCGTCGGGGCCGCGGACGAGGCACCGTTCCAGCTGTCCTCAAGGTCGCCGGTGAGGTGCTTGCGGACGAAGGTCTTGGGGTTGAGGTCGGCGGGGTCGAAGTCGGCGAACTCGGGCCCGAGCCCGCTCCGCAGGTCCTGCTTGGCGTTGTTCGCCATCTGACGCAGGTTGCGCAGCGTCTTGCCCGCCTGCGCGGCGGCCTGGGGCAGCTTCTCCGGACCGAAGACGAGAAGGGCGATGACCACCAGCGCCACGACCTCAGGCCAGCCGAGTCCGAACACGGTGATCTCCTACCGGGACAACGCCATGACAGCCCTCCGGGCAGACGTCCGGAGACCCTCCAGACTAATGCCCCTTACCACGAGCCCGCACCCACCCCCAAGTGATCAAGACGGCCGGGGCGTGGGCCGCACGGGTGCGGCGCCCACGGTCACGGTGACCGTCCTCTCCCGGCCGCCGCGCTGGAACTTGACCGTCAGCTTCTCCCCGGGGGCCTTGTTCCGGATCAGCGCGATCAGCTCGTTGCCGTCCTGCAGCACGATGCCGTTGACCTCCAGGATGACGTCTCCGGGCTTGAGGCCCGCGTGGTCGGCCGGGCCGTTCGGCTCGACGGGCCGGCTGCCCTGCCTGGCCTCGGTCTCGATGCGCACCCCGGCGCCCTGGTAGCTCTGGTCGATGGTGACGCCGATCCGCGACTTCTTGGCGACCCCGGTGGTCACCAGCTCCTCGGCGACCCGGCGCGCGTGGTTCACCGGGATGGCGAAGCCGAGGCCGATGCTGCCGCTCTGGCCGCCGACCGACCTGCCGAGCGTGGCGATCGCCGAGTTGACCCCGATGACCTGGCCGTCGGCGTTGACCAGCGGACCGCCGGAGTTTCCCGGGTTGATGGCGGCGTCGGTCTGGATCGCGCTGAGCCAGGTGGTGTCGCTGCTGTTCTCCTCCCCCGCCTGGACCGGGCGGTTGAGCGAGCTGACGATACCGGAGGTGACGGTGCCGGTCAGGCCGAGCGGGGAGCCGATGGCGACGACCGGGTCGCCCACGACCACGTTGTCGGAGTTGCCCAGGGTGATCTCCGGGGCGCCGAACGTCTCATCGGGCTTGACCACGGCCAGGTCGGACTCGGGGTCACGGCCGATGACCCGCGCCGAGGTGGATCTGCGGTTGCTGAACTGGACCTGAATCTGGACCTGGTCGCTCTGCGCCGCCGCGGCGACCACGTGATTGTTGGTCACCACGTAACCACCCTTGATCAGGAAACCGGAGCCGGTGCTGGAGCTGGAACCGGCGTCGATGGAGAGCGAGACCACGCTGGGCAGAACCTTGGCCGCCACCCCCGCGATCGAGTCCGGGGGGCGGGGGCTGGAACTGCTCGGCGCCGCTCCGAGGCGGTAGGAGGGGTCGAGCCCCGAGGACGGGGGGCGGGTGAGCAGGTAGGTGCCGACACTGCCGAGCGTCGAGGCCAGCAGCGCGATCAGCACGGCGAGGACGGCGAGCGTGCCGGTGCGCGGCCCGCGCCGGGCGGGGCCGGACGGGTCGGCGCCGCCGAGGACACCCGGAGGCGGCGGGAACGGCGGAGGGGCGGGAGCCGCGGGAGGCGGAGCCCACCCCGGCCCCAGGCCGAACGCCTGGGACGGCGGAGGCGGCGGGGGGGCCTGGGTGGCGAAGACAGCCGTGTCCTGCCGTGCCCTGCCGGACGGATCGCCCCAGCCGCCTCCACCGGGGCGGGCGCCCCCTTCCCGCCGGTCGGTCCAGCCGTCGTGTCCGGGCCCCTCCGTCTGGCCCCGCGTCCCGGTCCGGCCCCACCGGTCCTGGCCGGGGGGCGCGCCGAGCTGGCTCCAGCCGTCGTGGCGGGGTGCCTCGCCACGGGGGGAAACCGCGTCCGCCGCGGGCAGGAACTCAGGCCGGGGGGACTCCGTGGTGGGGCCTCTGTCGCCGGTGAGATCCGACGGCGTACGTCCCTCAGCGTCGTCCGCCTCGTGGGTACGGGTCTCGTCGGTCATCGAATGTTCACCACTCCTTGCCTCGCATGAGGCCGCCTACCAGAACAATCCGGTAATTTTCCCTTGAAAGGCATACGAGAGATGTAAAGCGCGCCTTACCCGAAGGGGTTGACCCAGGACAGCAGGCGGTGCGCGCCCCGGCCGAGGCGGGTCCACAGACCGGGCGCGGACTCGTGGGGCAACGCCGCCACCGCGGCGTCGACCAGGTCGGCCGGAGCGTCCGCGAAGACGGTGTAGACATGACCCCCACTCGCCCAGATCGTCTCCTGCTCGGCTGAATTCCGCATCCAGATCGTATGCCCGTTGCGCTGCTGAGGATGCCATCCGCGCAGCCTTTCCTCATCAAGCACACCAGGCTGGATGAAAACGGACACAACTGACAGTCCATCTGAATATCCCAGATACAAGTATCCAGTAGGAGCGGCGTGCGCGGCGAACAGTTCGAGACGGCCGGGCAGCGCATCGGGGAAGCGCCAGCCCCGGGCCGACAGCCGGGAGGTCTCGGCGAGATCGAACCCGCCGACGGTCAGCGCGGGACCGACAACCCTGCGCGCCGGATCGAGGGTCAGGTCGACGAACGCCCCGGCATGGACGATCCTGCCGTGGCCGTCGAGGAGTTCGCGCCGCAGCACCGGGCCACCGGCCTCGTCCAGCCAGTAGCGGGCGGCGACCGTGCCGTCGGCGCGCAGAGCGTGCACGAGGCGGGCCGGACGTCCGCAGACCTGGTCCCTGCCCGCCACCACCACCCGGTAGTTGCGGGCCAGCACCTCCAGCATGACCTCGGACGGGGCGGACATGCTCCCGGCGGGAGTGCCGGGGTCCACCCTCTCGGTGAGGTTCGAGGGCTGGGCGTGGACCGTCAGCCCCCGTCCGGGGACGTTGCGGACCTCCAGCACCGAGGAGAAGGAGCCCGAGCGGCCCCAGGTGGTGACGTACTGCGTCCCGGTGTAACCACGGGTCCGGGCGGCGACCGCCGCCTCACGGAGCAGCGGCAGGCCGGTGTCCTCGTTGTTCTCGGCGTCGTCGGGGGGCGCGGCGTGGGCCGGACCGCCCACCACCAACCCCAGCAGCATGACCGCGGCGAGGATCAGGGTGGCGGGCGGCCGGATCACGGGGTGGGCGAGAAGGTCGGCGTCGCCGGCCCTCCGTAGGGCGCCGTGTTCCTGTGCTGGTTGGCGAACATGTCGACCGGCGGCACGACCCTCGGGTTGGGGTCGGACCCGGCCGCGACGAACAGGGTGCCGAGCGCCACGGCCGCGGAGGCGACGCCCACCGCGACGTAGCCCGCCCTTCTCGCACGGCGAGGGCCCGCGGCACGCCCGCGCGGCCGGTTGTCCGGCGGCGCGACGCTGTGCATGCTCGGAATCGGCGCCCCGCCGAAGGTCCGCGAGCTGGGGAAGGGCCGCTCACGCGGCGGTAAAGGGCCGCCGGGTTCCGCCATCCGCAGCAGGGACATGGTCAGGTCGGCGGGCATGGCGGGCCCGTCGAGGGATCTCAGCCGGTTCTTCAACGCCCGCACGGCGTCGACCTCGGCCCGGCAGGGGGCGCAGAAGGCCAGGTGGGACAGGGCGCGGTCGCGCTCGTGGTGGTTCAACTCACCGTCGACCAGTGCGGAAACGCGTTCTCCGAGATGACTCATGATCACTCCCTGCCAAACGGCTTGTCGTGACATTCGTCATGACTGTGGTTTCTCATGCGAATTCCTCCCCGCGGGTAACGGTCGGGGGGAGTTGGTCGCCACGGGGCGCGCGATGCTCCAGCGCGTCACGCAACTGCGCCCGGCCGCGGTGGATGCGGCTGCGGACCGTGCCGAGCTTCACGCCGAGCGTCGCGGCGATCTCCTCGTAGGAGAGCCCCTCGATGTCACACAGGACAACGGCCGCGCGGAACTCCGGCGCGAGGGCGTCGAGCGCCGCCTGGATGTCGGCCTCCAGGTGGGTGTCGTCATACGCCTGGGCGGGGGACGGCTCGCGTCCGCGCAACCGCTCGGCGGCGTCGTCGGCGAGCCCCTCGAACCTGATGCGCTGCCTGCGCCGCGCCATGTCGAGGAACAGATTCGTGGTGATGCGGTGCAACCAGCCCTCGAAGGTGCCCGGCGTGTAGTTCGACAGGGACCTGAAGACCCGGACGAAGACCTCCTGGGTGAGATCCTCGGCGTCGTGGATGTTACCGGTGAGCCGATAGGCCAGCCGGTACACGCGCGCCGAGTGAGTCCGGACCACTTCCTCCCAGGTGGGAGGCGTCCAGTCAGGCACGGGAGTATCTGCCTGGTGGTCGGACTCGTCCACCGGCACTCCTCTCTCCGGGACCACCGCTATCGCCATAGTGCCTGGTTTCGTCCCTTCGTGCGCACTCACTACCTTCAGGACCGGCAAAGGCCGCTTAAACCGTGCAACGCACCGGGCGTTACATGAGTTCCCGATCGGGCCTGGCTCCCTTAGGCTGCGACCCAGCGCCTATATGACTGTGTACGGAGAAAGCGGGAGGAGAGGCCGATGGCAGAGACGCCGACAAGTCCGCTGGAGGCCACTCTGGCCTATGCCGAGAAGTTCCACCCGGAGGACGAGATCCTCATGACCGCCCGCCGGCGTGCGGCGGAGGTGGGTGCTCCGCCGATCCTGCCCGGCGCGGGCGCCGCGCTCTGTTTCCTCGCCTCGGCCGTCAACGCCCGCGCCGTGGTGGAGATCGGCACCGGCTGCGGGGTGTCCGGCCTCTGGCTGCTGCGAGGCATGCGCCCCGACGGCACACTCACCAGCGTGGACGTGGAGCCGGAGCATCAGCGCCTGGCCCGGCAGAGCTTCGCCCAGGCCGGGTTCTCCGGCGGCAGGCTCCGCCTGATCACCGGCCGCGCCCTGGACGTCCTGCCCCGGCTGTCCGACGGCGGCTACGACCTCGTCTTCTGCGACGGGGCCAAGCACGAGTACGCCGACTACCTGGCCGAGTCCGTCCGCCTGCTGCGGGTCGGCGGCATCGTGGTCTTCGACGGCGCGTTCGGGAACCACCGGGTCGCCGACCCAGCCCAGCGTGACCCGGACACCGTCGCCATACGGGAGCTGGGCAAGCTGGTCAGCGCCGACGAACGGCTGCGACCGCTGATGATCCCCCTCGGCGACGGCGTCCTTGCCGCCGTCAAGCTGGGCGACTAGACAGCCACTCCAGCAGCAGGCGCACGCCGTAGCCGGTGGCGCCCTTGCTGAGAACACCCTCGTCCGCGCCGCTGCGGCCGACGCCGGCGATGTCCAGGTGCGCCCACGGCCGCCCACCGGTGAACTCGCGCAGGAAGAGCGCCGCGGTGATGGAGCCCGCGCCGTAGGTCGATCCGGCCTCGATGTTGGCCAGGTCCGCCACACTCGACCTCAGAGCCGGAACATAGTCCTCGATCAGCGGCATCCGCCAGAGCCGCTCGCCGCTGCTCTCGCCCGCCCCGGTCAGCTCGGCGGCCAGACCGTCGTCGGAGGCGAAGATCGCACCGAGCCCCTTGCCCAGGGCCACGCTGATCGCCCCGGTCAGCGTGGCGATGTCCACCACGACGTCCGGGTCCAGCTCCGCGTCGGCGTAGGCCAGCGCGTCGGCCATCACCAGACGGCCCTCGGCGTCGGTGTTGAGCACCTCGACCGTCCGCCCGCCGTACTGTGTGATCACATCGGAGGGGCGCTGGGCCGTACCGGAGAAGGAGTTCTCCGCGGCGGCGATGAGACCGGTGACCCTGACCGGCACGTCCAGGGAGGCCAGCGCGCCCATGACCGCGATGACGGCCGCGCCGCCCGCCATGTCGGTCTTCATGAACTTCATGCCCTCGGTCGGCTTGAGCGACAGGCCACCGGTGTCGAAGGTGATGCCCTTGCCGACGAGGACCACGTGCCTGGTCGCCCCCTCGGGCCGGTAGGACAACTCGATCAGCCGCGGCGGGCTCACCGAGCCCTGGCCGACGGCCAGGAGGCCGCCGAACCGCCCGGAGCGCAGCGCCGCCTCATCCCGCACCGACGCGCCGACCCGGCTCCCGTTCGCGGTTCCGGTTCCGGTTCCGGCGAGAACGTGCTCGACGGCGCGCTCGGCGAGCCAGTCGGGGGTCTTGATCGAGGAGGGCGTGTTGGCCAGGTCCCTGGCGAACGCGACGGCCGAGGCGATCACCTCGCCCCGGGCCACCTCCGCCTCGGCGCCCTCGCCGACGAACTCGATCCGCGCCACCGGCGTGGCCTTCGCCTCACCGATCCGGAAGGTGTAGGTGGCCAGCAGCGCGCCCTCCACGAACGCGGCCACCGGCCCCTCGGGCAGCACGACCCTGATCGCGTCCCTGCCGCTGCCCCGCCGGGCCACCGCCGCACCGGCCTTGCGCAGGGCCGCGGCCGAGCCGTCCCCGATCCCGTAGAGCAGCACCCGGCCGACGGCCTCGCCGACGGCGACGGGAACCTCGACGATCTCGCCCGCCTCCCCCTTGGCCTCGTAGTGGGCCAGCAGCTCGGCCGTGGGCAGCGGTAACTCGACCTCGGGGGCGAGGTCCGCCGCGAAGGGGACCGCGAACAGTTCGGCCGTCACCGCGACCGAGGTCACGGCAGGGGCCTCCGTGCCCGCCTCACCCTCCAGGTCGGGCGCCTCCCGAAGGGAGGGCTCACGGGGCAGCAGCACGTACGAGGAGATGGGCATGTGAACTCCAGTCATCGGCCGGGGAGCACCGCGGCCCTGGCGCGAGCCGCCCTCGGGCGGTCCGGCGGCCAGGGCCGTGCGTCGGTCGGGGTCGCTCGGGCCATGGCGGACGTCATGCTCTGTGAGCAGGAACGGATCAGGCCCGGCTTCACCGCTGATCTCAGGTCGGGCTCAGACGATGACCTTCTTCAATTCCTCACCAAGGGCACTGGCCTCGGCCGCCGAGAGTTCGACGACGAGCCGGCCGCCGCCTTCCAAGGGAACCCGCATGACGATGCCCCTGCCTTCCTTGACGACCTCCAGCGGACCATCACCGGTCCTCGGCTTCATAGCCGCCATGCGTGTATCCCTTCCTGCTTCGGGCTCCGGATCTCCGACTGACCCGAGGGTGGCCGACGCATTCACGTCTTCTGTGATGTCCTATTATCCCGTCTCCGGGCTCGGAATGGGAACGATCAGGCTCAGCATCGACTCATCGGGCAATCAAGACCGTCGTCCGAGCCCCTCCGGACGACCAAACTTGTCCTCGTGAACGCCCGTGCCGCTCCGCGCGCCCCCCACGCGGCATCACCCCCGGTTCCCGGGTGGCCACCGGCCCTCGACCACCCCGGCCCACCTGCTCGCACCGCTGGACACCGCCGCTCCGGCCCTCCGCTCCGCCGTCCGGCGAACGGCCCGCGGAACCGGCCGCCCCCGGCCGGCCGTTCCGGAGACCGGACCGCGAGACCCTCCCCGGCGCGTTCGCCGTCCCGGCCGAGCCGCGCCGAGAATTTACCGAGTTGGGACGATCGGCCTCGGGAGGACGGCGGCGGAAGACCTCAGCGGGCGTCGCGCACCCAGCAGTCGGCCACGTGGTCGTTGACCAGGCCGATGGCCTGCATCAGCGCGTACGCGGTGGTCGGGCCGACGAAACGGAAGCCGTGCGACCTGAGCTCCTTGGCCAGCGCCTTGGAGCCGGACGTCTGGGCGGGCACGTCCGCGAGGAGCCTCGGGGCGGGCGAGTCGGGGTCGGCGTGGCGCCAGACCAGGTCGGAGAGGCCGGCGTCGAGCGCGACGCGGGCATTGGTGATCGAGGCCTCGATCTTGGCCCGGTTCCGCACGATGCCCGGGTCCCCGAGCAGGCGGTCCACGTCGGCCTCACCGAACGCGGCCACCGCCGGGATGGAGAATCCGGCGAAGGCCGCCCGGAAGTTCTCCCTCTTGCGCAGGATCGTGATCCATGAGAGGCCGGACTGGAACGCCTCCAGGGTGAGCCGTTCGAAGACCCGGTCGTCACCGATGACCGGGCGGCCCCACTCCTCGTCGTGGTAGGCGATGTAGTCGGGAGCCGAGCCCACCCATCCGCAGCGCACCGGCCCGGTCATCGAAGATTCCTCGCGCCCGGTGCCTGCGGGCGGTCGCCGTCCCGATCGCCCGCGAACCCGGACGGGGTCTCCGGGGCCTCCGAGCTCTCCGGGATCTCCAGGGCCTCCGGAGAACCCGGAGCCTCCAGGGGTTCCGGTGACTCCAGGGGTTCCGGTGACTCCGGGGGGTCTGAGGTCTCTGGGGACTCTGGGGACTCCGGGGGTTTCGGAGAACCCGGGGCCTCCGGGGACTCCGGCGGCTCGGGAAGCCCCTCGGGGGCCTGCGGCTGGTGCTCGGTGCGCGGGGCGGCCGGTGGGCCTACGCGAAGTTCCTGGCGCGCCTGGAGCCTGCCGGCGAGCAGCTCGTCCACCCGCTGCTCAAGGACCGCGATCCTGGTGTCGCGCTCGCTCAGCGCGTTCGCGACCCGGTTCAGCGTCTCGTCCACGCTCTGCGTGTGATAGCCGACGAGGCTCACCGGGAGATGCAGGGCCATGAAGTCGGCGGCGCCGAGCCGCGTGGCCTCGGGCAGGTCGAGTGGGGGAACGTCCGGGGCGAACTCGGCCAGCTCGCCTCCGTACCCCATGGCGACCGCCACCACCCCGGCGAGGACGGCTAGAGCGGCGAGAGCGAGTACGACCAGCACATACGAATCGTGCCACAACTCCCCTGACCTAGGATCAGTTCTTGCCCCCCTCCCCCGCCTGCGGGTGGGGGATTCCAACCCGGATCCCTACGCGATGGGGAGTTCAGAGTGACAGCTCTCATGGTCTTGGGTCCCGGCGACCGCGACGACCCCGGCTGGGCCAGGGCCGGCTCGATCGCCGAGGTCGAGAGGCTGGTCCGTGCCGGGCGCACCGTCGTCGTCACGCCCGCCGAGCTCGCCGGAGACCTCCCAGCCGACCGGGACAATCCGGACGACGGGAACAACGCGAACGGCGGGAACGGCGGAGACCTCGGGGGTGACGAGGACGGCGGGGAGAGCGCCGAGCTCGCCGCAGCCGCGCTCTGCGCCTGGGCGGGCGCCCGGGTCTTCCGCACCACCCGTCCCGGCCAGGTACGGCTCGCGGTCGAGATGGCCGACTCGCTGGCCGGGCGGCGCCCGCCCACACTGACCCGGCGCGGCCTCGCCTAGCCGCACCGGCCACGGGTGTTCACCGGGCCGCGCGCCGTTCACCGGCGCCGGTCAGGCCGGTGCCCCCACTCTCGGTACCGGCGCGAAGAGCCCTATTGGGCGTCGGCGACCGTGCCCCGGGTGGCGGCACGCTCCCTCCTGCCCCTGTTGCCGCGGTTCAGGTGGTCGGCCTCGACGACGATCCGTACGGCCTCGTCCACGCTGTCGGTCACCTGGATGAGGCCCAGATCCGCCGGAGAGATCTTGCCGGTGCCCACCAGGGTCGTCTTGATCCAGTCGACCAGGCCACCCCAGAACTCCGTGCCCAGGAGCACGACGGGGAAGGACGTGACCTTTCGCGTCTGGACCAGGGTCAGCGCCTCGAACAGCTCGTCCATCGTGCCGAAGCCGCCCGGCAGCGCGACGAAGCCGCAGGCGTACTTCACGAACATGGTCTTGCGGACGAAGAAGTAGCGGAACTCGATGCCCAGGTCGACGTACTCGTTCATGCTCTGTTCGAAGGGGAGCTCGATGCCCAGGCCGACGGAGACCCCGCCCGCCTCCCTGGCCCCCCTGTTGGCCGCCGCCATGCAGCCGGGCCCACCACCGGTGATCACGGCGTAGCCGGCCTCGGAGAGCTTCCGGCCCAGCTTGATGCCCATCCGGTACTCGGGCGAGTCCTGGGGGGTACGCGCGGATCCGAAGACGGTCACCGCCTGGGGGAGTTCGGCGAGCTGCCCGAAACCCTCCACGAACTCGGCCTGGATGCGCATGACCCGCCATGGATCCATGTGGAGCCAGTCCGCGGGGCCTCGGCGATCGAGAAGCCTCTGGTCGTGGGTGGAGTCGGAGACGAGGTCGCCACGGACCACTGCGGCCCCCTGGCGACGCTCCGGACGTGTCTTCTTCATGGGGACACGCTAGTGCGGTGACCACGAATGTTCACCGGGTCCCGTATTGTCCGCCGATGCCGCTCCGGCCGACGGCGCCACTCGCCGTACCGGCGCGGCGGGCAGGTCACCAACCCGGCAAAGGTCTGCGATCATCGCACCGGCCCCGGAATCAGAAAAATCTTGAAAAATCTCCCGGGAATCCGGGAACCGAATTTCCGGGAGCCCGCGTCTAACTGCCGAGGGTGCTGCTCGGGACTGAAAGTGGCTTTCCCCGCCAAATGGCCGGCGAGGAAAGCCACTTTCATTTGTGCCCCGGCTCTTCAGGGGGTGTGACCAGGGCGGCGACGGCGCGTGACCCCGGATCAGCCGGGCCGCGAATCAAGCCAGTGGAACATTCTTCGCTCACAGTCGGTGATCTTCTCAAGTGAGACGAACTCCCCACTCTGATGGGCGAGATTCGGATCTCCCGGCCCGTAGTTCACCGCGGGAACACCGAGGGCGGAGAAGAGCGAGACATCGGTCCAGCCGAGCTTGGCCCGCGGCGTGCCGCCGACAGCCGACAGGAAGGCCGCCGCCACCGGATGGGTGAGACCGGGCCTGGCCGCGGGGGCGCCGTCGGTGAAACGGACCTCCAATCCGTCGAACACCTCGCTCACGTGAGCCTGGGCCGCCTCCAGCGTCAGGTCGGGGGCGAAACGGTAGTTGACGGTCACCACGCACTCGTCGGGGATCACGTTGCCCGCGACACCGCCGCGGATCGCCACCGCGTTCAGGCCCTCGTGGTACTCCAGCCCGTCCACCACCGGCAGCCTGGCCCGATAGGCGTTCAGGATCTCCAGCACCGGCTGGGCCGCGTGCACGGCGTTGACCCCGAACCACGACCTGGCGCTGTGCGCCCGCCTGCCCCGGAGCGTGATCTCCGCCCGGAGCGTTCCCTGGCAGCCCCCCTCGACCTCCCCGTCGGTGGGCTCCATGAGCACCGCGAAGTCCCCGGCGAGCCAGTCCGGGTGGTCTCGGCTGAGCCGGAGCAGGCCGTTGCGCTCGGCCGCGATCTCCTCGCAGTCGTAGAAGACGTAGGTCACGTCCCTGCCCGGCTCCCTGAGCGCGGCGGCCAGTTTCAGCGCCACCGCGACGCCGGACTTCATGTCCGAGGTGCCGCAGCCGTACAGCAGGCCGTCCTCGACCCGGCTGGGCAGGTTGCCGGCGACCGGGACGGTGTCGAGGTGGCCGGCGATCACCACCCGCTCGGCGCGTCCGAGCGAGGTGCGGGCCACGATCGACTCGCCGTCGCGGTCCACCCGCAGGTGCGGCAGCGCCCGCAGCGCCTCCTCCACCGCGTCCGCCAGCACCTTCTCGTCGCCGCTGACCGACTCGACGTCCACGATCCGCGCGGTGAGCGCCCCGACGTCCTGTGTGAGATCCAGACGCGTACTCATGGTCGCGACCCTATCCCCCGGCTGTGGGCTTTACTGGAGGCGTGTTGCGCATCGGCGAACTGGCCGCGCTGGCCGGGGTCACGAACAGGACGATCCGTCACTACCACCAGGTGGGTCTGCTCACCGAGCCGCCGCGGACCCCCGAGGGCCACCGGCTGTACGGCATGGCGGACGTGGTCCGGCTGATCAGGATCCGGCGGCTGACGGCCCTCGGCATGAGCCTGCCCGACATCGGCCGGCTGCTCGGCCCCAGACAGGACCTGGCCAAGGCGCTGACCGACCTGGACGCCGACCTGGCCAGACAGGAGGAGGCCGTCCGGCGGCAGCGGGCCATGCTCGCCGAGCTCCGGCACACCGGCGGGGATCCGGCGCTCACCCCCGAGCTGGGCCGCGTCTTCGCCGAGCTGGAGCAGGTCTTCCCCGCCCATCCGCTGCTGGAGCGCGGGCGGGAGACGATCGTCATGCTGGAGACCGTGGCGCCAGAGACGGCCGGGGCCCTGGCGGACGTCTACCGGATGTCGATGGGCGACGAGGGGCTCCAGCGCCGGATGTGGGATCTGGGGATGCGTTTCGAGGCGCTGCGGGAGGCCTCCCCCGACGATCCGGAGGTCGCCGCGCTCGCCGGCGAGTTCGCCGACGCGCTGCGTCCCTTCCTCGGCACCGTGGCGGCCGAGGCCCCGGCGGGGGCCGTGCCGGGGGAGCCGCCCGGCACGCCGACGGTCGGCGACCTGTCACCCGCCCAGCGCAGAGTGGTGGCGCTGATCAAAGGTTGAGGCCGTACTCCCGCAGGATCTCGCCGAGCGCGGACCTGTCGTGCCGCGGCGCCTCCGGCAGATGTCCGAGCACCAGCACGCACGGCAGCCCGAAGGCGCCGCCGGCCGGCGACGCGGCCCTGGTGCCGCCGACGGCGACGGACCGGTCGGGAACGCGCCCGCGCTCCAGTTCCTCACCGGTCCGCACGTCGACGACCGGCGTGGAGGCGGACAGGATGGTGCCGGCCCCGACCACCGCGCCCCGGCCCACCCGGGCCCCCTCGGCGATCAGCGCGCGACCGCCGATCAGCGCGTCGTCCTCGACCACCGCCGGGACGCCGTCCGGCGGCTCGGCCCCTCCGCCGACGCAGGCCCCGCCCGACAGGCGGACGTTCTCCCCGATCTGGGCGCACGAGCCGACCGTGGCCCAGGTGTCCACCACGGTCCCGGCGCCCACGTGGGCGCCGATGTCGACGAACGAGGGCATCAGCACGACGCCGGGCGCCAGGTGGGCGCCCCAGCGGGCGATCGCCCCCGGCACCACCCGGACGCCGTCGAAGGAGGTCTTCAGGGGGATGCGGTCGTGGTGCTGGAAGTCGCCGACCTGGGATCTGACCAGGCCGAGCAGGCGGAAGGCGAGCGCGACGGCCCGGCTCGCACGTCTGTCCACGACCACCTCGCCGCCGCCGGAGACGGTGGCGACGCGGGCCGTACCGGTGTCGAGCAGGTCGACGGCTCCCACGACGACGCCCCGCGCCTCGGCGTCACCGGGGTCCAGCTCGTCCCGGCGTTTCCACAGTTCGTCGACGGCCGCCGGAAGCAGACTGTCATGGCTCTGGCTCGTGACTCCTCCGCTCCCGGACGAAAGCGGCTTCTCGCCGAGCCGCAGGGGCATCGCGACGGACAGGTCCCGCCCACAGAACCTGTGAAACGATAACAGAACGCGACGGTCCCGCTGCGAGATTTCATCGGGATTCACCGCGGGCTCCCCGGCTCCCCGAGATCGGTAGGTTCTTCAGCGTGCGACGGCGGTTCTCCAAAGGGGTCATCGCGATCGTCTCGATCGTGGTCGTGCTCGCGGTGGCCATCACCGTGGGCATCTTCAAACTGCTCAACCGGGTCACGCCGTTCACCGAGCCCGTCGAGGGATGCAGGATCACCGCGCCGGGGGGCTCGCTGGAGCTGGAGATCGGGCAGGCCCAGGTCGCCTCGGTCATCGCGATGGTGGCCGCCCGCAGGAAGCTGCCCGAGCGGGCGGTGGTGATCGCCTACGCCACCGGCATCCAGGAGTCCAAGCTGCTGAACCTGCCGTTCGGCGACCGCGACTCGGTGGGGGTGTTCCAGCAGCGGCCGTCCCAGGGCTGGGGCAGGCCCGAGCAGCTCGTCGACCCGGTCTACGCGACGGGGAGGTTCTTCTCCGCGCTGGTGAAGGTGAAGGACTATCAGAGGCTGCCGGTCCACGTGGCGGCCCAGGAGGTGCAGCGTTCGGCCGACGGGTCGGCCTACGCCCAGCACGAGGAGGAGGCGAAGATCCTGTCCGCGGCGTTCACCGGACGGGTGCCCAAGGCCGTGCACTGCTGGTTCCCCACCCCGGCCGCGAGCGCGACGGGCGGGACGTCGCAGCCCGGCACCGCCAAGGCCAGGCGCGCGCTCGCCTACGCGCTCGGCCCGGGAGCCACGCTCACCGTCACCTCCCCGCGGCGGGGCTGGCTGATGGCGGGTTGGTCGGTCGCCCATGCCCAGGAGTTCGGGCTGCGCCGGATCCGGTTCGGCGGCCAGTCGTGGACCTCGGCCGACGGCGGCCGGGGGTGGAGGGCCGACGCCGGGGCCCCTACGGGCCAGGTGGACATCTCCTAGCTCTTCTTCTCGATGTTGATGGAGCCAGGGGGCAGGGGCTGGGCGTGCGAGGAGTTCCAGGGCTGCCCCTGGAGGCGGTCGAAGCAGAGCAGCCGGCCGTCGGCGGCCCGGTAGTCGGCGAAGTCGAGGAGACCGCGCTCGGGCATCGAGGTGACGCCCTCGGAGCGGAAGGCCGCGGTGCCCCGCTCCACGGGGAAGAACTCGACGCCCTCCACGCTCAGCGTGGTCTTGGCCGGGATCATGCCCTGGGTGGGCACCGGAGTCCAGAGCAGCACCTCAAGGTGGGGGGGATCGTCCGGGGTCGGACCGTCGTGCGTCTCGATCGACAGCCACTGGTAACGGTGGGTGCCGTCGTCCAGGAGGTACTCGGTCCACTGCTTGCCCTGCCACGACAGGTACAGGGCGCCCAGGACGCGGGTGCGCACGCCCTGGCGGTCGATCGTGTCGCCCACTTTGATCGTGCGTGGATCGGGGTAGTCGATGCCGACGTGGCCGGCGCTCGGACGGGGCGGCGGCTGGACGACCTCGACGGGCGGGAGGGGGGTCTCGCCGGGAGACCCGGACCTGAGCGGTCTCCTGTCCTGGCGCGTGGTCGCGAACAGCGCGCCCAGCAGCAGCACGAGGGTGACCGCGCTCAGTCCCAGTATCGCGGCGACCTCAGGGGTCATGCCGCGGGATCCTACTGGAGGCGGCGTACTGCCGCACTGATACGTTCGTCACTCGCGGTCACGGCGATTCGGATATGCGCACTACCGGCCTTTCCGTAGAAGTCGCCCGGTGCGACCAGAATGCCATTCTCAGCGAGGATTCGCGCCTGTTTCCAGCAGTCCATACCGTTGGATGCCCATAGGTAGAGTCCCGCGGTGGAGTGGTCGACCCGCCAGCCGGCCGCCTCCAGGGCGGGGCGGAGCGCCGCGCGGCGGGCGGCGTAGCGGGCCCGCTGCTCGATGACGTGCGCGTCGTCGTCCAGAGCCACGGCCATGGCGGCCTGAACCGGTGCCGGCATGAGCATGCCCGCGTGCTTGCGGACCTCCAGCAACCGCTGGATCAGCGCCGGGTCACCCGCGACGAACCCGGCCCGGTAACCCGCCAGGTTGGAGCGCTTGGAGAGCGAGTGCACCGCGAGCAGGCCCTCGTGCGAGCCGCCGCAGACGTCGGGGTGGAGGATCGAGACCGGCTGCTCCTCCCAGCCCAGCTCGATGTAGCACTCGTCGGAGGCCACGACCGCGCCGTGCTCGCGCGCCCACGAGACGACCTTGCGCAGGTGCTCGGCGGGCAGCACCCTGCCGGTCGGGTTGGAGGGGGAGTTCACCCAGACCAGCGGCACCCGCTCGGGCCCGAGCGCCGTCAGCCCGTCGGTGGCGTACGGCTCGGCGCCCGCGAGACGGGCTCCGACGTCGTAGGTGGGGTAGGCCAGCTCGGGGAGGATCACCCGCCGGCCGGGGCCGATGCCGAGCAGCGTCGGCAACCAGGCCACCAGTTCCTTGGAGCCGATCAGGGGCAGCACGTTCGCCTGGTCCAGGGTCACGCCGTGCCCGCGCCGCAGCCAGCCGGCGGCGGCCGAACGGAGCCGCTCGGTGCCGTAGGTCGGCGGGTAGCCGGGGCTGTCGGAGGCGTCGGCGAGGGCCTGCCGCACCACGGCGGGCACCGGGTCGACGGGGGTGCCCACCGACAGGTCGACGATGCCGCCGGGATGTTCCCCCGCCAGCGTCTTGAGCGGGGTGAGGCGATCCCATGGGAAGTCAGGCAGGCCGATCAAGCTTGTCCCTCGCTGAGGTTGTGCTCCGTCCCCGGCGGGGCGGGAGAGAGAAGACGTCCGGCCGGTGAGGCCGTGCGGGTGGAGACGGCTCACCGCGCCACCCCTGCCCGCACGGATCTCCCGGGTGCCCCGCCGGTGGACCGCTCCGGCCCACCGGCGGACCGTTCCGGTCCGCTAGTGGCTGTCGGCCTGCGGAGGCAGAACCGCGACGACCGGGTGGTCCTTGTGGATCTTGCCGACCTTGGACGCCCCTCCGGGCGACCCCAGGTCATCGAAGAAGTCCACATTGGCCTTGTAGAAGTCCTTCCACTGCTCGGGAAGGTCATCCTCATAGAAGATCGCCTCAACGGGGCAGACGGGTTCGCACGCGCCGCAGTCCACGCACTCGTCAGGGTGGATGTAGAGCATGCGCTCGCCCTCGTAGATGCAATCGACGGGGCACTCCTCGATGCACGCCTTGTCAAGGACGTCCACGCAAGGCTGCGCGATGACGTAGGTCACCTCGGGCTCCTTCTTTATTTACGCACCTAGGCACGACTTCGACCGCGGGTTGCTACGCCCTAGTATTGCCGTGCCCGCCTTGTAGCTGAAACGGGAGGGGGCGAAAGACGATGATCCCCAGTCTGGGCGCCGCCCTTGAAATCACCATAACCCCTTCTGACGTGGGGAAAAGGGTAACCACCCGACGACGTGTTCCCGGAGGGTTCCGCGACGCCGTGGGCGAGCTGGAGTTCTGGCGGGACGGCGTGCTGGGTGTGCGCAGACGCGACGGCACCCTGGTCGAGATCGCCCGGGCGACGCTGGCCGCGGCGAAGGTCGTCCCGGACCGGCCGCCCCGCCGGATGTAAGCCGTTCCCCAAAAAAGGCCGCGCCTCCTCGACCCGTCCGGCCGTCGCGGAGAGTATTCGGCCGTGACCGTACGCATCAGCGCCGCCGCCGCCATGATCCTCACCGCCACGATCGCCGGATGCAGTACCCCGGCCACCGAGAACAAACAGCTCCCCCCGGTCAAACCACAGGCGTCCTCCCTCCGTGACGGGTTCTCGACGATGGACCGTCTTGTCGAGGCGGCCAGGAAGGAGAGCTCGCTCACCGTCATCGGCCTGCCGCGTGACTGGATGAACTACGGCGAGATCATCGACGCCTTCTCCGACGAGTACGGAATCAAGGTCAACCAGGTGGAGCCGGGCGCGAGCAGCCAGCGGGAGATCGAGGCCGCGGCATCGCTCAAGCCCGACGTGTTCGACCTGAGCCTTGAGGTCGCGGTGGCCAACGCCTCCGCCTTCGCCCCCTACCGGGTGCAGCCGTGGCAGGACATCCCCGACAACCTCAAGGACTACGGCGGGCGCTGGTACGCCGGGTACGGCGGATACATGTCCATCGGCTACGACCCTCGCAAGGTCGCGGCCCCCACCTCATACGCCGACCTGCTCAAGCCCGGTTACAGCGTCTCGCTGCCCGGCGACCCCCGGCAGGCCGCCACGGCCTTCAACGGGGTGATGGCGGCCTCGCTCAGCGGCGGCAGGGCCGAGGCGGCGAGGGGCGTGGAGTTCTTCGGCCGCCTGAAGAAGGCCGGCAACCTCGCGGCGACGCAGGGGGCGGCCTCGGCCGTGGTGGACTGGGACTACCACAACGCCGAGCGGGCGGCCCACGAGGCGGGCGGCGACAAGCCCGGCTGGAAGGTCGCGATCCCGGGCGAGAACGTGCTCAGCGCGTACTACGTCCAGGCCATCAGCAAGAACGCCCCGCACCCGGCGGCCGCCCGGCTCTGGCAGGAGTTCATCTTCTCCGACCGGGGCCAGAACCTGTTCCTCAAGGGGTATGCCCGGCCGGTGCGGATGGAGGCCCTTCAGATGCGCGGCACGCTGGACCGGGAGCTCGCCGCCAAGCTGCCCGCCACGGACGCCAAGCCGGTGATTCTCACGATTCCCGAGACCGATACGGCCAAAACGTACCTCAAGCGCGAGTGGGGGGCGAAGGTCGGTTAAGCCTGAGGCTGACGAGACTGATATGTCGGGACATCTTCAAGGCTCTAAAGTGTCTGAGGAGGACCGATAAGAAGCCGTGGCGTCTTGGAATGTGAGCTGATCGTCTTGCGATACGACACCCCGACCCCGATGAGGTGGAACGCTCGCGCCTACGACAGCGGCTTTGGTTACGTCTCGGCTCACGGCGCCCCCCTGGTCGACCTGCTCGATCCCCAGCCTGGGGAGCGCGTCGTGGATCTCGGGTGCGGCACCGGGGTGCTGGCCGCCGAGATCAGCTCCCGGGGTGCCCGCGTCCTGGGCGCCGACGGATCCCAGGCGATGATCGAGAAGGCCAGGACCCAGTATCCGGGGCTGGACTTCATCGTGGGCGACGGCCATGACTTCACGGTCGCCGAGCCGTACGACGCGGTCTTCTCCAACGCGGCCCTGCACTGGATGAGCCGCGAACCGGACGCGGTGATAGCCAACGTCCGGGAGGCCCTGACCCCGGGCGGCCGGTTCGTGGCGGAGATGGGCGGCGCGGGCAACTGCTCCGCGCTCATCGCCGCCCTGCTCACCTCCTGGCGGGAACACGGGCTCCCCGAGCCCGACCTGCCGTGGTACTTCCCCAGTCCGGCCGAGTACGCCACCCGTCTGGAGAAGGGCGGGTTCACCGTCCGGCTGCTGGAGTACCTCGACCGGCCCACCCCGCTGGACGAGTGCCCCGGCGGAGCCGCGGACTGGGTACGGATGTTCGCCGGCTCCCTGCTTCAAGGAGTGCCCGCGGACCTGGTCGAGTCGCTGCTCCGCCGGGTCAACGAGTTGGCCGCCCCCGCCCTGCGCCGGGAGACGGGATGGATGGCCGACTACGTACGACTCCGGTTCGCGGCGGTACGCCGCTGACCAGACCCGATGCGCTGGGGCGATTTGCCAGACTATGGTCTGTTCCATGAGTCTCGTTCCCCGGCGACGTGGAGTGACTCGGGCGGCTTGAGGGGCTGGTGAAGGGAACGGATGAATTTCTGTTTGAGTGACCTCGTGCCGCCGCTGCGCTGGAGCGACGCGGCCACGATCCCACTTCTACGTGATCAACCGGAGCTTCCGGACGCCTGGTGGCGGAGCCTGCCGATGGCCCGCGTGCTCGCGGTGCTGAGCCCGGAACGGCTGGCCGGGATCCTCTCCGGGGTCGCCCTGGAACACTGGCCGGCCGCCGCCGTGGGAGACATCCTGCCGGCCCTGTACGCGCTGGATCCGGAGGAGGCCGACGAGCCCTGCACCGCCATCGCCCTCGACCGCACGGGCTCCTGGTCCGGCCTGCTCGCCCTCACCGGCCACGAGCTGCGCGACCAGCCCTTCATCCAGCCGCTCCCGGTGCTGAACGCGCTTTTCGCCGCGGTCTTCAGCCGCATGGCCCAGCCGGTCTCCGGCGTCGCCTCCCGCTCGGGGGCCGTCGTGGTGCCCTCCGGCGCGGAGGGAGCCCCCTCGGAGACGGCCGCCCCCGATGCCGCCGCCCCGGAGACGGCCACTCCGGAGGGTGCCGTTCCGGAGACCGCTCTCCCGGAGAGCGTGGTTGCGGAGGGTGGCGTTCCGGAAGGTGCCGTTCAGGAGACCGCTCTCCCGGAGAGCGTGGTTGCGGGGGGTGGCGTTCCGGAAGGTGCCGTTCAGGGGAGTGCGGCCCCGGAGGTCGCCGCCGGATCCGGGGGGGGTCCCTCCGCGCCGGACGGGCCGCCGGCCCCGGACACCTCGGACGCCCGACCGGCCGCCTCCCCCCGCAGGGCCGGGAAGGCCCCGCCGGACGCCGGAGGGGAGGAGCGGCGCCCCGGCGGCCTGCACGCGCTACTGGACGGCGCCTTCGCCGACCTGGACGACAAGAGCTGGGCCGTCGCGCAGAACAGGGTGTTCAGCGACGTCCCGGCGACCGTTGAGGCGCTGGCCAAGCTCTTCGGGGTGCGGCCCGAGGTCATCGACGAGGCCGAGGCCAGCCTGCGCCGGCGGCTCGGGGAGTGGCTCGCCTCGGATGAGGCGGCGCCGTACCGGGACCATCTGGCCGAGGTCAGGAACGCCCTCGGCAAGGCGGCACCCAAATCGCGCCTGGTCACCGCGGCCTCCTGGCACGTCCGCGAGCTGCACTCCCTCGACGTGCCCGCCTGGCAGTTCGTGCTGGCCACTCTCTCCGGCTACCACCTGGTCGACGAGTGGCTGGTGGACGGCGACATCGCCGAACTACGCCACCACACCAGAGACGTGATCAGCGGCGCCAAGCCCCCACTGACCATGACCAAGGCCCTCAAGCTGGTCACCTCCCTCGGCATCCACCCCGAGGTGTCCAAGGAGTGGCTGGAGAACGTCCCCCAGCTCCGCATCCTGGGCGCCGGCCAGCAGGCCCCCCAGCGGGCCGGCGGCGGCAAGGGCGTCGACAAGGGCAACGGCAACGGCCGGGGGAATCCACCGGGACCGGCGGGCAAGACGGTCGGCGCGGCGGGCGGTGAACCGGGGCGGGAACCGGCGGTCGCCCCGTTTCGTCCCCTGAAGGACGTCTCACTGACCCGGCGCTGCTTCAGGCAGCCGGACGGCCGATGGTGGCTCAGAATCGACATCACCACCGAGCACATACAGGGCACCGAGTGCGCGCTGCCCACCGGATTCGCCTCCTACCTCGGCATGTCGCCCGGTACCGCGAGCAGGGTCCAGAGCGCGGTGGGCGAGATCGCGCTGAGCTGGCGGGAGCGCCCGGTCCTGGAGTCGCTCAGGACGCTGCTGGAGGACGTGGGCGCCAAGCAGGGAAGCCACCTGTTCCTGACCCTGTCCGACGAGGGGGTGCTGCGGGCCAGGCACCTGCCGACGGCGGGCGAGGAGGTGGAACCGATCGCGCGGGCCCTGCGGCTGGTCGGCTACACGGCGCCGGGGGGAACCCAGGAACAGGCCGGCCGGGTCATCGCGACCCGGGTCGGCATGACCGGTCCGGTGAGCCTGCCCGACCTTCTCGGCCGGCTACGAGAGCGCGGGGACCGCGATCTGCTGTCCCTGATGGCCTAGCCGATGCCCCGACTCGCCATCTCCCCGGAGTTCCCAGCGGAACTCGGCGCCCTGGCCAAGCCGGTGCGCCAGGACGTCGTGGTCGCGGTGCGCCGATTCATGCAGAACGTGGCGGGCGCGCCGTACCCGGAGCGTGTCAGGGGGGCCAGGGATCCCCGGGTCGCCACCCTGCGCCTGGCCGGCGGCCACCGCGGGGTCGTGGTCAAGCAGCGGGACGTCTACTGGCTGCTGACCGTGTTACCGGACGCCGAGGCGTCGGTCTACGCGCGAAGTCACCGCTTCGGGGTCAACACCGCGCTCGGCGTGGTCGAGGTGTGGGACGCCGCGGCGCTGGAGCGGGTGGAGCCCGCCGTGCGCAGGGCCGCCGAGTCCTCCTCCGCCCGGCTCTTCTCCGGCATCTGTGACACCGACATGACCGCGCTCGGCATCGACCACCGGTTCCTGCCGCTGGTCCGGCAGATCACCGACGAGCTGATCCTGGAGGCGCTGGAGCCGCTGCTGCCCCCGACGCAGTACGAGCCGCTGGCCGCGCTGGCCAGGGGGGAGTCGGTGGCCGGGGCCTGGCGGGAGCTGGAGGCGTGCCGCGCGATCGCTCCCAGCAAGGACCCGGTCGATCCTGAGGACCTGGCGGCGGCGTTGCGGCGCAGCCCGGACCGCGCCGTCTTCGTCGGCAGCCCTCGCGAGCTAAACCACGTGCTCGACGCACCCGACTGGTGCGTGTTCCTGCATCCGCCGCAGCACCGGCTGGCCCAGGGGGAGTCCTACGAGCAGCCGGTGCTGGTGATCGGCGGCGCGGGTACCGGCAAGTCCCTGGTCGCGCTGCACAGGTCGGCCTTCCTGGCCGGGCGCGGAGCCGGTCCGATCCTGCTCGTCACCTTCTCCCAGCAGTTGAGCGCCGAACTCGCCAACCGCCTGGACGTCCTGATCGAGGACGAGGTGATCCGCGGGCGGGTCGAGGTCGGCAACGTGGACCGGCTGGCCCACCGCGTCGTCGCCGACGCAGAGGGCCGGGCGCCCGCGCTGGCCGGGGCCGCCGAGCTGACCACGCTCTGGCGGGAGACGGACACCGGCCACAGTCCCGCCTTCCTGCTGCGCGAATGGGAACAGGTGGTGCTGGCGCAGAACCTGCGCACCCTGGAGGAGTATCTGGGCGCGTCCCGCGCCGGGCGCGGCGTCGAGCTGTCGGGTCCGGAGCGCGTCGCCGCCTGGCGGGCCATGGAGCACGTCGTCGGACGGCTGCGGGAGCGCGGTAAGCGCACCCTGCTCCAGCTGGCCGCCGAGGCGTCCCGGCTGCTCGGCCGGACGAGCGGGGATCTGCTGGAGGACGAGCCGAGGCGGGAGCCGTACAGGCACATCGTGGTGGACGAGGCGCAGGACATGCACCCCGCCCAGTGGCGGCTGCTGCGCGCGGCGGTGCCGTACGCCCGCGACGACCTGTTCATCGTGGGCGACCCGCACCAGCGCATCTTCGACACGCGGGTGACGCTCGGCTCCGTCGGGATCGACGCGACCAGGCACCGGTTGCAGGTGTCGTACCGGCTTCCCCAGGAGATCCTCTCCTGGGGGGTACGGCTGCGCGGAGGCGGCCCCGCCGACGGGCTGGTGGACGTGGTCCAGGAACTGTACGGCTTCCGCGCGACGCGGCACGGGCCTCGGCCGATGGTCCGAGCCTACGATTCACCGGAGGAAGAGCTGACCGGTCTGGTCGCACAGGTGGGACAGTGGGTGAAGGACGGGGTGCCCTCCCGGGAGATCGGGGTGGCCGCCAGGAGTGCGAGCCTGGTGCGTGACGCCCGCACCGCCCTGCGTGAGCTGGGGGTGAGGGTGACGACGTTGCACGGCATGAAGGGGCTGGAGTTCCGCCGGGTCGCCGTGATCGGCGTGGCCGACGGCATCGTGCCCGCCCCCGACTCCCTCACCCCGGCCGACGAGGATCCGGGGGCGCGGGCACACGACCTCCAGCGCGAGCGCGGCCTGCTGTACGTGGCCTGCACCCGGGCCAGGGAGCTTCTCTACGTCTCTCACTCCGGGCGCGCCAGCCCCTTCCTTCCCACCTGACCACATACTCTGAACTGCGGATATATTCCCCTTTGCCGGTTGGACCCCAATGAACCTCAGCCTGAGCGACATCGCGCCACCCCTGCGCTGGACCTCTCCCGGCCAGGTAGCGCCCATCGCGAACGACCCCCGTCTCCCCGAGGCGTGGTGGCAGGCGCTTCCGCTCGACCGGGCCTGCTCCACCATCGGGACCTCAGAGATAGCCGGACGTCTGGCCGATCTGGCCCTGACGTGCTGGGGACACCTGATGCTCGGCGACGTCCTGCCTCTGCTCAGGTTCGCCGACCCGGCGGCGAGCGTCCGCACGCCGGAGGGGCTGGGGCGCGAGGTGGTGCACAAACTGTTCACCGGCGTGCTGGAGCATCTCCTCGAACCCGTCACCGAGGAGAGCGTCGCCCAGGTCCGTCCCACCCGGCCCGACCGGCCGCTGCCCGAGTTGATCAATGAGGTCTTCGCGGCCCTGGACGATCGGCAGCGGGCCATCGCCAGGGACCGGCTGTACGCCTCGCAGCGGGCCACGCTCGACGACCTGGCCCAGCGGTTCTCGGTGACCAGGGAGCGCATCCGGCAGATCGAGCGCGACCTGCGCGACCACGTCGAGTCCTGGCTGGCCGGTGAGGACGCGGCCCCGCTGGTCGCCCACGTGTCCTGGCTGCGGGGCCGGCTGGGCTCCGCGGTGCCCGCGGACGACCTGGCCGCCGCGGTGCCGTGGCACCGCGGCGACCTCGCCACCCTGGGGATCCCGGCCTGGCGGTTCGTGCGGACCCTGCTGACCGGCTACGACCAGGTGGACGGCTGGCTGGTGGCGGGCGGCGCCGACGAGCTGCGGGAGAAGACGCGGCAGCTGTTCACCGACGGGCCCCGCCCCCTGGAGGAGGCCGTCACGCTGGTCAGCCAGCTCGGCATCCGCGAGGACGTGGCCGAGCGGTGGCTCATCGCCGTACCGCAGCTCCGGCTCCTGGACAGGCACGTGGTGCCGTGGCCGCGCAGCGTCAACGACAAGGCCGAGGCCGTGCTCGCGGTGACCGGCAGCGCGCTGACCCCCGAGGAGATCCAGGAGCGCATCGGCGAGGACTACAGTCTCGTCGGCATCCGGAACCAGCTCACCGCCGACGACCGCTTCCTGCGGCTGGACCGGAACAAGTACGGTCTGACCCGCTGGGGCGGCGAGCAGTACCTGGGCATCCGGGAGATGATCGTCCGGGAGATCGAGCGGGCCAACGGCGAGGCGTCGGTCAACACGATCGTCACCAACCTCACCTCGCGCTACGACGTGAGCGAGAGCTCGGTCCGCGCCTACGCGGGCGGCCCCGGCTTCGAGCGCACCCAGCGCGGCTGGATCCGGGTGGCCGGTGCCGAGCAGGCCGACTACCAGCCGCGCCGGGACGTCTCGGCGACCCGTCGCTGTTTCCGCAGCCGCGACGGGCGCTGGTGGCACCGGGTGGACGTCAACGCCGAGCACCTGCGCGGCTCGGGCTCCCCGCTGCCCACCGGCTTCGCCGCGCATCTGGGCATGGCCCCCGGCGGCCAGCTGACCGCCTCCACCCCGTCGGGCGACGTGGTGATCAGCTGGCACAACCAGCCGACCATGGGGTCGGTCCGCCCGATCCTGGTCGCCGCCAACGCGGCCGAGGGCGACCACGTCTTCCTGACGGTCTCCGACGGCGGCGAACTCCTGACCCGCTACCTGCCCGCCGCCGCGCCCGGCCTGCCGGCGCTGAACCGGGCGCTGCACCTGATCGGCTACACCGCGCCGGTCACCTCGGAGGCCGAGGGCGTCCGTCTCATCGGCGCCCGTATCGGCCTGCCCGACGGCGCGGCCCGCGAGGACGTCGTCGCCCGGCTCCGCGACCGCGGCGACCGCGACATCCTGGCCTTCCTGGAGGGCCCCACCTGAGAAGTAGGCTCGGATCATGTTGCGGCTGTATGACACCCGGCACCGCCAGATCGAACCGGTCGTCCCCCCGGGGGCCCGATCAATGCGGATGTACACCTGCGGGCCGGCCGTCCACCGCCGCGCGCACGTGGGCGACCTCCGCTCCTACCTGCTCTCCGACCTGATCAGGCGGGTCTGCGAGCGGAACCGGATCCGGGTGGTCGTCTGCCGGAACATCACCGACGCCGAGCACCTGGTGGACGACGCCGAGATCGCCCCGGGGGGCGAGGACGAGATCCCGGCCCTGGCGCGGGCCGGGGGACGGACCGCGCCGGAGATCGCGCGGTCCTACGAGGACGCCTTCCTGGCGGACACCGCCGCGCTGAACATCCGGCCCCCCGAGCACTCCCCCAGGACGACCGAGACGATCGGCCCGATGGTCGAGATGATCGCCAAGCTGATCTCCAAGGGGCACGCCTACGCCGTCCCCGACGGGCCGGTCTTCTTCGACGCGGCGTCCTTCCCCGGCTACGGCGAGATCTCCGGCAACCGCCTCGACCGGCTGAGGACCGGCCACCGCGCCGAGGGCGCCGACCCGCGCAAGCGCTTCCACGCCGACTGGGCCCTGTGGAGACCCTCGGACCGTGAGACGGCCTGGGAGGCCCCGTGGGGCCGGGGCCTTCCCGGCCGGCACATCGGGTGCTCCGCCATGTCGCTGCGGTTCCTCGGAGAGCGCGTCGACGTGCACACCGGCGGGATCGACCTGCGCTTCCCGCACCACGAGGACGAGCGCGCCCAGTCGGACGCCGCCGCCGGGCACGAGGTGGTCGGGCACTGGGTCCACGGCGAGCACCTGCTCTTCGACGGGCGCACGATGGCCGAGTCCACCGGCGACGTGGTCCTGCTCTCCGACGTGACGGCGGCGGGCCTGGACCCGCTGGCCGTACGGCTGGCCCTGCTGGGGCATCGGCACCGCCGGCGGATGAACCTCACCTGGGACACCCTGCGGGCCGCCGACCAGACCCTGAGGCGCTGGCGTTCCCGGGTCGCGGGGTGGGCGGAGTCGCCGAGCCGCCCGATGCCGGTGGAGCGGGTCTCCCGGATCGAGGCCGCCTTCGACGACGACCTCGACACCCCGCTGGCCCTGCGCCTGCTGCGCGAGCTGGAGCTCGACGACTCGGCCACGCCGGGCTCCCGCTTCGAGGCGTTCCTCCATCTGGACCACATCCTCGGCCTGGACCTCTCGGCCGACATCGGCAGATCCAGCAGCCTCCCACCGGGCGCCGCCGAGCTGCTCGAACAGCGCCTGCGGGCGCGCGAGGCCGGGGACTGGGCCGCCTCCGACCGTCTCCGCGACGGACTGGCCGGCCTCGGGGTGCGGGTCGCGGACACCCCCGAGGGCCAGACCTGGTCGGACCTGCGGGACTGAGGGGGCCCGGGGACGGCGTACTCGTGGGCCTGAAAGGGGCCTTTTGGCGTCAAGGTACTGCCAAACTTGTTCAAACACGCGGTATGGGAGGTGTTTGTGAAGTTCCAGCCGTATGCCTGGATGCCTCGCCCGCTCAGGTGGCTCTCACGGGCGCTGACCGTTCTGGTGATACTCGGGCTGGCCCTCGCCGGGGCCGGCGTATGGGCCGTGCGCGCGTCCTTTCCCCAGCTCTCCGGTGAGCTCAAGGCGGAAGGCTTAATGGGAAGAGTCACTGTTTACCGCGATAAAACCGGCATTCCGCATATCTATGCGGACTCCCCCGAGGACCTGTTCCTCGCCCAGGGCTACGTCCACGCCCAGGACCGCTTCTTCGAGATGGACTTCCGCCGGCACGTGACGGCGGGACGGCTGTCGGAGATGTTCGGCCCCTCGACGCTCGTCGAGGACAAGGTCGTCCGGACCCTCGGCTGGCGGAGGGTCGCCGAGCGGGAGCTGCCGATGCTCTCCGAGCAGACCCGGCGCTACCTGGACTCCTACGCCAAGGGCGTGAACTCCTGGCTGGAGGAGCACCGGGGCTCGATCGGCAAGAGCCTGGAGTACGGACTGCTCAAATTCACCGACTCCGGCTACCAGCCCGAGCCGTGGACCCCCGCGGACTCCGTCTCCTGGCTCAAGGCCATGGCCTGGGACCTGCGCTCCAACCTGTCGGACGAGATCGGCCGCGCGCTCGCGGCGAGCAGGCTGCCCCGCGATCGGGTCGAGCAACTCTGGCCCGGCTATCCCTTCGAGACCCACCGGCCGATCGTCACCCGGGGGTCGGTGACCGAGCACGGATTCAACCAGGACGAGGAACCGCACAAGGACGCCCCACCACCGGATCCGGCACCGCCGGACCCGGCCGCGCTGACCCGGGCCTCCGAGGCCATCCGGGCCGTTCCCAGCCTGATGGGCGACCCCGGGGGCGGCAGCGGCATCGGCTCGAACTCCTGGGTCGTCGACGGCCGGCACACCACCTCCGGCAAACCGCTGCTGGCCAACGACCCGCACCTGTCGGCCGCCCTGCCCTCGATCTGGTACCAGGCCGGGCTGCACTGCCGTGCCAGGAGTGCCGCGTGCCCGTTCGACGTGACCGGGTTCACCTTCGCCGGCCTGCCCGGCGTCGTCATCGGTCACAACGACCGCATCTCCTGGGGCTTCACCAACCTCGGCCCGGACGTCGCCGACCTGTATCTGGAGCGGGTGAAGGACGACTCCTACCTGTTCATGGGCGAGTGGAAACCGCTCACCACCAGGGTCGAGACGATCCAGGTGGCCGGGGGTGACCCGGTGCTGCTCAGGGTCCGCGACACCATGCACGGGCCGATCATCTCCGACGTCATGCCGGGCGCGAGGAACACGCTGCCGGGGGCGGCCACGATCTTCAAGGAGCGGGCGGACGCGGTCGCGCTCAAGTGGACGGCCCTGGAACCGAGCCGGACCGCCGACGCGATCTTCGAGCTCAACGCCGCACGCGACTGGCCGGAGTTCCGGGCCGCGGCGAGCAGGTTCGACGTCCCGTCGCAGAACCTCGTCTACGCCGACGTCCAGGGCAACATCGGCTACCAGGCGCCGGGCCGGATCCCGGTGCGGACCCAGGGCGACGGCACCTGGCCGGTGCCCGGCTGGACCGGGGAGTACGGCTGGCAGTCCGTCGTTCCCTTCAACGACCTGCCCAGCGTCTACAACCCGTCCGAGGGATACATCGTGACCGCCAACAACGCGGTCGTCGACCCCGGACGCTACCCCCACATGATCACCAAGGACTGGTCGTACGGCT
Source organism: Streptosporangium sp. NPDC006007 (assembly GCF_040614315.1). Classification (NCBI taxonomy): domain Bacteria; kingdom Bacillati; phylum Actinomycetota; class Actinomycetes; order Streptosporangiales; family Streptosporangiaceae; genus Streptosporangium; species Streptosporangium sp. NPDC006007. Next base: position 18,121 of record NZ_JBEXUG010000025.1, on the reverse strand, counting down.
ACCGCTCCCAGCGCATCCTGGACCGCCTCAAAGCCGAGCTGAAGAAGGGCAAGGTGGACGTCGCGACCATGAGCAGGGTGCAGCAGGACACGCACAACGGCTTCGCCGAGTTCCTGACGCCCAGGCTGACGGCCCTGAAGGTGACCGGCGGCGCCAGGGAGGCGCTGGATCTGCTGGCCGGCTGGGACGGCTCCCAGGACGCCGGCTCGGGCGCGGCGATGTACTTCAACGCCGTCTGGCGGAACCTGCTCGTCGAGACCTTCAACGACGACCTGCCGGCCGGTGCCCTGCCGACCGGCGGCGACCGCTGGTTCGAGGTGGTCCGCGTCATGCTCGACAAGGAGGACGACCCGTTCTGGGACGACACGCGGACCCCGCGGGCGGAGACCCGCGACGACATGCTCCGGCGTGCCATGGCGCTGGCCTACGACGAGCTGACCGCCCGTCTCGGCCCCGACGTGAAGAGCTGGCGCTGGGGTGACCTGCACACCCTCAGGCTCACCAGCCAGACGTTCGGCGCCTCGGGGATCGGCCCGGTCGAGTGGCTGTTCAACCGGGGCCCGTTCCCGGTGCCCGGAAACGACGACGCGGTGAACGCCGCCGGCTGGAACGTCCAGGAGGGCTACTCGGTGGACTGGCTGCCGTCCATGCGGATGATCGTGGACCTGGCCGACCTGGACAGGTCCCGGTGGATCAACCTGACCGGCGCGTCCGGCCACGCCTTCCACGACAACTACTGGGACCAGGCGTCGCTCTGGGCGAGCGGGAAGACCATCCCCATGCTCTCGGGCGAGGAGGCCGTCAGGAAGGCGGCCGTCCACATCCTGACCCTCACCCCCTGACCCCCGAACCCCTCCCGTTCCCGCGCGGGGACCTCCCGCGGAGCCACCAGGGCGATCTGCGGACGTAGTTCCCGTCCTCCAGGTTCGCGAGCCGCTCGAAGAGGTTCCAGGACGCCTGGTCGCCGCAGACCAGCACCGAGACGGCCATCGCCACGAGATAGAGCGGGAGCATCGGCAGGCCGGCGCAGAACATGTACTGGGAGGCGTGCCGGTCCTCGTGCCTGAGCAGGCCGCCGCTGAGATAGCCCTCCTCCCACCTGGTCAGCACCACGTTGCCGACGGTGAACGCCCCGGCAGGCGGGAACGGGACGCGGTAGCCGTACGCCAGGATCAGCCCGCCGGGCCCCGGCTTCGTCCGGGCCCGGCCGAGACGTGCCACCAGCAACCCCAGCGGCGTCGACAGGTTCAGGTAGTTGAGTGTCCGGCGTATCCGATGCGACCGCTGCATACCGGGATTGTCCGCCATCGGATCGGGCCGCGACAGGCCCGTACGGGCTTACCTCGGATCGGCCGGGCGTGAGCCGTACGGGGGCCGGCGCAGGAGCCAGGAGCCACCGCCCGAGGCGGGCGTGAGCAGGACGGCCGCCAGGATCGCGGCCAGACCGCCGTAGAGGTAGAGGTAGCCGGCCAGGTTGTTGGCGATCACCACGTCGCCCTCCGGCCGGCCGCCCAGGAAGAGCATTGTGACCACCAGCCAGGCCGCCGCGGGCACCAGCGCCGCCGCTCTGCCGCGCATCGCCCGCCCGGCGCCGGAGCAGACGGCGAACAGCACCAGGACGCAGCCGCCGGCCGAGACCGGGACGGGCCAGACGTACCACGAGTGCTGGAACGCCCCGACGACCCCCATCACGAGGCCGAGCATGACGAGCACGGCGTACACAGCCGCGGTGATCACGCCCTCCGAGGGCCGCTCCACCTCCTGGGCCTGCTCCGTCACAACCATCGAGGCTAGTCGATCCCGGCGAAGAGATCGTCTTCAAGCTTGTACGGCTCGCCGAGCCCTCCCACCTCGATCGCCACTGACGGACCGGTCGCCCCCGCCGTCCCCGCGCGCAGGATGAAGTGCTCCACCCCGAGCGCCTCCTGACCGACGTTGTTGGAGAGCGCGAACCAGGGCGCGTCCACGCTGATCTGGGTGGCGTGCGCCCGCATCGCGTCGAGTTTCCGACCGACCTGGGCGCGGGCGTCGATCTCGGTGGTGACCTCCTCGTCCGCGCAGCCGAACGGCAGGTCGTCGACGGTGTCCTCAGTGAGGAACGGCAGGTCGGCCTCGCGCATCGCCTCGGCGACCCGGCGCAGCACCGATCTGGCCATCGCGGTGAAGTAGAACTTGGCGATCCGCCACGGCTCACCCTCGCCGAACGCCGGGTCGGCGGCCAGTTCGAAGGCCCGCCAGGAGACGCGGTACGCCTGGATGTGGTCGGGATGGCCGTAGAAGCCGTTCTCGTCATAGGTGACGAGCACCTGGGGCCGTACCTCACGGATGACCTTGACCAGCTCCGCCGCGGCCTCGTCCAGATCGGCCTGCCAGAAGGCGTCGGCGCGGTGGTTGGAGGCGACGCCCATCATGCCGGAGTCGCGCCAGCGGCCGGGTCCGCCGAGAAAGCGGTGGTCGGTGACGCCGAGGGCCGCGCAGGCCGCGGCGAGCTCGCCGACGCGGTGCCCGCCCAGGGTGTCCTCCCGGTCGGCCGCCAGGTGGGCCAGCTCGGGCGGGATGACCTCGCCCTCCTCACCGAGCGTGCAGGTGACCAGCGTGACCTGGGCACCCTCGGCGGCGTACCTGGCCATGGTGGCCCCGCTGCCGATCGTCTCGTCGTCGGGGTGGGCGTGCACGAGCAGCAGACGGCGGTCATTCATGCCTCCGAGGGTAACCGCCTGGTGTAGAGGGTGATGCGAACCGCCCCGGATATCCGGGTCTGACCAGTTTTACGGAAGTCCCGCTTGAGCTCCCTCAGCCGGGGATCCTCCAGCCACTCGGTACCCAGGACACGCCGCGAGACCAGCCACACCCGGTCGGCCCCCGGCCCCGGCGGGCCCAGCCTGTCGTACGGCTCGCCGTACACCGCGACGAACAGCCGGAAGCGCTCGGGCATGTAGAGCACGGCGTCGCCCGGCCGCTCCCGGACGCTCAGCTCCGCCGCCAGGGCGCGGAGGTCGTCGGGACGGGCGGACGGCCCGCGGACGGCGAGGTGGGCGGTGGCGGAGAGGGCCACCAGGGCGGCGAGGACCGCCCAGCGGAGCGGGGCGCGGCGGAGCGCGACCAGGCCCGCCCCCGCCAGCAGCGCGACGGCCGGCAGCACGAACATGACGTAGCGCGCGTTGTAGACCGGATACACCTGGGAGATCAGGAAGGAGAGCGCCACCGGGAGGAGCAGCCAGGGCACCGCCACCATCGTCACCGTCACCGTCACCGGAGACGGTGCCCCCGCCACCGTCCTCGTCCCCGCCTCCGCCACCGCCTCCGTCCGGGACCGCCGGCCGTACCAGGCCCCGAGCAGGGCCAAGGCGGCGAGCAGGGCCAGGAGGAGCGCGGGCAGGGGCGTGGCCCGCCACGGCTGCCCGCCCCCCACCATCTCCACGCCGAACCCCGCCAGGTCGCCGAGGCCCGGCACCTTCAGCCAGAAGAGCTGCTCGTCGCGCTGCCCGGAGGCGACGACCGCGAGCGGCGCGAGCAGCAGCCCGGCCCCGGCCACCGAGACGGACCACGGGACGATCTCCCCACGCCCGCGCCCGCGGGCGACGATGACGGCGTGCGCGGGCAGCAGGAGCAGCGCGTAGAGGTGGAGCCAGCCGAGGAGGGCCACCAGCAGGCCGTACCCGGCATAGCGTGACCGGCGCTCACCGAGCAGGACCCAGGTGGCCGCGACCGCCACCGCGCTGACCAGGGCGTAGCTCCGCGCCTCCTGCCCGTAGCGGCTGACCATGGGCAGTACCGCGTAGACCAGCCCGGCGAACAGCCCCGCCTCAGCCCCCGCCTCCGGCCTCGCCTCCGTCCCCGCCTCAGCCCCCGTCCGGGGCGCCGCCGCCCTGCGCCCGATGGCCGCGACACCGAACGCGGCGGCGGCGACCGCGAGCGCCGAGGGCAGCCGGGCCGCGAACTCCCCGTCGAAGGCGGCGAACGGCCGCAGCAGGAGGTAGTACAGCGCGTGAACGGCGTCGATGTGATGGAGCAGTTCCCATAGTTCGCCGAGCGGCATGGTCGCCGCCATGACGCTCACCGACTCGTCCCGCCAGAAGGAGGGGACGTCGATTCTCCAGAGCGCGATCGCGAACGCCAGTATGGCGGGTATCGCAGGAGAGCGAAGAGTTCGCGTGGTAAGCGTCACTCGTCCAAGTTTCTTGGAAGATCAGGCCCTTTGGGGCATCATCAGGAAACCGCGATACAGTTGGAACTGGCAAGATGACTCACATGAGTGAGAGTTTTCCTCGTCTCCACGCCAGAACCCGCCGATTCACCCTTGGCGTTCCGCGTGGATTCACCATCGCCCCGGACGGCGCACGCATCGTCTTCCTGAGGACGAAAGGCGGTTCCGACCCGGTCACCTGCCTGTGGGAGTTCGACGTCGCAAGCGGCACCGAGCGGCTGATCGCCGACCCGCGTGCCATGGCCGTCGATGATGAGGACCTGCCTCCCGAGGAACGGGCACGCCGCGAACGCAGCCGCGAGCAGGCCGGGGGCATCGTCGCCTACAGCACCGACGCCGCGGTGACCACCGCGGTGTTCGCGCTCTCCGGCGGACTGTACGTCGCCGACCTGAAGACCCGGCGGGTACGCCGGCTGAAAACCCCCGGGGCGGTGATCGACCCGAGGGTCTCCCCGAACGGTGTCCACGTGGGCTACGTGGCGGGCGGCGCCTTCCACGTCCAGGACCTGGAGGACGAGGTCGACCACACGCTGGCCCGCCCCGAGTCGCCCGGGGTGACGTACGGCCTGGCCGAGTTCATCGCCGCCGAGGAGATGGACCGGATGCGGGGCTACTGGTGGTCCCCGTCGGGCGACGCGGTACTGGTCGAACGGGCCGACGAGTCCCCGGTGGAGAAGTGGCACATCGCCGACCCGGCCAACCCGGCCAGGCCCGCCACCGAGCAGCGTTACCCCGCGGCCGGTACGGCGAACGCCACGGTCGAGCTGTTCGTGCTGACCCTTAGCGGTGCCCGCGTCCCCGTCCCCTTCGACGACGAATACCTGGTCACCGCCTCCTGGGACACCCACGGCCTGTCGATCGTCACCCTGACCCGCGATCAGAAGACCATGCGCCTGCTCGCCGTCGACCCGGACACGGGCACCTCAACCGTGGTCCGCGAGGACACCGACCCCGCGTGGGTCGACATCGTCGTCGGCGTCCCCGGTCACCTGTCCGACGGCAGCCTGGTCTGGGTCGCCGCCGACGGCGGCGGTCACCGCCTGATCATCGGCGACGAGCCCGTCACGCCGCCCTCCCTCCAGGTCCGCGAGATCCTGGACGTCGACGGCGACGCCGTGCTGTTCCGCGCCAGCGGGGAGCCCACCGAGATCGCCCTGTGGGCTTACCGGGACGGCGGCATCACGCTGGTCAGCCCGGCCGAGAGCGGCGTCTACAACGGCCACACGGCGGGCGGCACCCTCGTGGTCACCGGCCAGACCCTCGGCGACGAGGGGGCGGTGACACGTGTCCTCCACCACGGCAAGCCCGTCGGCCACATCGTCTCCCACGCCGAACGGCCCGGCCTGGACCTGCGGGTCTCCCTGATCCGCACCGGCAAGCGCGACCTGGCCACCGCCGTGCTCCTCCCGTCGGGGCACGTGCCGGGCTCGGCGAGGCTGCCGGTCCTCCTGGACCCCTACGGCGGGCCGCACGCCCAGCGCGTCCTGGCCGCCTCGGGCGCCTTCCTGACCAGTCAGTGGTTCGCCGACCAGGGCTTCGCGGTGGTCGTGGCCGACGGCCGGGGCACCCCGGGGCGGGGGCCGGAGTTCGAGCGGAGCGTCCTGCACGACCTGGCCACACCCGTTCTGGAGGACCAGGTGGACGCCCTGCAGGGCGCCGCCGCGCAGTTCCCCGACGACCTGGACCTGTCCCGGGTCGGCATCCGGGGCTGGTCCTTCGGCGGTTTCCTGGCGGCCCTGGCCGTACTGCGCCGTCCGGACGTCTTCCACGCGGCCATCGCCGGAGCCCCGGTGACCGACTGGCGCCTGTACGACACCTGCTACACCGAGCGTTACCTCGGCCACCCGGACGAGGGGCACTACGACTCGCCGTCCCTGCTCGCCGACGCCGAGAAGCTGGACCGCCCGCTCATGCTGATCCACGGACTGGCCGACGACAACGTGGTCGCCGCCCACACTCTGCGCCTGTCCTCAGCGCTGCTGGCCGCGGGCCGCCCGCACACCGTCCTGCCGCTCTCCGGCGTCACCCACATGACCCCCCAGGAGGTCGTGGCGGAGAACCTGCTGCTGCTTCAGGTCGACTTCCTGAAGAGAGCCCTCGCCTGATCCGGAGAGCTCCCCTCCGAACCAGGAGATTTCCCACCTGAACCATCTGAATCGGCGAGGGGGCGGTACCGCCCCTTTCGACGTGGTGGGCCGGGGACGCGTGTCCCCGGCCCAGCGGGCGGAAAGGGTCTTTCCGAGGTCCTCTCCTAGCCGGACCGCCCCCAGCCCTCGGCGGGCTTCCTCACGACCTTGCCGACCTTGCCGTCGAGGCCGGCGGCCTCCCTGCCGTCGTTGGGGACGTCGGAGTCGTCGGGGTCGTCGGCCCGGTCGACGCGGCCGGCGTCCTTTCTGCCGGTGTCCCCGCTCCTGCCGCCGTTCTTGCCGCCGCCCCTGCCCGCGTCCCTGCCTCCGCCCCTGCCACTGCCGGTCGCGCTCTCACTGTCGTTCCGCGACTTCCCGCCGTTCGAGCCGGGCTGCCTCACCCCGTCCGACCCACCGGGCTGCTTCCCGCCGTTCGAGCCGGGCTGCTTCACGGCGTTCGACCCGCCGGGCTGCTTCGCGCCCGGCTGCCGCGCCTCGGGCGTGGGAGACGGTGCGGGCGACGAGGTGACGCCGGGACGCGGCTTTCCCGCCGACGGCACCTTGTCCGCGGGCGGCACCCTGTCCACGGTGGTCACCGGATGCGAACCGGCGACACCTGAGGTCGTGCGGGCCCACGGTCCGCAGGCCGAGGCCATGGCGGCACCCGGGCCGGACAGGACGGCGGGGACGACGAAGGCGGCGGCGGCCAGGAACCTGCCCAGCACCACACGCCGCCCGGCGCCCACGCCGCCCACGACGGGCTCGTTCGATTCGGATGACACGAGGTGGCACCCCTTTCACTGTTGTGACTACACGCGTTCGGCCGACCACTGTCAGCGATGGATCATCGTAGCCCTCCACGGCCGTTCCGAGCCGTAGGCGGGCTCCTCACCTTCGCCGGGGCGTCAGAACTCCGCCCTCGGGCCTCCGGCCGTCACGCCCCCCGGTCGCCACACGTACCGGACATCGGGCTCATGCTCCGTCGCGGCCGAGCCCACCGGTCCACTCGGCCGCGACGGAGCCGCGCCGTTCCCCCGAACCGGCCGACCGGTGCGAGGTCAGCCGGCCGTGCCGTGCCAGCTGCTCCACAGGGCGGCGTAGGAGCCCGCGGCCGTGACGAGTTCGTGGTGGGAGCCGAGTTCACTGATCCGGCCGTCCTCGATCACCGCGACCCGGTCGGCGTCGTGGGCCGTGTGGAGCCGGTGGGCGATGGCGATCACCGTGCGGCCCTCCAGGACGGCGGCCAGCGAGCGCTCCAGGGACCGGGCGGCCCTGGGGTCGAGGAGTGAGGTGGCCTCGTCGAGGACCAGGGTGTGCGGGTCGGCCAGGACCAGCCGGGCGAGGGCGAGCTGCTGCGCCTGGGCGGGCGAGACCGGTTCGCCCCCGGAGCCGACGGACGTCTCCAGTCCGGCGGGCAGGGCGGCGATCCACTCCCAGGCGTCCACGGCCTCCAGCGCGGCCCTGATCTCGGACTCCCCGGCCTCCGGGCGGGCGATCAGCACGTTGTCGCGCAGTGTGCCGCGGAACACGTGGTGCTCCTGGGTCACCAGAGCCACCTGGCCGCGCAGGTCGTCCAGCGGGAGCGCGACCAGCGGGGCGCCGCCGACCGTGACCGAGCCGGCGCGCGGCCCGTGGATACCGGCGAGCAGGCGGCCCAGCGTGGACTTGCCCGCGCCCGACGGGCCGACCATGGCCAGCCGCTCCCCCGGCTCGACCAGCAGGTCGATGCCGTGCAGCACGTCGTGGCCCTCGCGATAGGCGTAGCGGACGCCGGTGGCCAGCAGTTCCCTCCCCTCGGGGACGTCCGGACCGGTCTCACGGTCGTCGGGCACCTCGGCGACGCCCAGCAGCCGGGCCATGGAGGCCCCGCCCACCTGGAGCTCGTCGATCCACATCAGCAGCCGGTCGAGCGGGTCGATGAGCTGCTGGACGTAGAGCGTGGCCGCGGTGACCTGGGCCAGTGAGACCCAGCCCTGGGCGTAGAACAGGCCGCCGGCGACCAGCGTGGCCACGATCGGGATGACGTAGCCGAGCTCGACCGCCGGGAACCAGAGCGTGCGCAGCCCGAGGGTGTAGCGTTCGGCGGCCCACGACTCGGCGATGTCGGCGTCCGTACGGCGGTGCCGCCGCTCCTGCAGGCCCAGCGCCTCCACGGCGCGGGCGCCGTTGACCGTCTCGGTCAGGCCGTCGGTCATGTCCGCGTAGGCGGCGCTCTCCCGCAGGTAACCGTCCCGGGCCCGCTTGAGGTACCACCGGGTGGAGATCCACAGGATCGGTACGGCCAGCAGCGAGGGCAGTACGAGCAGCGGCCCGGTCAGCAGCAGCGCGCCGAGGGTGATCACACAGGTGACCAGGGCGATCATGGTCTCCGGTACGGCGTGCCGTACGGTGCGCGACAGCGAGTCCACGTCGCGGGAGGTCCGGCTGATCAGGTCGCCCGATCCGGCGCGCTCGACGGTGGACAGCGGCAGGCCGAGCACCCGGACGACGAACTCCTGGCGCAGCTCGGCGAGGACCTTCTCCCCGAGCCTGGAGGAGGCGTAGACGGCGAACCTGACCAGCACCCCCTGCAGGACCAGGAAACCGGCGATGCCCAGGGCGACCGCGGTGACGTCGGCCCCGCTGCCGTCCTGGACGCTCTGGACCAGCCGGCCGAGCAGCCACGGCACGGCCAGCCCGGCGACGGCGGCCAGGGCGTGCAGGCCCAGCGCCACCGTCAGCGCCCCGGGATACTTCAGGGTGAGTCCGCGGGCGTACGCCCGTACCTGCGCCCGGTCGGCGACCGGGAGGATCTGCCTGCTCATGCGCTCTCCTCGCCCCGTACCCCGCAACCGGCGGCGGCGGGCGCGCCGGGTCCGGCCGCCCGCCCGTCGGCGAGATCCTCTCCCCTGGTGACGACGGCCCGGTAGGCCGGGTTGACGGCCAGCAGGTCCCGGTGTGTTCCCTGGGCGCGCACGAGGCCGTCCTCCACGTAGATCACCTGGTCGGTGCGGTCGAGCACCAGCGGGCTGGTCGTGCAGACCAGCGTGGTCCGGCCGGCGCGGGCCTTGGCCAGCCGGCCGGCGATGCGGGCCTCGCTGTGGGCGTCCACCGCGCTGGTCGGCTCGATGAGGATGAGCACCTCGGGGTCGGCGGTCAGCGCCCTGGCCAGCCGTAGCCGCTGCCGCTGGCCGCCGGAGAACTCCTGGCCCGACTCGGCGACGCGCCCGTCGAGGCCGCCGGGGAGCGCCTCGGCGATGTCCTCGGCGCACGCGGCGCGCAGCGCGGCGGCGATCTCGGCGTCGGAGGCGCGGCCGGTGACGTCCAGCTCGTCCCTGAGCGCACCGGCGAACAGCCTGGCGTCGTTGTCGGCGACCAGGATCCGGCTGCGGACCTCAGCGATCGGCAGGGTGCTCAGCGGCACGTCGCCGAAGTCCACGTCGCCGTCGGCGTAGCCGCCGAGCCGGTCGGCGATCGCGACCGCCTCCTCCGGGACGGCCGCCACGACGGCGGTGAACACGCCGGGGCGGACCCCGGCACCCGAGGCCACATCGCGGAGCAGGCCGCCGGCCGAATGGCCGGTGCCACCGGTCACCTCCGGCTCCAGCTGGAGGATGCGCACCACCCGGCGGGCGGCCACGTGTCCCTTGGTCAGCTTGTCGGCCGCCTCGGTGAGCGTCCGCAGGGGGGCGATCAGGAAGACCGCGTAGCCGTAGAAGGCGACGAGCTGGCCGGCGGTGATCTCACCCCGGATCGCGAAGGTCGCGCCCAGCCAGGTCACCCCGGCGATCAGCAGGCCGGGCAGCAGGATCTGCGCGCCCTCCAGCACCGACTCCACGGCCGCCACCCGCACGCCGGCGTGCCGTACCCGCTGGGACTCGCCGGTGTAGCGGTCGGCGAAGACCTGCTCACCGCCGATGCCGCGCAGCACGCGCAGACCGGCGACGATGTCGGCGGCGCGGGTGGACAGCTCGCCCTGCAGGTCGCGGTGGGCGTGCTGGCGCCGGTGCAGCGGCTTGAGCAGGGGGCCGACCGCGGCGGCCATGATCGGCACGCCGATCAGCACGGTCAGGCCCAGTGGCGTCGAGGTCCTGATGAGGATGACGGTGACCGCGCCGATGGCGACGATCGCGCCGACGCCCCGGAGCAGGATGTCCACCGCGTGGCCGATGTGGGCGATGTCGGAGTTGCCGACGCTGACCACCTCGCCGGTGGACATCCGCTTGGGCAGCGTCGCGCCCAGCCTGGTCGCCTGCCTGACGGTGACCTGGACCGTCCGGTAGGCGGCGCTCAGCCAGTTGTAGACGGCCATCCGGTGCCGCAGGATACCGGCGACCGCCTGCACGGCGCCGAGGCCGGACAGCGCCGCGGCCCAGGTGAGCAGGGCGGGCACGTCCTTGGCGGTGATCGCGTCGATGCCCTTGCCCATCACGGCCGGCACAAGCGCCATCGTGAGCCACCACAGGGTGGCGTAGCCGATGCCGATGAGCAGGTAGCCCCTCTGCCTGCGGGCCACCCAGATCAGGTATCGGGCCGGGCTGCGGGCGTCAGGAGTGCCGGGATCGCCGACAGGTAGGGAGCGCATAGCCCCTCCAGGCTGACAAAACCCAGCCTTACCTGGCAAACCGTTTTCTGACCTTGAGACGCCGCCTGCACGCGAAGGCGTCAATTTAGGTTGACAGATCTGTCGCGTCAACCTAAATTGACACACATGAGCGATACGGCACAGCTGGCCTCCGACGCCGGCAGCCGCGATCCGGCCGTCGGCCTGCGGGCCGTACGGGCGCTGCGGATGCTGGTCGATCGACTGGAGGCCCTTCAGGTGGAGAACGCCAGGGAGCAGGGGTGGTCCTGGCAGGAGATCGCCCACTGCCTGGAGGTGACCCGGCAGGCGGTTCACAAGAAGTACGCGGGCGGCCGGGGCCTGTTGAGACGGGAGAAGTGATCATGTTCGAACGGTTCCACCGGGACGCCCGCCAGGCGGTGATCCTCGCCCAGGAGAACGCCCGGCGGCTGCGTCACCGCTCCGTGGGCACCGAGCACCTCCTGCTCGGCCTGCTCCAGCAGCCCGGCACCCTGTCGGCCCGCGTGCTGGGCCGGCACGGTCTTGACCACGACCGGGCCTACCGGGCCGTCGTCCGGCTCGTCCCCCGCAGACCCGGGGACGCGCTCGACGCCGACGCCCTCGAATCCATCGGCATCGACCTGTCGGCCATCCGGGAGAAGGTCGAGGCCGCCTTCGGCCCCGGCGCCCTGGACCGCGAACCCGTGACGACCCGGCGGGGCCTGCTCAGCGGTCGCCACACACCCTTCGACCCCCGGGCGAAGAAGACCCTGGAACTGTCCCTGCGCGAGGCAATGCACCTGCGGCACAAACACATCGCCGACGGGCACATCCTGCTCGGCCTCCTCCGCGGGGGCGGCGGCCTGGCCTGCCGCGTCATCGCCGACGCGGACATCGACCCGGCGAGCCTCCGCCAGGAGATCGTCACCGAACTCCCCTGAGGACCACGCCCCGACCGCGCCCTGACCACACCTCCGAGAAGACGCAAACGCCCACGTCAGTCCGCGAGGGGGGAGGCGGGGTCCCAGCGGGACTTGCGGGTGAGAACGCTGACGGTCCGGCCCTCCCCGCAGGTGAGGGGGCCGCCGGAATCCGGGTGACCGAGCCGGGTGGCGAGTTCACGGACGTGGAGATCGACGGTGGATTCGAGGAGGTCGGCCAGAACGCCGGTGGTGTCGCGAGCCTTGATCTGGGCGGTGACACCGACGATCACACCGATGAGGGCCGCCGGCCACCACCAGATGGTCAGGAGCAGGTAGAGCAGGGCCCAGCCCATGAGACGCGCGGAGGCGGAGTAGGCGTCGCGGGCGGCGGCGATCTCGGTCCGGGTGGAATCCGGAACGAGGAGCCACAGCCTGGGCCACACCGCGTCGAGGTCGAGCCCGTAGGCGTGTTCGACCCGGATCCTGCAGGCACGGAGCCGGTCGCCCACCCAGGTGGGCCGATCCGCTTCGACGAGGCAGACGCGATCGGCTCGATCGATGGCCGCGAGTATCCGGTCCGGCGTGGCGCCGGGGTCGTCGGCCTCGCTCTTGGCCCGCCGCGAGCGTCCTCTCCGCCACTGAGCGACCCAGCTGGCGGGCGGCCGTCCGCCCGGCAGGGTCCAGACATGTGAGACGAGCCTGCCGAGGGTCGCCGAGGCCAGTCCGACGGCGACCGAGCCGGCCAGCACCGCGACGACGATGAGCATCGCTCCGCCGGCCGACTGCAGGCTGGGGTTCCTCGCCCACTGGTCGATCCGCCTGCTCAGCAGGCCCATGTCGAGAGCGTGTCCCCATCCCAGCGTGTGGGCGGCCGTCGCCACGGCCATGTACAGAAACCCGGGAAGAGCCAGAAGCGTCGCCCAGCGCTCGGCGAGCTTCTTCCCGATCTCGCCGAGGAATCCGTTCACCGGGTCAGGGGTTTCGCCGTCATCGGCTCCCCGCCGACCCCGCAGACCGGGGTGGGCCGCCCCGCCATCACCCGGCCACGACCGGCGCAGCGGTCTCGCGGGCAGCTCCACCACTGCGCCCCGGCCGAGCCGGACATGCCGGGCAGCGGCGAATAGCCCCGTGTCGCGGAGGGGAAGAGACCGTGCCCGGTGGAGTCCTCCACCATGGAACTCAGCACGTCGAGATCGGCTTCGAATTCCCGGTCCATCCGGCCTGATTCGAGTGCCGCTCTCACTCGAAGGTAGACCGGCTCCTTGCCCTCCTCCCGCGCCAGGAGCAGCAGGGTCTCGTCCCCGAGTTCGCGGCAGAAGCCCGAGATCTTGACGCGGATGTCGGCCTCCACGGGGGCCCTCCTTGTGGGTCGTCGGAAGCACCAAGTATGACCTTGAGGTGGCGGACGGAGCGGAGGAGGACCACCGCGGCTCCCGACCATGCCCCAAACGGTCGCGAGAGTAGTGGAACGCTCATTCCACCGCTCTGGCCCAGTTCAATTCGTAACCCGCCTCCCGAAGTCGCGTCACCGTCTGTTCGAGGTCGTCCTTCCGAAACTCTCGCCACACCTGGAGAAGGGCCGCGAACGGCGCTAGGAGGTCCACATTTTCGTATTTGTTAGAAATGCCCCATTTTATGACAACCTCCGACTCTCCAGTGTGGTCCGGGGCACTGAGCCCGGCACCAAACGGGTGCCAGTGGAGGGTGTGCCCGTCGAGTCGCGCATCGAGGATCACCATCGCGGTCGCGAAGGGCGCCCCCGACAGCTCGAACGCCGTTCGCATGTCGGAGTCCTCCCACACGGCGATGATCCGCGTGGCCACCAGCACCGACGGCAGCAGCCCGAGGTCGGCCACGGCCGAGGCCGCGTCGGCGCCGCGGTAGAAACGCCGGCACACCATATACCCGAGATAGGGGACGTCCAGATCCTCGGCCAGCAGGTGAAGCTGCGGAGGTGGAGCGGCACCGCCTGCCCGGATGTACGCTTCACTGGCCTCCAACAGAATATGGGGTAATTCATTTGCTATATCCGGCATACTCTAAGTATTGCCGAACCATCGGTGGAACGATCAGTTTATGAGGAAAAGGTGGGCGGCGGCCGTCCAGTCCAGGTTGGCTGACGAGGGTAGTCCGTACGGTTTGCTGGATTCGGCGGCACCACTGGAGGCGGCCGAACTCTTCGCCCATACGACAGACGCCGGGGACGTCCTGGAAACCTGTCACCTCGTCGGGCTACTGCACTGGAAGCGGGCCATGGCCCTCACGGACGAGCGCAATCGGCGCGAACTCCTGACCGCCGTCCCGCTGCTCTACGTGGTCCATGAGTTCCGATCCGGGCTGCCACTGCCCGAACCGCTGCTGCACAGCTTCTCCGAGCCCACCGGAACGCCGGATGATCGCGACGCGATCTGGCGGCTCCTCCTCACGGCGCTCGACTCATGGGTGATCGACGGAGGGGACCCACACAATCTGCGGATGGCAGTCGCCGCTGGACGCAATGCCGTGAGAGACACCCCCCGCCCGCATCCCCTGCGCGCGAGACGTCTGACCTTTCTCTGCGGCGCCCAGCAGTTCCTCTTCGAGCACTCCGGGGACATGGCCACTCTGAAAGAGGCCGTCGAGGCCGGGAGATCCGCGGCGGCGGAGGCATACGCCGACGACCCGGACAGGGGGATGTACCTGTCCACCCTGGCCAACGGTCTGCGGGTCCTCTTCGAGCGCACGGGCGAGCCGGAGCCGCTCAGGGAGTCCGTCGACACCGCCAGGCTCGCGGTGCGGGCTACGGCCCCGGGTCACGACCAGCGCGTCGTTCCCCTCTCCGCCCTGAGCCTCTCGCTCGGGCTGCTGTACGGCCTCACGGACGACGCGGCGCTGCTGGAGGAGGCCATCAAGGTGAGCGCGGCGGCCGAGGCGCACGCTCAGGGCGGCTCGGCGCCCCTGTCCGTCCTGACCAACCACAGCAGCATGCTGCGTCACCGATTCGAGCGCACCGGCGACCAGTCCGTTCTCAACCAGGCGATCGCCGTCGCACGCAGGGCGGTCGACGGGGCACCTTCCGGTACCTCCCGGTGGGGATGCCTGCACAATCTCGGCAGTCTCCTGCAGGCCCAGTTCGAGCACACCGGGGACCTGTCCGCACTCGACGAGGCCATCGACCTCGAACGCGCGGTGATCGGCGCCCTCCCGAAGGGCCATACCGACGCTCCGTTGTATCAGTCGACTCTCGTCGGAGAGCTCAAATCGCGCTTCCAGCTGACCGGTGACATCGCCCTGTTGCGCGAAGCGGCCTCCTGGGGCCGTGCCGCGGTGGAGGCGACGCCGCACGACCACCCCAACCGGGCCATGTACCTGTCCAACCTCGCCCTCGTACTGCGCGTCGAGGGCGAGTACACCGACGATCCCCGCGTCCTGGGCCAGTCGGTCGAGGTCAACCGGCTGGCGGTGGCCTCGGCCCGAGGCCGCCTCCGGGCCGGGGTACTGACGAATCTGGGCGCCTCGCTGAACAGGTACTTCGAGCGCACCGGTGACCCGGCCGCACTGGAGGAGGCGATCACCTCAGGACGGGCCGCCGTGGCCGCGAGCGACGCCGACGATCCGGTGAGGTCGCGCTGCGAGTTCAACCTCGCCCAGTCGCTGGCGGAGCGCGGACTGGCGAGCGGTGACGATCGACCGATGGAGGAGGCGATCGAGCTTCTGGAATCCGCCGCCTCCCGGGACAGCGCCAGGACGGCGGTCCGGGTGGAGGCCGCGAGGGAGTGGGGCAGGATCGCGATGCGCCTGGGCCGGGCGGAGCACGCGACGCGCGGTTTCGCCGTCGCCGTCGAATTGCTGCCGCGCCTCGCCGCCCGCGGTCTCCTCCGGGCCGACGCGGCACGATGGATGGCCGTGTACTCACAGCTCGTCGGAGACGCCGCGGCCTGCGCGCTGAACGCCGGCCGGGCCGACCGAGCCGTCGAGTTGCTCGAAATGGGCCGGGGGGTGCTGCTCGCCCAGGCCCTGGAGTCCCGCGTCGACCTCGCCGACCTGCGAGAACAGGATCCCACGCTGGCGACCCGGTTCACGTACCTGTGTGTGTGCCTCGACGCCGAGGAGACCGGAGAACCGTCGGACGGCGAACCGGACCGGCGCCGTGAGCTGGCCGAGAAACTGGCGAGGCTGGTCGCCTACATCCGGACGCTGCCCGGGCTGAGCAGGTTCCTGCTGCTTCCCGACGCGGCACAGCTCGCCGCCGAGGCGCACGAAGGCCCGATCATCATGATCAATGTCAGCCGGTACCGGTGTGACGCGCTCATCCTGACCACCGGCGGTGTGCGGGTGCAGGAGCTTCCCGCACTGAACATAACGACCGTTCACACCCGGCTCACCGCCATGCGCGACGCCCTCGACCGGACGTACCTTCTCGGGCTCGGCGAACGGCGGAAGGCCGAGCGCGTGATGCACGAGACGCTGGCCTGGCTGTGGGACACCGTCACCGGGCCGGTCCTCGAACGGCTCGGGATGACCGGCTCCGTGGAGGGCGACCAGAGCCACGGGCGCGTCTGGTGGGTGCCCTGCGGTCCGCTGGCGTACTTTCCGCTGCACGCGGCCGGCCACCATCTCGAAGAGCCGTCCCCGGGCCGCCGTACCGTGATGGACCTGGTCGTGTCCTCCTACAGCCCGACCGTACGGGCACTGAGCCACTCCCGGCTACGGCGAGCGGCGTGGAGAGGGACACGTCCCCCGCGCGCGTTGGTGATCGCCATGCCGCGCACCCCCGGCGCCTCGGACCTGCCCGGGGCCGAGCGGGAGTTCGAGAAGCTCACCGGGCTCTTTCCGGCCGTGACCGGACTGATCGGGGAGGACGCCACCCACGACGCCGTCCTCTCCCGCCTACCGGCCGGCACCTGGGCGCACTTCGCCTGTCACGCCGTCGGCGATCTCACGGATCCGTCCAACAGCCATCTCCTGGTCCACGACCACGCCGACAGGCCGCTCAGGGTCATGGATGTGTCCCGGCTGCGCCTGGAGAACTCGGAGTTCGCCTACCTCTCGGCCTGTGGCACGGCCGTCACCTCGCCCCACCTGCCGGACGAGTCCATCCACGTCGTCACGGCCTTCCAGCTTGCTGGATACCCGCACGTGGTCGGGACCCTCTGGGAGATCGACGACACCGTGGCCGCGGAGATCGCCGAACACGTCTATGAGTATCTCGCGTCGAGCGGGTTCGACGCCGGACAGGCGGGGGCCGGTGTGCACCGGGCGACACGGTCGATCCGCGACCGCCACCCCCGTCTACCGAGCCTGTGGGCCGCGCACATCTATACGGGCGCGTGACGAAGGAGGCCCGTGCCCCGGCCGCGGCAGGAGAACTCCGCGCCCTGACGGCGGGTAACCGGCCGGGCCGATCGTCCCGGCCTCGGCGTCCCGCCGATCGCCCTCGTCCCACCGATCATCCTCCCCAGGGCCCGGCCACCACGGGGATGGCCGAGCCCTGGGGCGACGGGACCTACTTGGACACCCTGAGGTAGTCGCGGTTCATCTGGGCGATGGCGTCCAGCGGGATGCCCTCGCGGCAGTCGTGATCGAAGGCGACCGGCTCGTCACCCTCCAGGATGAGACGCTCGTTGAGCACGTCGAGCATCTCCAGGAAGGACATGTCGGGCGACACGTCCTTCCCACGCCCGTGGGGGTGAACCGGAGCAGCATGAGATCCCGAATCACGAGCCGCCCGGGGGTGGAGGGGACATCCCGGGGCGGCGGTTCGTTACTCGTCGCGTTTCCGGGTGCTGCCTGCCAGGAGTGCGAGGACTTCTGCTCTGCGGTAGCGGCGGTGTCCGCCGAGGGTGCGGATGCTGGTGAGTCGGCCCGCCTTCGCCCAGCGGGTGACGGTCTTGGGGTCGACACGGAACAGGGTCGCGACCTCGGTCGGGGTGAGCAGCGCCTCGAACCGGGGCGGGAGAGCGGGGAAGGGGGTGATGAGGGCGGAGCCGTCACCACCGATGACCTTGATGCCTTTCACGGGGGGATCTCTCCTGGGGGGGTTGGGGGGGTGTGGGCGGGCGTGGTCGGGGAGTTCGGCGTGTACGGCGAGCGTGGCGGGGTGTTTGGGGGTGCACCGGCCGGGCCGTGGGTGCGGTCCGGCCGGTGCGGGCGGCCCTCTTCCCCCTCCGGGAGAGGGCCGCGCTGGGGTGCGGCCCTCTCCCCTTCCGAGAGGGGGCCGCGAGGTGCGGCCCGGGTCCCCTCCGGCCCGGGTCGCACGGCGAGGGACGCGACGGCGCGCTACGGGGGGCTGCGCGCCGGCGCGGGCGGGGTTAGGGCGCGGCCCGGGGGGGGTGGGGGGGGT
>NZ_JBEXUG010000024.1:64989-92750 GCF_040614315.1 Streptosporangium sp. NPDC006007 | reverse complement strand
TCCACCTGGTCATCGCCACCCAGCGCCCCTCGGTGGACGTGGTCACCGGCCTGATCAAGGCCAACGTCCCCTCCCGCCTCGCCTTCGCCACCTCCTCGCTGACCGACTCCCGCGTCATCCTGGACGCGGCCGGCGCCGAGAAGCTCGTCGGCCAGGGTGACGCGCTGTTCGCGCCGATGGGCGCCGGCACGCCGACCCGGCTGCAGAACGCGTTCGTCTCCGAAAAGGAGGTCGCCGCGATCGCCGCGCACTGCCGCCGGCACGCCACCGACCACCAGGACGCGCCCGTCGCCCCGAAGCCGGGGCCGACGAAAAACGTCCCCGCCGACGACCTCGACCTGCTGGTGCAGGCGGCCGAGCTGGTCGTCACCACCCGGTTCGGCTCCACCTCGATGCTGCAGCGCAAGCTCCGGGTGGGCTTCGCCAAGGCCGGCCGGCTCATGGACCAGCTGCACGAGCGCGGCGTGGTCGGCCCGGCCGACGGCTCCAAGGCCCGCGAAGTCCACATCGCCCCGGCCGAGCTGGAGGAACTGCTGGCCGAGCTGCGCTACAGCGCCGCCACCAGCCGGTGACCACCCCCGCCACCGCGCTCGTCAGCACCTGAAGGAGATCGACGACGTCTGGTCGCCCAGGTCGGCATCGACCTCACCGAAGACGACGAGTGGCCGCCGCCCCGGGTGCCCGCCCGGCCGAGGGATCGGGCGGGCGCCCGGAGCGTCCGCACCCCTGACGCCCTTCA
Source organism: Streptosporangium sp. NPDC006007 (assembly GCF_040614315.1). Lineage (NCBI taxonomy): Bacteria > Bacillati > Actinomycetota > Actinomycetes > Streptosporangiales > Streptosporangiaceae > Streptosporangium > Streptosporangium sp. NPDC006007. Next base: position 92,011 of record NZ_JBEXUG010000024.1, on the reverse strand, counting down.
CCTCGGCGGGCTGTCACCGGCCCGCCGTACGCTCCCCCCACACCCACCCCCAGGAGGACCACATGCGTGACCCGGAGACGCACCACCTCGAGGCGGCGCTGACCGTCCATCTCGCCCTGCGCGACGCCCTCGGCCTCGACCCGGACGACGCCACCCTCGACGCGGCCACTGACCGTGTCATGGCCCGCCTGCTGGAGCGCGGGTACACCGTCACCCGCCCGGCCCGGCTCAGCAGCAGGGTGGAGAAGATGCCGCCCGCCGCCCGCGCGGCGTACGACCTCACCGGCGGCGAGATCGACGACCGGCTCCACGCGGTCGTGACCGAGCTGATACCGGCCATCGCCTACCGGCTCGGCCGGCCACGAAGGGGCCCTCGCCGGTCACCTCGTCGGCCGCCGCGCCCGCCCCTGAGATGGGGCGCCCCCGTCCTCCATGAAGACGGGGGCGCCCCGCCATCCGCCGCCATAGACGGCGTACACCGCACTCAGGAAAAGCGGCCCGGTGAGGAGCACGGACGGTGGGAAAAGGATCACCCAGCCGATGAACCCGATGATCCCGTTGACCTCGTCGAGCCCATCGGCCGACATGATCCCCAGCTCGACCAGAACCGTTTGCACCATTAGGGCGCCCGCGAAGGCAGCCAGCAGGAGGTAGCCGGGCGGCGGGTATACCTGATAGCGAGACATGTGCGCTTCCCCCTGCTCCGAAGGACGAATGGCGCTGTCGACGAGAAACTTTCCTGACCGGACCATACGTCCCAGCCAGAGCGCGTCAAGGTGACGAATAGCTGACTCGAAAGAGCAGCGGGGCCTCCGCGTCCCACAGGGTGGGTCAAGCACCTTCCTCACCCCCAACAGGGCGGGAACGCTCTCGACTGCCTGCGCACAATCACCGGGGTGGACGGGCAGGACGACGGCGCATCAGCGGCTGAGCAGCTACCGGATGGACTCGATCTCAGTCTCCTTCTGGTCGGGCAGCGGATTGACGGCGCGTATCTCCGGCTGCTCGGCCACCGTGTCCTCCGGCCGCACACGAGGCGGGAGCGTCCGCCACTTAGCGGGAGTCTCAGACTCTGTGTTGCGCTGATCGGTCATAGACCACAGTGTGACCCGGCCGTCAGCGGATGTCTGCCCTCTTGCCGGCTGGTTGTACTGACCCGCACAGGCACGGAGGCCTCACCCGATGAGGCCGCACAGCAAAAAGCAGGCCCGCCGCTCCGGGGAGTGGCGGGCCTTCTGCTGTGCGGGTGTCAGCCGATGTAGCCCTGGTGCCACACGGCCGGATCCTCCCCGGGAGTGGGCTCGTACACCGCCCGGTGCATCTAACCCGGCGCGATCATGTACGCGCCCGGATCATCGGACTCCGGGGCCGGGTGCGGGAAGGTCATCCCATCCAACGGCCCGCCCACCAACGTCACCTGTCGCCCAGTCATGGCGCCCAGCATGACGCGGCGCCCCGGCCACGTCCCCAGGATCGGCTGATGTGTCCGCCTATGGCCGATCACGGCCCGAAGCGCGGCGGGCGCCGCAGATTCCACCGGCGGGCCGTGGGCGCCCGGCGTGGCCGGCCTGGCCGCAGGAGGAGCAGCCGCACGTGGTGAGCTGGCTGCCCGTCCGGTCCGGTCTGAAGGTCCACGGTCTGCGCCACGGGCATCAGACGTGGATGGACGACGGCGGCATCAAGGAGGCATTGAAGAAGGACCGGATGGGGCATGAGGACCTGGCCGACATGTCTGAGGTCTACGGGCACATCACCAAGCGGATGGTGGCCGATCTGCTGACCCTGTTGCAGACGCTGTGGCACGGCGGGATCGGTGAGCGCTACCGGATCCATCCGCGCTCAGCGGTGCCGACGCTGGACGCCGCGCTGCGGGAGAACCGGAGCCGCGGAGGAGCGAAAGTCGTGATCTTGTTCTCCCAAAAATCTCCCAATCGGCTCCGCGGGCATAAAAAAACCCGGCGGACCGTGTAGTCCACCGGGCCTTTACCTGCGTCTACCATGTGTGGGCGATACTGGGATCGAACCAGTGACCTCTTCGGTGTGAACGAAGCGCTCTCCCGCTGAGCTAATCGCCCGCCCCGTCTGGCTCCTCTCGGGGCCGACGTGAAAACCATACAGCAATCCGGAGGCGCTGGCGAAGCGGCGTCCGCGCCAAAAAAGATCTTGGGAGGCGACACGGTCGGGAATCAAACGTCGGAGGATGCGTCCGGCGGGGGGCTACGGTGTCATAGCATCGTCCTGATCCGCAGAAGCACCGTACGACCCAGGCTCAACCTCTATCGCCCGAGACGCCCCCCAGGGGGAGTCGACGGTGACCAAAACGATACGCAAAACCCTTGCAAATATGGCCCTGTTGGTGATGTTTAGCCAGGTAGACGCCCAAATGTCGCGCTGTGATGTGTGTTACAGAAGGGCCCGGAGGCGGAATCTTTCCTACAGGTTTCTTTGTTCCGCGTCATAGCTCGGGACAGAGAGAGTCCGCCAGAGCAGTGAAAGCCCCGAAGAGGGGACCGACGACGAAAAAGGTTTGGCTGACGATGAACAGCTCCACCGTCTCTGCCGAGCTTGGCCTTCGGCTTGTGGTCCCCGACCGTACCACCGTCCCCCTGCTCGCCGGGCTCAGCTACACAGCCGATGATCCCTACGCGATCAGAATGGCCTTCCACGTGGGGAACGACGAACCGGTCGAGTGGATCTTCGCTCGCGAGTTGCTGACGGTCGGCATCGTACGGCGGGTCGGCGACGGCGACGTCCAAGTGTGGCCGGCGCGCGCCGACGGCGAGCGCACGCTGCACATCAGTCTCACCTCGCCGTTCGGGCAGGCCCTGTTCGAGGTGCCGCTGGCACCGCTCACCGACTTCCTGCACCGGACGTACGACCTGGTCCCGGCCGGCCGCGAGACCGACTTCATGGACCTCGACGCCGAGCTGAGCAACATGCTCTGGAGTTCCTGAGCCCGGCCTTCGCGTCTACAGCCCCCGGAGCAGCTTCCGCATCCGGGCGATCTCGACGCCCTGTCCCGAGACGACGTCCTGGGCGATGGCCAGCATGACCCGGTCGGCCCCCTGACGGAGCCGGCTCCCGGCCATCCGAAGCGCCTCCTCGTGATGGGCGATCATCAGGCGCAGGAAGAGCCGGTCGAAGGCCTCGCCCCTGGCGGCCCTGAGGCGGTTCATCCGCTCCAGCGTGACCGCTCTGTGGTCGCCGTGCCTTCCCGGAGCGCGGCCCACCGACGTCAGCCAGGACGTCATGGCCGCGATCTCGGGCCGCTGCGCGGCGGCGATCCGCCCGGCGAGCCCGCGTACCTCCGGTGACACCGTCCTGGGCGGGACCAGCGCCGCCATCTCCAGCGCCTGCCGGTGGTGCGGAATCATGCCCTCGGCGAAGCGCACATCGGCCGCCGTCACCCGCGCCTCCGAATCACCCAGGCGTTCGCCCGGCCTTGCCGTACGGCCGGCCTCACCCGGCCCACCGGGAACGATCACCGGTGCGCCGGTGCCCGCGACCAACGGGGTCCGTCCCTCCAGGTCGCCCGCGCAACCGGGAAGGAGCGTGGCCACCACGATCACGGTGGTCACCCCGTACCACAAACGCACCCTTCGCATACCTCCAATAATGGGTCAAGATAACCGACACAACGGGGGGCACTGTGCGATGGATCGCGGCATTCGGGCTGGCGGTGCTGCTTCTGACGGCCGGGTGCGGCGCCGATCCGAGGGAGTCGGTCTCGTGGGCCGCCGGCTCCACACCGTCGGCCGTGCGGACCACCGGGGACGCCGTACACAGCTCCAACATCACCCACCTGGCGAACGTGCCGCCTGAGGCCCCGCTGGACGGCCCCCAGTCGTGGGGCACCGACCTGGCCTTTCAGGACGATCACGTGTTCGTCGGCAACTTCGACGGCTTCACCGTACTCGACGTGTCCGATCCGGCCAGGCCGTCCGTGGTCAGCCGGGTGCTCTGCCCCGGTGAGCAGAACGACGTCTCGGTGAGCGGGAACCTGCTGTTCCTGTCCGTCGACTCCCCGCGCGGCGGGCCGGAGTGTGGCGGGGGGCGGAGCCCGCGGGAGGAGGCCGGGGACGGTGACGGCGGGACCTGGGAGGGGATCCGAATCTTCGACATCGCGGACAGGGCCCACCCGAGGTTCGTGTCGGCGGTCGCCACGGAGTGCGGCTCACACACCCACACCCTCGTGCCCGGAAAAACCGGGGAGACGGTCTACCTCTGCGTCTCCTCCGCCGGACCGGTGCCGGAGTCGCCGACCTGCCCGCCCCCGCACAACAACATCTCGGTGGTCGAGGTGCCCACCGGGAACCCGGCCTCGGCCAGGGTGGTCTCGCAGCCGGTGCTCTCGGAGGAGACGGACCGCGAGGGCGGTTGCCACGACGTCACGGTCTATCCGGAGAAGAACCTGGCCGCGGCCGCCTGCTTCGGCGACGGGATCCTGCTGGACATCGCCGACCGGGTGAACCCCAAGGTGATCCAGCGCGTGCGCGACAGGGAGAACTTCTCCATCTGGCACTCGGCCACGTTCAACAACGCCGCCACCAAGGTGGTCTTCGGCGACGAGCTGGGGGGCGGCATGAGCGCCACCTGCGACTCCGGTACGCCGAGAACCCACGGGGCGAACGCCGTGTACGACCTGGGCGAGGATCGCACGCTCACCCTCCGCGGCTATTTCAAGATCCCCAGGGAGCAGCGGCCCGACGAGAACTGCGTGGCGCACAACGGAGCGCTGCTACCGGTTCCCGGCAGGGACGTCATGGTGCAGTCCTGGTATCAGGGCGGGGTGTCGGTCTGGGACTTCACCGACACGGCGAATCCCCGGGAGATCGGCTTCTTCGAGCGCGGCCCGGTCGACGCGGTCGCCGGCTCGTGGTCGGCCTACTACTACAACGGCCACATCTACTCCAGCGACATCACCCGGGGGCTGGACGTGCTCCGGATCGACGACCCGCTGACCGATCCGGCCAAGAAGGTCACCGTGGAGGTGCTGAACGCCCAGACCCAGATGTCCTACCCGGAGTGATCCGGAAGGTGGCCGGAGCGGTCCAGGCCGAGAGGTCACGGGTCGAGGTCGGCCGCGCTCCGCTCGGCGAAGACCCGCATGGCCTTGGCGGTGATCGGGCCGGGGGCGGCCGGCAGCACGGTCCGGTCGACGGCGCGGATCGGCTGGATGTCGCGGGTGGTGGAGGTCAGGAACGCCTCGTCGGCCTCGTAGAGGGCCGACAGCGGGACGTCCTCCTGGTAACCGCCGCACCATTCGAGGGTGAGCGCACGGGTGACCCCGGCCAGGCAGCCGGAGGCCGTCGTGGGAGTGATCAGGCGGCCCTCTCGCACGATGAAGACGTTGCTGCCCGTGCCCTCGCAGAGGTCGCCCGCCAGGTTTTCGAAGATCGCCTCACCACCGCCCGCGGTCTTGGCGTACAGGAGCGCCTTGACGTTCTCGCCGTAGGAGGTGCTCTTCACACCGGTGAGCGCACCGTGCTCGTTGCGGGGCCACGGCACGACGACGACGCCGGCGGTGGCCGGGAACGGCCGCTGCTCACCGGCGATCACCACGGTGGTGCAGCCCTGGTCGCCCCGGTCGGAGCCCAGCGGGCCAAGACCGCCGGTGTAGGTGATGCGGACCCGGCCGAGCGGCCAGGGAGGCGCCTCAGCCAGGCAGGCCCGCACCCCCGAGGTGATCGCCTCGACGTCCGGCTCGGGCAGGTCCATACGCCGGGCCGACAGGCGGAGCCGGTCCAGGTGGCGGGTGAGCGCGAAGGGGACGCCGTTCACGGACTTGACGGTCTCGAACACGCCGTCCCCGACCATCAGGCCGTGGTCGAACACCGAGACGGTCGCCTGGTCGGGCCGGACCAGCCGCCCGTCGACCCACACGGGTACGTTCATCGACTTCCTCCCGAAACTGCTGAATCCGATGTGGAGGCGAGCGCGATGAGGCGGGCGGCCTTCAGCTCGGTCTCGTCCCACTCCCGGCGCGGGTCGCTGCCCCAGGTTATGCCCGCGCCGGTGCCGAACCGGATTTCGTCGGACGAGAACCAGAAGGTGCGGATCCCCACGGCCAGGGATGCCCGGCGCCGGTCGGCATCGACCCAGCCCACGGCTCCACAGTACGGCCCGCGAGGCTCGGGTTCGAGTTCATCGATGACACGCAGCGCGGAAGATTTCGGGGCTCCGGTTACCGAACCTGGAGGAAACGTCGCGCCGAACAGCTCGGGCCAGCCGAACTCCGGGGCGAGCCGGGCCCGGACCGTGGAGACCAGGTGCACCAGGCCCGGATGCTCCTCGACCTCGCACAGCGCGGGCACGCTCACCGATCCGACCTCGGCGACCCGGCCCAGGTCGTTGCGGACCAGGTCGACGATCATCACGTTCTCCGCGTAGTCCTTCTCCAGCAGGTCCTCCACCGTGACCCCGGTGCCCTTGATCGGCCTGGACTCGATCACGTCGCCGTCCCTGGACAGGTAGAGCTCCGGGGAGGCCGACACCACGCTCAGCCCGGGCAGGCTCACCGTGGCGGCGTAGGGGGCGGGGTTGCCCTCGGCCAGACGTACGGCCAGCGCCACCGGGTCCGGATCCGGTGGCAGTGGCGCGGTCAGCACCCGGCACAGGTTGGCCTGATACACCTCACCCCGCTCGATGTGGTCACGGATGCGGCTTACGCCGTCCTCGTAGGCGACCCGGCTCAGCGAGCTCCGCCACGACGAGGGGTGCGGCCCGCGCCAGGGCCCTCGTGGCACGGGCAGCGGCGCGGGCCGGACGTCGTCGAATCTGGCACAGGTGACCTTGCCCTCGTAGTCGACCACCACGGCCCACCACCCCTGGCCGTCGAGCGCGGCCAGGTCGGTGGTGACGTCACGGAGCCGGGTGGCCAGACGGCCCCCTATATGAGCAAATGGGTCATACACCCCGCTATTGTCCCGCCGCGCCGGCCGAAAGGCGCACCGGTGGTGCGGCAAGGGCGGGGCCCCGCTATCCCAGCGGGCCGGTGACCCCCTCGGCCGCGGCGACGACGGCGTTGTCCGCGACGAGCCGGACCACCGACTCGATCTCCGGGGCGAGGAAGCGGTCCGGGCCGGGGCCGGGGACCATCTGGCGCAGGGCGGCGACCACGGCTCCGGTCGCGGGGGCCGGTCGGTGTGGCGCGCGCAGGTCGAGCGCCCGGGCCGCGGTGAGGATCTCCACCGCGAGCACCCGGGTGAGGCCGTCCACCGAGCGGCGCAGCTTACGCCCGGCCGACCAGCCCATGGAGACGTGGTCCTCCTGCATGGCCGAACTCGGGATGGAGTCCACGCTGGCGGGCACAGCCAGGCGCTTGAGCTCGGAGACGATCGAGGCTTGGGTGTACTGGGCGATCATGTGGCCGGAGTCCACGCCGGGGTCGTCGGCGAGGAAGGCCGGCAGGCCGTGGCTGCGGGCCACGTCGAGCATGCGGTCGGTACGGCGCTCGGAGATGCTCGCCACGTCCGCGACCGCGATGGCCAGGAAGTCGAGCACGTAGCCCACCGGGGCGCCGTGGAAGTTGCCGTTGGACTCCACCCTGCCGTCGGCCAGGATCACCGGGTTGTCGATCACGGAGACGAGTTCGCGAGCGGCGACCGCGGCGGCGTGCGCGAGGGTGTCGCGGGCGGCTCCGGCGACCTGCGGGGCGCAGCGCAGCGAGTAGGCGTCCTGGACTCGGGCGCAGGTGCCGTCCCGGTGAGAGTCCATGATCCCTGAGTCCTTGAGCAGGGCCCGGAGGTTGGCGGCGCTGGCCGCCTGCCCCGGATGCGGGCGGAGTGCCTGCAGGTCGGCGGCGAAGACCCTGTCGGTGCCCAGCAGCGCCTCCACGCTCATGGCCGCGGCGACGTCGGCGGTCCTGAAGAGGCGGCCGAGGTCGTTCATGGCCAGGATCAGCATGCCGAGCATGCCGTCGGTGCCGTTGATGAGGGCCAGCCCCTCCTTGGCCGCCAGCTCGACGGGCTCGATGCCCGCACGCTTGAGCGCCTCGGGGGCGTCCACCAGGTCACCTGAGGCGTCGCGGACGACGCCCTCCCCCATGATCGTGAGGGCCACGTGGGAGAGCGGCGCCAGGTCTCCCGAGCAGCCGAGGCTGCCGTACTCGTGCACCACCGGGGTGATCTGGGCGTTGAGCAGGCTCATGAGCACCTCCGCCGTCCTCGGCCGGACGCCCGTGTGACCGGTGGCCAGAGTGCGCAGGCGGAGCAGCATCAGCGCCCGGACGGCCTCGGTCTCCACCTCGGGCCCGGATCCGGCGGCGTGCGAGCGGATCAGGGAGCGCTGCAGCCGGGCGCGGAGTGAGGGTTCGATGTGCCGGGTGGCCAGGGCGCCGAACCCGGTCGACACCCCGTAGGCGGGAGTGGGGCTCTCGGCGAGCTCGTCCACCCGGGTGCGGGCCGAGGCCATGACCGCCACGGCCTCGTCGGTGAGCCTTACCTCGGCGCCGTATCGGGCCACCCTGACGACCTCGTCGAAGCTCAGCGGCTCCGGCCCGATGTTCACTACCGCGTTGTTGCCCATGGTGCCACTCTCTCGGATCAGGTAACTGGCGTATGCGATGTTAGCTCCTTACCGAAAGCTCATTACAAGGCGATCCACCCCCGGCTCCCCGTCGGCGAGGATCGCCGCCACCCCTGGCAGCCCGGCTCGGCGGCCCCGGGGTCCGAGGGCGGTGGGACCGCCGGCAGGGCCGGGGGACTCCCGGGTCAGGGTGAGGGCGGACTCCCGGCCCCACGGCCGAGACAGCCCGCCGCCCAGGGCCGGGGCGCGCGCTCCGGTTTGGGGAGTCGGCGAGTATTCGCTAGAGTTCTGTCCGTGAGTCCGGGTCGGCCCGGAGACGCACGCGGAAGTGGCTCAGTGGTAGAGCATCACCTTGCCAAGGTGAGGGTCGCGGGTTCGAATCCCGTCTTCCGCTCGGAGGGGCTCCGGCCCCCACTCGGTGGAGTGGCCGAGAGGCGAGGCAACGGCCTGCAAAGCCGTGTACACGGGTTCAAATCCCGTCTCCACCTCTTGTCTTCGGCGCGGACGATTAGCTCAGCGGGAGAGCGCTTCCCTGACACGGAAGAGGTCACAGGTTCAATCCCTGTATCGTCCACCCTTCACAGATCCCCAGGCCCACGGCCTGGGGATCTTCGTTTCTCCCCGCGGGAACCGGCCGCTCCGCGAGCAGTCCGCGCGGATCGCCGACGGTCATGCCGGTGCGCCCATACCGGCGTCGCGAGGGTCGTTACCGTCACCGGACCGCAAAGAAACAGCAATTGTACCGCCGTAAATCCCATGTCGCCTTTATCCGATTTCGCGCCGTCCGGGGTGTATGTTGGCACGGACCAATCGGCAAAGCCACTCAGACCGGTTAAGGGCACGGTTAATCATGCGCGGGCCCGGCCTGCACGAGGCGATGGACCGCACCGTTTAATGTCCTAACATGAGCGATCGCCCACGTATCTCTCGTTCCTGGGTACCCGCCGCGGCGGGTTACGCGGCATTGGTCATCGGGATCCTGGACATCATCCGGGCCGTGTTCCGGCCCTTCAGGGGAACACGGGTGGGCGAGATAGCGGGGTTCCTGCCGGGGACCGTCACCTCGCTCGCCCAGGCGGCCTCGCTCGTCATGGGGATCCTGCTCGTCATGATCGCGCACGCGCTCCGGCGCCGGAAGGTGCGGGCCTGGCGGGCCGTGGTGCTGCTGTTGCCGCTGAGCGCCCTCATCGAACTCGTGCACCTGCGCCGACCCGTCAGCGCCGCGATCAGCATGCTGGTCTTCGCGGTGCTCGTGATCAACCGGCACGAGTTCCACGCCCTCTCCGACCCGCGCACCCGCTGGCGGGCGCTCTGGAACTTCCTGCTCCTGTGCGTCCTGGACGTCGCCATCGGGTGGGTGGTCGTCAACAGCCACCCGCGCAACATCGTGGGCGACCCCGACATCGGCGAGCGGCTCCAGCACGTGCTGCTGGGCCTCGTCGGCCTGGAGGGCCCGGTCCAGTACTCCAGCGAGAGAACCGCCGACCTGGTTTACTTCTCCCTCGCCGGGCTCGGTCTGCTCACCGCTGTGACCACTCTCTACCTGGCGCTGCGGCCGGAGAAACCCGTCGCCGAGCTGAGCCCCGAGGAGGAGGGGACGGTGCGCGCGCTGCTCGACCGGCACGGCGCGCGTGACTCGCTGGGCTACTTCGCGCTGCGCCGGGACAAGAGCGTGATCTTCTCCCCCACCGGCAAGGCCGTGATCGCCTATCGGGTGGTCGCCGGGGTCATGCTGGCCAGCGGCGACCCGATCGGCGACATCGAGGCCTGGCCGGGTGCGATCAGGCGGTTCATGGAGGAGGCCAGGCGGCATGCCTGGGTGCCCGCCGTGGTCGGGTGCAGCGAGACCGGGGGCGAGGTCTGGACCAGGGAGGGGGACCTGTCCGCGCTGGAGATCGGCGACGAGGCCGTGGTCGAGGTGGCCGGCTTCACCCTCCAGGGCAGGGCCATGCGCAACGTCCGGCAGATGGTGAACCGGATCGAACGCGCGGGCTACACCTGCCGGGTACGGCGGGTCGGGGACCTCTCCGAGACGGAGAAGGAGCGGATCCGGCACGCCGCCGACTCCTGGCGGGGCACGGAGGTCGAGCGGGGCTTCTCCATGGCGCTCGGCCGTTTCGGCGACCCCTCCGACGGCGACTGCGTCGTCGTCACCGCGCACAGGGCCGCCGAGGAGGGGACGGCCCCGCCCGGCGAGGACATCCGGGCGGTCCTGCACTTCGTCCCGTGGGGGACCGACGGCATCTCGCTGGATCTGATGCGCCGCGACCGCGGCGCCGACCCCGGCCTCAACGAGCTGCTGATCGTCAAGGCGCTGCAGGCGGCCCCCGAGCTCGGGGTGCGCAGGGTCTCGCTCAACTTCGCCATGTTCCGCGCGGTGCTGGCCAGAGGCGAGCGGCTGGGGGCCGGTCCGGTTCTGCGGGCCTGGCACTCCATCCTCGTCTTCCTGTCCCGGTGGTTCCAGATCGAGTCGCTGTACCGGTTCAACGCCAAGTTCCACCCGCTCTGGCTACCCCGGTTCCTGGTCTACCCCGCCGCCCGCGACCTGCCGCGTATCGGCGTGGCCGCGCTCCAGGCGGAGGCGTTCATCAACGTCGGCCTCCCCCGGCCCCCGTGGCACCACAGCTCCCGTCCCCGGTCCGGCCCGGGCGTCGCCGAGGACCGGGCCCCGCTGGCACGGTGAGAGCCGCCCCGGCGCCGGGTGATCAGCGGGTTCGCCGGGCGTGGAAGGCGCCCGGGGTCAGGGTCGCGGGTACGGCGTGCCGGATCCGCTCCGGCACGCGGTAGCGGCCTCGGCCCTGACCGGTTCCGGTCGGTACACCGGGCGGCGAAACGGACACATAACCGGTTTGTCCAGAGGGTTGTCCTGATTAGGCCACTCTCAGAAGTAAATCTTGTCAAAGCATGCGATTAGTGCGAATACTTACCGTTTGTTCTTATTTCTGGGAAAGGCATGCAATGAAGCAGGTCATCATTCACAAGCCCGGCACCATCACGCTCAGCGGAGCCGCCAGCCCGAAGCATGTCGGCTGACATCTGAGCCACGGAACCGGCGCCCAGCGATGGGCGCCGGCCCCACGCCCCACCCCGAGACAACCCAGAGGAGACCGGTGAGTCCGGGAACGTTCCCATCGGAGAAACCGCCCCTCGCCCCCCTGCTCCTGCCCCCGGTGGACGCCGACCGGCGGCTGCGCGGGCCGTACACCGTCGCGGGCGCGATCGTCTCGGCCCTGGTACCCGTGGCCCGGCCGGAGCTCGTGGCCCGCCATGACATCGAGCTGCGCGCCGTGGCACCGGACACGCGCGAGCTGATCCCCGTCAGGCGCCGCTCGGCGGCCGACGGGCTGCCCAGGGCGGAACGGATCCTGGTGCACGCGCCCCGCCGTACGCTGCGGCTGTCGAACGGGATCGCCGAGTTCGTCCGCGACCACCTGTCCGAAACCGGGCCGCGGACGCTCGTCGTCGAGAACGCCCACCTCGCCGACCCCACCGACCGGGAGCTGCTGGCGGTGCTGCGGCGGCGGATCGCCCCGGAGTCGCTGACCGTCGTGACCGGCGGGCGGGCCGTACCCGGGAAGCCGCTCAGCCCACAGGAGCACGACACGCTGGCCGACGAACTGGAGCGGGGGGGCACGGTCGGCGCGCGGCTCGGGGCGATCCCCTACCACCGCGAACGGGGCACCGATCAGGACGGAGCGGTGCGGGCGTTCCGGCACGCCGTCGAGTGGTGCCTGGACGCGGGCTGTCACGAGGCGGTGGCCGAGCTGGGCCTGCGCGCGTTGCGACTGGCCTGCCCGGAGAACACCGAGCCGGAGATCCGGTGGCGGCTGCTGCACAGCACAGCGACCGCGCTCGGCGCGCTGCGCCGCGAGGACGAGGCCGAGGCCCTGTTCGACCTGGCCAGAAGGGAGAGCCTCTCCCCTGTCACCCACGCGGCCGCCGCCTACTCCACCGCGATGCTCAAGGTCCGTCACCACGACCCGGCCAGGCGCGACCTCGACGCCGCGCTGGCCTGGGTGAACCAGGCGATCGCCATCTCCACGCTCCTGCCCGATCGGCGCGAGCGGGCGTTCAAACTGGGGTTCGACCTCAACGGCCGGGCGCTGGTGGAGGTACGGCTGGGCCGCCCCGCCAAGGCGCTGGAGCTCGTCCAGCGGGCGCTGGACCTGGCGGACCGGGATCTGCGGCCGGGCGAGCACCCGATCCACCGGATGGTGCTGCTGGCCAACCGGGCGCAGCTCGCCGTCATGCTGGGCCGCCCCGAGGACGCCCTGAAGGACCTGGACGCGGTGATCGCGGCCGACCCCGGCTACCCCGACTACTACATCGACCGGGGGAACCTGCTCCACCGGCTGGGCAGACCGGAGGCGGCGATCGCCGACTACGAGACGGCGATGCGGGCCGGACCGCCCTTTCCCGAGCCCTACTACAACCGGGCCGAGATCCGTTTCGCCACCGGCGACCACCGGGGCGCGCTCGCCGACCTGGACCACGCGCTGGAGCTGGATCCGGAGTTCGTCGACGGGCTGACCAACCGGGCCGGCCTGCTGGCCGCCCTCGGCGAGTACGGCCGGGCCAGGGCCGACGCGGAGGCCGGCCTGGCACTCGACCCGCTCAACCCGTACCTGCTGTGCGCGCTGGGCCAGGTCGAGATGGCCGAGGGCCGCCCGGAACGGGCGCGGAGCGCGTTCGACCGGGCCGTGGAGCTCTCCCCCTCACTGGCGGCGGCCTGGGCCGGCCGGGGCATGCTGGCGTTCGAGGCCGGCGACCCGGAGGGCGCGGTCGCCGACCTCACCCGCGCTCTGGAGCCGGGGGCGGACCCGGTGCTGCTGTTCAACCGGGCGATGGCGCTGCGCGCCGCCGGACGGGAGGAGGAGGCGGTGGCCGACCTCACCCGGGCGCTGGGACTGGCTCCGGACGACGACGACATCCACAGGGCCCTGCACCGCCCCTGACCCCTCGTCGCCAAGGGAAAACGCCTTGTTACCAAGAGGCGAATGGCGAATCATTCACCAGCATGGATACCCTCAGGAGGTCGACACGGCAGTGGCTCGCCGGCTCGGTGATGGGCAATCGGGGGTTCCGGACCCTCTGGGTCAGCCTGATCGCCTCCGTCGCCGGAGATCAGATCTTCCCGGTCGCGGTGGTCGTCTCACTGCTCGACGCGGGTGGGGACGCCACGGTGGTGGGCGGGGTGCTCGCCGCCCGCTGGGCCGCCCTGGTCTCCTTCGGGCTGTTCGGCGGGGTGTGGGCCGACCGTCTGCCCCGGCGGCACGTCATGCTCGCCTCCCAGGGGTTCCTGTGCTGTGTGGTGACCGTCGGCCTGTCGGGGGTGACGTCGGCCTGGGTGCTCGGCGGGATGGTCTTCCTCGCCGGGGCCGCGGAGTCGTTCTTCCGCCCCGCCTTCCAGGCGTGTCTCGGCTCGGTCCTCGCTCCGGCGCAGCGACCGGCCGGTGCCGCCCTGAACGCCGTCTCCTGGCGGATCGGCGCGATCGCCGGGCCGGGCCTGGGCGCGTTTCTGGTGTCGTTCGCCTCGACCGGGACGGCGTTCCTGGCCGCCCTGGTGGCCTTCGCGCTCAGTCTGGGCGTCCTGCTGACCCTGCGCGAGCCCACGCTGGCCCGCGCCCCCCGGGCCTCGGCCTGGAAGGAGATCGCTGAGGGCGTGCACGAGGTCTGGCTGCGGCGCTGGATCGGCGCGGTCGTCGGGGTGACCGCCCTGCAGTCGATGCTCACGATCGCCCCCGTCCAGGTGCTGCTCCCCCTCCTGGCGCGGGAGAGTTTCGGCGGCGACTCCTTCTACGGAACCGGCCTCGCCCTGCTCTCGGTGGGCGGGCTGGCCGGGGGAATCGTCAGCATGGTCTGGAAGCCCCGGCGGGCGGGTCTGGCCGGGATCCTCGGGCTGGCGGCGTACGGGCTGGTGCCGCCGGCTCTCGGGCTGTCGCCGGCCCCGTGGCCCGTCTACGTCTGCCTCGCCCTGGCCGGGTTCGGGCTGGAGGTCTTCTCAGTGCAGTGGGTGGTGTCACTCCAGCGGGAGGTGCCCGCCGAGCGGCTGGCCCGCGTCACCTCCCTGGACTGGATCGCCTCCTCGGCGCTGACCCCGCTCGGCCTGGCCCTGACCGGCCCGGTCACCTCGGCTCTGGGAACGTCGCCGGTCCTGCTGCTGGCCACCCTCGCGGGCGTCACCCTGCCCTTAACGGCATTGCTCGCCCCGGGAATGACCCATTTCAAGAGCCAACCCCAACAAAAGAAGAATAATGCCGAAAAAAGATTGACGTCATTTCCCCAGCACCCCATATGATCATGAACCACACAGGACCCCTCCCGCCACTGAGGAAACACCAGTCCCACCGATCTGGATGGAGTGCGTAGTGACGGAAGACGAAAAGATTCAGCAGCCCACCGAGGTCAAGGCCGAGGTTAAGGTCAAGATCCGCATCCGCCGGCTCGACAAGATCGAAACGACCGGCAACGTCGCCAGTAACGCCAGCGGCAACTGACGCCGCCTGCTCTCGGCCGGCCCGGCACCCTTCGGGGCCCCGGGCCGACCGTGGAGGAACCCGTGCGCTTGCCAAGAGTGAAGAGAGAACACGCCGCCTACCGCCTGGCGGACGGCAGGATCCGGATCGGCGGCCAGATCTACGGCGTGGCCCAGGAGATCGAGGACCCCGACGGCCTGGTCTGGCGCGTGCTGGGTGCGATGGACGGCACCCGCACCCCCGAGGAGATCTCCCGGCACCTGACCGGGCTTCCCCCGGCCGCCGCGGCCGAACTGGTCGCCCAGCTGATGGATTCCGGTCATGTCGAGGACGTCGGCGCGACCGCGCCCGAAGAGCTGACCCCGCGCGAACGAGAGCGCTACAGCCGCGGTCACGCCTTCTTCCGCTGGGCCGACCTCACCCCCAGGGAGCACGGCTGGGAGGCTCAGCTCCGGCTGAGACAGGCCAGGGTGCTCCTGCTCGGCCTGGGCGGGACCGGCGGGACCGCGGCACAGGCCCTGGTGGCCTCCGGTGTCGGAACCCTGCACTGCGTGGACGTCGACCGGGTGGAACTGTCGAACCTCAACCGGCAGGTCCTGTACTCCGAACGGGACGTGGGCCGCCCCAAAACCCGGGCCGCCCTGGAGCGGCTGCGCGCCCTCAACTCCGATGTGCGGGTCACCGGCGAGGAGGCGCGCATCACCTGCCCGGAGGACCTGGCCCGGATCTCCACGGGCTTCGACGTCGTGGCGCTCTGCGCCGACGAGCCCAAGGGGCCCGACGGGATCCGGGTGTGGACGAGCAGGGTGTGCGCGACCGCGGGGCTGCCCTGGGTCGGCGGAGGCTACAACGGCCCCCTCGTCACCGTGGGCGTCTTCCTGCCGGGCCGCGGTCTCTGCTACGAGTGTGTCATCCGGGCCGAGGATCGACGGCGGAGCCGGGAGGTCTCCCACCACCCCGACTCCCGGGGCTTCTCCATCGACCTCGGCGGCCCCGGCGTGACGGCCGCCTCGGCGGGAATCTCCGGCCATCTGGTCGCCAACGCGGTCGTCAGGATCGTCACCGGCGTCCCCGAGATCCTCGCCAACTTCATCCACGGGGTCAACCTGATCGCCCCCGACCACCTGGTTTTCGGCGAATACGGCGAAGGCGAGGGGTGCGGACGGTGCCGGAGGTGACCGCGGTACGGCTGCGCGAGCTCCGGATCCGGCGGGACGGCGCCGAGTGGATCGTGGGGAGAGCCGAGACCGGCCGGTTCATCTCGATCCCGCCGTCCGGAATGCGGGTGATCGAGCTGCTGCGGGAGGGCGCCTCCCCCGCGGAGGCCGAGCACCGCATACGCGGGGAGAGCGGTGAGCGCGTCGACGTCCAGGACTTCGTGACGGCCATGGTCGAAATGGGGTTCGTGGCCGAGATCGACGAGAGGCCGGTGGCCGCCCCTCCCCCGGTGCCCGTCACCTTGCCCCGGCTGAGACCCGGGCATGTCGCCTGGCTGCTCAGTCCGCGCTTGCACGCCGCCGTCGCGGCGCTGATCCTGCTCGGGGCAGGGCTGGCGCTGGCCAGGCCCTCGCTGCTGCCCGGCCCCTCGGCGGTGGCGTGGAACGCCCTCGGCAGCGTGTCCCTGCTCACTCAGGCGATGATCGCGTGGTCGTGCGTCTGCCTGCACGAGCTCGCCCACCTGTGCACCGCCCGCGCGGCCGGGGTTCCCGGACGGATCCGGCTCAGCACCCGGCTGCAGTTCCTGACCGCCCAGACGGACGTGACGGGTGTCTGGGCGGTGGAACGGCGGGATCGGCTGACCGTCTACCTGTCCGGAATGGCGCTGGACGCCGTGATCGCCAGCTGCGCGCTGGTCACGCTGGCACTGACCCATCCGGGTGGCGGCCCACACCGGCTGGTCTCGGTCGTCCTGCTCAACCAGGTCGTCTCGCTCGGCTTCCAACTGATGATCTTCATGCGGACCGATCTCTACTTCGTGTTTCAGGATCTCTCCGGCTGCCGCAACCTGTACGCCGACGGGAGGGCCTATCTCCGCTACCTGCTTGGCCACCCGTTCCGCCGTCCGACGGTGAACCCGCTGGCCGCACTGCCCCGGCGCGAGGCCGTGACGGTGCGGATCTACACCGTCGTCCTGCTCACCGGCACCGCGGCCTGCCTGACCGTGGCCGTGGTGGTCATGATCCCGGCCCTACTGACGCTGCTCGGCCCCGCGCTCGACACGTTGATCTCCGGCGGCGACCTGGTCGCGACGGCCGACGCCGTCGTCGTCGTGACGGTTGTCGGGGGCTTTCAGCTCCTGTGGGCGTGGACCCGGTGGCGGGAACGCCCGGTACGGCGTCGCCGGTGTGGGCGGAGTGGATCGGCCGGGGGTACCCGGCCGGCCGGATAGGTAACGTTCGGCCAGTTCGCAGGTGCCCTCGGTGTAACCGGCGCCGAGTTCGGCGGCGATGTCCACGCCGGTGTGCGTGCCGATCCAGGCGACCAGCAGCAGGCGGCGGAACATGATGAACGTCCAGATCTCGGCCTCGTCCTCGGCCGGCAGGCCGAGAACGGTCCGGTAGCCCCGCACCCAGGCCGCGATCATCTCGGGGACCTGGGGGTGGTGCTCGATGAAGCTGACCGCCGCGGCCAGGTCGTAGAGGTACCACCCGAAGCCGCAGTCGTCGAAGTCGATGACACCCGGCGGCTCGTCGCCCACCACCAGCAGGTTGGCCAGGCGCAGATCGGCGTGGATCAGACCGTAGCGCCCGGCGCCCCGGCCGAACCGGCGCAGCCGCTCCCGCAGTTCCTCGGCGAGCCGTTCCAGCACGACCGCCGCCTCGGAGTCCACCCCCGCCCCGTCCTGCCAGCGGCCCCAGCGCGACTCGGCGCCGAGGGCGGCGTCGTAGTCCCAGTGGAAGCGGGTGAAGGCGGCGGGGCGCCGCCAGTTCCGCGCGTGCCGGTGCATACGCGCGGTGAGCGCGCCGAGCCGCTCGAAACCGGGCATCAGCCGATCCGGCGGCGGTTCGGTCCCCGGCAGGAACTCGAACATCACGCAGTCGCGGGGCTGCGCGCCGGGGACGGTCAGCACCCGCCGCCCGCCGGGGGCCGGGAGCACCCTGGGGGTCCGGACCCCCGCCTCCACCCTCAGCGCCTCCAGCCAGGCCAGCTCGGAGAGGATCGCCGGGGTGGCGTGGTAGCCCAGGCGGTGCACCCGCAGGATGGAGCACGTCCCACCTGCCGGGTCGTCGACCCGGTAGGTGGCGTTCTCCGAAACGTTGATCAGCGTGACCTCGGCGTCTGGCAGGCCGTGGATCCGCACCGCCGCGCGGGCGGCGTCGTGCACGCGGGCCAGCACGTCACCGCCGGCGGACAGGTCGTGGGCCTGCATGGATCCTCCGTGAGAACGCTCAGAACTTCCGATACGAGATCTTGCATCATCCTGCCGGGCCTGGATACAAACCAGATTGTCCACCTCTCAGGCTTTCCAAGGGTAAGGAGCCCGGTGAACCTCGAACTCGCGCTGCGCATGTGTGAGGCCGCGGTAAAGCAGGCCGGGCGCGAAGGGGCCCTCGTCTCGGTGGCCGTGGTCGACGAGGGCGCCCACCTGGTCGCCTTCCAGCGGATGGACCACGCCGAGATCGCCGGTCCGGTCCTCGCCCCCGGCAAGGCGTACACCGCGGTGGCCCACCGGATGTCCACCGCCGACCTCGCCTCCCTGGTCGCGCCGGGCGGGGAGCTGTACGGCCTCGCCGGGGACCGCTACGTCTGCTTCGGCGGCGGCGTCCCCCTCCGGGAGTCCGGTGAGAACCACCGGGTGGTGGGCGCGGTCGGGGTCAGCGGCGGCACCGTCGCCCAGAACGTGGCCTGCGCCGAGGCCGCCGCGTCGCTCTGGGAAGGCCTCTGGCAGGGAAGGTAGCCGCGGCACGGGGAGGTGCCGGGTGGAAACGCGGGGCCGTGCCCGGTCAGGAGCGCGGATAGGCGAGGACGGCGAGGGCCCCGCGGTGCCGGTCGCCGTCCTTCGCGTACAGGCCGAGCACCTCGCGCTCCCTCGGGGTGAGCCGGGAGAGCGGGTCGTCGCCACCCCATTCAGTCCACTTGATCACGGTTTAGCGGTATTTAAGGTGAATCGGTCATTCGGAGTTCGCTATTTTGCCCGCACGATAAGGGCATCCGTGACCCGAGTGGGTTCGACCACCTCCACTTCTTCGGCAGTATTGAACCGTGAGCCTTGTAGAGCGCCTGCCAGAAGAGATCGACGCCGACCCCGACGCCATCTTCGACGCGTTCGTCGGATGGAACTCCGAGCGGGGGCTCACCCTCTACCCCGCGCAGGAGGAGGCGCTGATCGAGGTCGTCTCCGGCAACAACCTGATCCTGTCCACCCCCACCGGGTCGGGCAAGAGCCTGGTCGCGGCCGGCGCGCACTTCACCGCGTTGACGCGGGACGTGCGCACCTTCTACACCGCGCCGATCAAGGCGCTGGTGTCGGAGAAGTTCTTCGACCTGTGCGCGGTGTTCGGCACCGAGAACGTCGGCATGATGACCGGCGACGCGAGTGTGAACCCCGGCGCGCCGATCATCTGCTGCACCGCCGAGATCCTCGCCAACGTCGCGCTCCGCGACGGCGCCCGGGCCGACATCGGCCAGGTCGTGATGGACGAGTTCCACTTCTACGCCGAGCCCGACCGGGGCTGGGCCTGGCAGGTTCCGCTGCTGGAACTGCCAGGCGTGCAGTTCATCCTGATGTCGGCGACGCTGGGCGACGTCAGCAGGTTCGAGGAGGATCTCACCCGTCGCACCGGCCGGCCCACGGCGGTGGTCAAGAACACCGAGCGCCCGGTCCCACTGGTCTACTCCTACCGGCTCACCCCCCTCCACGAGACGCTGGAGGAGATGCTCACCACCAACCAGTATCCGGTCTACGTCGTCCACTTCACCCAGGCCGCGGCCATGGAGCGGGCGCAGGCGCTGATGAGCATCAACATGTCCACCAAGGCCGAGAAGGAGTCCATCGCCACCCTGATCGGCAACTTCCGCTTCACCACGCGTTTCGGCAAGGCCCTGTCACGCCTCGTACGGCACGGCATCGGCGTCCACCACGCCGGAATGCTCCCCAAATATCGCCGGCTGGTGGAACGGCTCGCCCAGGCGGGCCTGCTGAAGGTCATCTGCGGCACCGACACCCTCGGCGTCGGCGTCAACGTGCCGATCAGGACCGTGCTGTTCACCGCGCTGAGCAAGTACGACGGCAGCAAGGTGCGGCGGCTGCGCGCCCGCGAGTTCCACCAGATCGCCGGGCGGGCCGGACGGGCCGGCTTCGACACGATCGGCTACGTCGTCTGCCAGGCCCCCGAGCACGTCGTGGAGAACGAGAAGGCGCTGGCCAAGATCGGTGACGACCCCAAGCGGCGGCGAGGCTTCTCCCGCAAGAAGCCGCCGGAGGGCTTCGTCGGCTGGAGCGAGGAGACCTTCGAGAAGCTGCAGACCGCCGAGCCGGAGCCGCTGAACTCCCGGTTCAAGGTCAGCAACGCGATGCTGCTCGCGGTGATCAACCGCCCCGGTGACTGCTACGCCGCGATGAGACATCTGCTCACCGACAACCACGACGACCGCAGATGGCAGCGGCGGCACATCCACCAGGCCATCGCGATCTACCGCTCGCTGCTGGCCGGCGGCGTGGTGGAGAAGCTGGCCGAACCCGACGAGCAGGGCCGCATGGCCCGGCTGACCGTGGACCTGCAGGAGGACTTCGCGCTGAACCAGGCGCTGTCCACCTTCGCGCTCGCCACCCTCGAACTGCTGGACATGGAGTCGCCGACCTACGCCCTGGACATGGTCTCGATCATCGAGTCCATCCTCGACGACCCCCGCCAGATCCTGTCGGCGCAGCTCAACAAGGCTCGCGGCGAGGCCGTGGCGCAGATGAAAGCCGACGGCATCGAGTACGAGGAGCGGATGGAGCTCCTCAACGACGTCACCTACCCGATGCCGTCGGCCGATCTGCTGCTGGGCGCCTACGAGACCTACCGCCGGGGCCACCCCTGGGTCGGCGACTACACGGTCAGCCCCAAATCCGTGGTCAGGGACATGTACGAGCGGGCCATGACCTTCGCCGACTACGTGCAGTTCTACGAGTTGACCCGGTCCGAGGGCACCGTGCTCCGCTACCTCGCCGACGCCTACCGCACCCTGTCGCGGACCATCCCCGAGCACCTCAAGACCGAGGACCTCATCGACCTCATCGAGTGGCTCGGCGAACTGGTCCGTCAGGTCGACTCCAGCCTCCTGGACGAATGGGAGCAGTTGCAGAACCCCACCGGCGAGCTGGAGGCGCCCTCGCTGGAGGAGACCACCAAACCGGTCACCGCCAACATCCGCGCCTTCAGGGTGCTGGTCCGCAACGCGATGTTCCGGCTGGTCGAGCTGACGGCCCTGGAGAAGGAGGAGGAGCTCGCCGAGCTGGCACCGGACGTCGACTGGGGTGCCGCGCTCGACGCCTACTACGCCGACCACGAGGAGATCGGCACCGGCCCCGACGCCCGCGGCCCCGGCCTGCTCCGCATCAAGGAGGAGAAGGAGCTCTGGCGGGTCCGCCAGGTCATCGCCGATCCGGCGGGTGACGGCGACTGGGGCATCGACGCCCAGGTGGACCTCGCGGCCTCCGACGAGGAGGGCCGCGCCGTGGTGCACGTCATCGGCCTGAACCGTCTTTGACCGAGGCGAGGCCGGCTCGGGCCTCGTAGTCGGCGACCAGGCCGGACGGAGCGGTCAGGCACCACCCCTCGGTCACCGCCTCGGCCAGCTCGGCGGGGTCGACGCGGTCCAGCCGGATCTCCACCCAGCCGAACCGGCCGCTGGTCCAGGAGGACCCGTAGACCTCCGGGTCCTCCCCCACCATGGCGGCCCGCTCCTCCACGGTGACCTTGACCTGGGCGGTCAGCCTGGCCTCCGAGAAGTAGCCGAAGCCCTTGCCCCGGACCCTGAGCCCGACCCACTCCTCACTGTATTGGGCCAGCTCCACCTCGGGCAGCGCCGACGCGATCCTCAAGAACTCCTCGGGGGTCACTCCACGTTTGGTCATGGGGCAGAGCTATCAGACCCGACCGACAGATCGGGCCCTTCCTCGCGAAGGTCAGCCGTAGTACTTCCGTGCGCCCCCGTGGAGGGGGACGGGACCGGTTTGGGGGGCGCTCTCACGGGTGACGCTCCGGGCCGCGGGGTGGACCCTCTCCAGCTCCGCCCGGTGCTCCAGCAGCAGCCGGGCGAGGTCGCCGGCCAGGGCGGGGTCCATGCCCTCGTTCACCACGAGCAGGTTCGGCACCGTGATCGTGGCGACGTCGGCCGGGGTCGAGTAGACGTCCTTGGGGATCGTGCCCGCGGCGTACGCCTGGCCGTACCGGTCGCGCAGGGGGGCCGGCGCGTCGTCCAGAGGGATGAGGGTCACCTCACCCTTGAGGCTGGTCATCAGGTCGGTGACCCCCGGCGTGGGCAGGCCGCCGGACCAGACCAGGGCGTCGAGATCGCCGTCTTTGATCGCCTGCACGCTCTCGGGCAGGCCGAGCGACTGGAGCACGACGTCCTCTTCCGGGTCGAGGCCCGCGACCATGAGCAGACGCAGCGCGATGACCTCCGTGCCGGAGTTGGGGGACCCCGTGGAGACCCGCTTGCCCTTGAGGTCGGCGAGCGTTTTCACACCCGACTCGACGGTGGCGACCACCTGGGTGTAGTTGTCGTACAGGCGGGCGATGGCGCGGATCGGCTGCGGGGAGGGGAACGCCCCCCTGCCCGTGACCGCGTCGGCGGCGGAGTCGGCGAGGGTGAAGGCGATGTCGGAATCGCCCCTGACGACTCGCTGGATGTTCTCCACCGAGGCGCCGGTCGCCTCGGCCGTGGCCTGATAGCCGGGGATGTTCCTGCCGATCTGGTCGGCGAGGGCTCCGCCCAGGACGTAGTAGACGCCCGTGGTGTTGCCGGTGGCGATCGACAGCCGCCTGCCCCCGGCGCCTCCGTCCCCGGCCCGGCCGGCGGAACGGTCACCGCCGCAGCCGCCGAGCAGCAGCGCTCCGGCGGCCAGCAGCACGGCCATACGCCTGATGATCGTCATTGTTCCTCCCGGGTTCGGGTGACCAGATGCAGTGCGACGGCCAGGGCCAGCAGACCCGCCCCGGCCAGCGCTGGAATGGGCGCCAGGAACAGCAGCAGGACCGCCGCCACCCCGCACAGCACCCGCTCGGCCGATCGCGCCGGGCCGAACAGCCAGCCACCGGTGGTGGCGGCCAGGGCCGCCACCGCGAGCGCCGAGACCCCTGTCGCGAAGAGAATCTCCCCTATCGGCCCCTGGGCCAGCAGCGCCGACCCCGTGGGGGTCAGCACGAAGGCGAACGGCACCAGGAAGGCCGGAAGCGTGTACTTCCAGGTGGCCATCATGGTCCGGTGGGCGTTGCCGCCGGTGATGGCCGAGGCCGCGAGAGCCGACAGCGCCGTGGGCGGGCTGACCTCCGACAGCACCGCGTAGTAGAAGATGAACATGTACGCCTCGGCCGGACCCGCCCCCAGGCCGGTCAGCGCCGGCCCGATGACGACCGCCGCGATGACGAACGACGCGGTCACCGGCACGGCCAGGCCGAGCACCAGCACCGCCAGCGCGCACAGCAGCGCGGTGACGGCGAGAATGCCGCCCGAGGCCCCCACGATCAGCGAACTCGCCTTGAGGCCCAGCCCGGTCAGCGTGACGACGGCGACGATCATCCCGGCGGCGGCGCAGGTGACCGCGACGGGAAGCACCCCCGTGGTGCCCGCGGCGAGCGCCTCGGCCGCCCTCCGCGGGGTGAGCCGACGGCCGGGGTCGAGGAAGGAGAGCGCGAGGGCCAGCAGCGTGGCGTACACCACCGCCCGGAACGGCGACTGCCCCAGCGCCATCAGGACGACGATCACGAACAGCGAGCTGAAATGGTATCCGAACCGCCGCATCAGCGGCCACAGGCGCGGCGCGTCCGCCCCGGCCGGCCGCGTGCCGTACTTGCGGGCGTCGATCTCGATGGCCAGGAAGACTCCCAGGTAGTACAGGATCGTGGGAATCAGCGCGTAGACGAGCACGGTGAGGTAGCTCACCCGGAGGTATTCGGCGATGACGAACGCCGCCGCGCCCAACGTGGGCGGGGACAGGATCGCGCCGATGCCCGCGGCGGCGAGCACGCCTCCGCCCTGCTCACGGGGGTATCCCGCCCCGCGCAGGATCGGCCAGGCGACGCTGCCCACGCTCACCGTCGTCGCCACACCCGAGCCGCTGACCGTACCGAGCAGGAACCCGGCGAGGGCGACCGTACGGCCGGGGGCCGAGCGTGAGCGCCGGAAGGCCGCCAGGGAGACGTCCACGAAGAACCTGCCCGCGCCAGAACGGTCGAGGACCGTCCCGTAGACGGTGAAGAGGATGATGTAGGTGGCCGCCACGTCGAGCGGCACGCCGTACACACCGTCGGTGCCCATCACCAGCGAGGCCACGATCCTGTCGACGTCGTAGCCCCGGTGCCCGACGGCCCAGTCGAAGGGCAGGTAGCCGCCGTAGTAGGCGTAGGCGAGGAACCCGGCGCAGACCGCGGGCAGGATCCAGCCGACCGTGCGGCGGCAGGCCTCCAGCACCAGCAGCGAGATGGCCGCGCCCACCACCACGTCGAGGACCGTCGGGGCGAACGCCCGCCTGATGAAGTCGTCGAAGACGACCGGCGGGTAGAGGCAGAGCGCGAGCGACAGCACCGCCAGCGCCCAGTCGACCGCCCCCGGCCGATCGCCACCTCGCGGCCCCGGTTTGTAGCAGACGAAGGTGAGCGGCAGCACGACCGCGAGGAAGAGCATCCGGTAGGGCAGCACGGGACCGGGGCGGAACGCCCGGTAGAGCGCGTAGAGCGAGAGCCCGAGGGCGACGAGGGCGACGGCCCGCGCCACCCGGCCGGACAGCCGCCTGGCGGGCCGCTCGGCGTCGAACTCCGCGATCAGGTCATCCGGTGCCGTGGTCTCCGTCAAGCGTCGTCTCCCCGTGCGGGCCGCCGATTCCTGACAGGAGGGTAGCCGGAAAGGTGACATCGTTCTGTCCGAATGACGCCACATTCCCGTCACCCTCGCGGCACCGGCGGCGCCGGCCCCGCCGGAGAGCCGGAGGCGGCGGCCGTCCAAGAACCGGTGAGCCCCTCCGGCCGTCAGCCGCCGGAGGTGTCGAGCTCGGCGTCGGCGCGGGGAACGACGACCTCGTAGGGGTCGTCCAGCCACCCCGCCGGCAGGTGGACGCGGTCACGCGGGTGCGTCTTGCCGCGCGGCGCGTCCACGCCGTCGGGCCAGGGCTGGCCGGCCTCCAACTCGGCCAGGCCGTCCCGGAGGCCGGCGAGGGTGACGGAGACGGCCAGGCGGCGGCGGAGGCCGGCGCCGACGGTGAAGCCCTTGAGATACCAGCCGACGTGCTTGCGGAAGTCGGCCACGGCGTGCTGCTCGCTGCCGAAGCACTCGGCCAGCAGCGTGGCGTGCCGGTCCATCGTCGCGGCGACCTCGCCCAGTCTCGGCCGGGCCGACTCGACGCGGCCGTCGCACGCGGCCGCCAGGTCCGCGAACAGCCAGGGGCGCCCCAGGCAGCCCCGGCCCACGACGACGCCGTCGCACCCGGTCTCGGCCATCATCCGCAGCGCGTCGGCGGCGCTCCAGATGTCGCCGTTGCCAAGCACGGGGATCTCGGTCACCGCCTCCTTGAGCCGCGCGACGGCCCCCCAGTCCGCGGCCCCGCCGTAATGCTGGACGGCGGTGCGACCGTGCAGCGCGATCGCCGCGACCCCCTCCTCCACCGCGATCCGCCCGGCGTCCAGATAGGTGAGGTGGTCGTCGTCGATGCCCTTCCGCATCTTCATGGTCACCGGCAGCGTCCCGGCGTTGCGCACGGCCTCGCGCAGGATGGCCCGGAGCAGGTTCCGCTTGTACGGCAGGGCCGAGCCGCCGCCCCGCCGGGTCACCTTGGGCACCGGACAGCCGAAGTTGAGGTCCACGTGATCGGCCAGGCCCTCCTCGGCGATCATGCGGACGGCCCTGCCGACGGTCACGGGGTCGACCCCGTAGAGCTGGACGCTGCGGGGTTTTTCACCCGGCTCGAACCGGATCATCTTGAGCGTCTTGGCGTTCCGCTCCACCAGCGCCCGCGTCGTGATCATCTCGCAGACGAACAGTCCCCCGCCCTGCTCCCGGCAGAGCGTCCGGAACGGCGCGTTGGTGATCCCGGCCATGGGTGCGAGCACCACCGGCGGCCAGACCTCAAGCGATCCCAGCTTCAACGACTCCACCTGGTGTTTTTACCGCACTGGGACCGGTAGGACGAATCACGCCTGACGGGACCTCCCCTCCGGCCCCGGCCACGGCGGCGGGATGTGACGGCCCCCTCGATGGTCGCGGACCTCACTTCGCGGGGGCGCGGAATCACCCGCGGGCTCCGCCTGGCCGGCCGGTCACGGTTAGGCAAGCACCCGGAAAACCCGCTAGAGTTCACTCGTTGCCGCAGGGGACGCCCGGCGGAAACACGCGGAAGTGGCTCAGTGGTAGAGCATCACCTTGCCAAGGTGAGGGTCGCGGGTTCGAATCCCGTCTTCCGCTCGAAGGGTCTTCGGGCTCTCACTCCGGTGGAGTGGCCGAGAGGCGAGGCAACGGCCTGCAAAGCCGTGTACACGGGTTCGAATCCCGTCTCCACCTCTCGTGTTCCGCACGGACGATTAGCTCAGCGGGAGAGCGCTTCCCTGACACGGAAGAGGTCACAGGTTCAATCCCTGTATCGTCCACCAGATGGCGGGTTTCACCAACCGCTCGCGCGGGCGCGCGTGAAGGAGCCCGGGACGGATTTCCCGGGACCCTTACGCGCGCACGCGACACCCCTTCGCCAAGTGGCGGAGTTGTGTGACTTTCGCGGTTTAGCCCGGCTGGTCCCCGGTGTAGCGGAAGATGTCTCCGCCGGAGTTGACGCCCCACACGGTGCCGTCGGAGGCCGCGCCGATGTCACTGAGGGCACCGGGGAT
>NZ_JBEXUG010000024.1:0-64891 GCF_040614315.1 Streptosporangium sp. NPDC006007 | reverse complement strand
ATCTGAACCCAGGGGCTGGCGTCGTTGTTGGTGTAACGGAAGATGTTCCCCCCGGCGTTGACACCCCACACGTTGCTCCTGGACCCGACCGAGATCCGGGTCAGGGCGCCGGAGATCTGAACCCAGTGATTCGAGCCCTGGTCCCCGGTGTAGCGGAAGATGTTCCCGCCGGAGTTGACGCCCCACACGGTGCCGTCGGAGGCCGCGCCGATGTCACTGAGGGCACCGGGGATCTGAACCCAGGGGCTGGCGTCGTTGTTGGTGTAACGGAAGATGTTCCCCCCGGCGTTGACACCCCACACGTTGCTCCTGGACCCGACCGAGATCGCCGCGAGACCTCCGGCGATGTTTTTCCACTGAGCCATATAGAGCTCATCCTTTCGTTTAGGAAAGAGATGACTCCGTTAAAAAGAGTCAAGCGAGACATTGCCATGCGAGCAGGAGCATTACAAGTAGTTGATACTCCATCGCAAAGCATGTATGGCACCTTTGATGCTCGCCCACCAAATGGGTGATTGACCCCATGAGATGGGGAATCGCCCGATCCATTCGGTAGCCCGCACGCCCGACTTGTGCACTTTCGATGGATTCCGAAACGACAGCCTTCGATGAGCAGACTCCAAAATGTCGGCCTCATCCAGGAAAATCCTGTCTCGCCTAAAATGCCAGGAACATCAACATGTGTAATTGTTAAACGACATTAAGCTCTGGAGAGAAGACGTGATCCCCGGTACGCCGGAAGCGGGACCGGGCAGCGACCGCACCCCGTAGACCTGTCCGACGCCCGCTGGGCGCTCATCGAGCCGGCGCCGAGCGCTTGGCGCGGACCGGGCCGTGGCCCTGAGCGACTCGGCTCGCCGGATAGGGCTCGATAGAGGATGGATGGGGGATGGATGCCGCACCGTTTTACGTTCCGGACATGAGCACTCCGATCTTTGCGCTTTGTGATGAGTACGTCACCCGCTGGGCGGCGCTCGATCCGATCGCGGCGGGCGCCGAGGGCATCGTGTCCGAGTTCGTCGCCGCCACCGACCACAGCCCGGCCGGGAGCGCCGCCCGGGCGGAGCTGATCCGCGC
The DNA here is from genome assembly GCF_040614315.1 of Streptosporangium sp. NPDC006007. Lineage (NCBI taxonomy): Bacteria > Bacillati > Actinomycetota > Actinomycetes > Streptosporangiales > Streptosporangiaceae > Streptosporangium > Streptosporangium sp. NPDC006007. Next base: position 63,814 of record NZ_JBEXUG010000024.1, on the reverse strand, counting down.
GACCCTGGGCCGCCTCGACGCGATGGTCCCCGCCGGGGAGCCGGACATCCGGGCGGGCGCCCACCTGCGGGAGCGGCTGGAGGCCGAACTCGCCTGGCACGACCTGGGCGAACCGCTCCGCTGGGTGGCCGCGCCTTTCGGGCTGCCCTACCGGGTGCGGTCCAGCGTCGTCCTTCTCCCGCACGGCTGCGACGACGAGTGGCGCGATGTCGCCGCCCGTCTCGCGGCGATCCCCACCATGCTCGCCGGCTGGCGGGAGAGTCTGGAGGCGGGCCTGGAGGCGGGCCTGCGGGGCGCCCGCAGGCAGGCGCTGGCCATGGCCGACCAGTCCGATCAGTTCGCCGGTTCGGGTGACACCCCTCCGGCGCACGACGCATTCGTCGCCACCTACGGCGAGGGCCCGGTCAGGGATGAGCTGATCAGGTCGGCGGCCGCGGCCCACGCCGCCTACGCCGACGCCGCGCGCTACCTGCGCGAGGAGTACGCGCCCAGGGCGGCCGAGGTGGACGCGGTGGGGCCCGAGCGCTACGCGGTCGCGGCCAGGATCAGCCTGGGCGCCGACATCGACCTGCGTGAGGCGTACGAGTGGGGCTGGGCCGAACTGGAGCGCATCGAGGCCGAGACGGCCGCCGAGGTCGAGCGGATCAAACCGGGCGCGACCATCGAGGAGGCGACCGAGATCCTCAACGAGACCCAGTCCGTCGGCTCCGTCGAGGAGTACCAGGCCTGGCTGCAAGAACGCCACGACTGGGCGATCAAGCGGCTGCACGGCACCCACTTCGACATCCCGGCACCGGTACGGCGCATCGAGGCCGAGGTCGACGTGAGCTCCACCTCCGGCGCGGCCTCCTACAACTCGCCCAGCGAGGACCTGGTCCGGCCGGGCCGTACCCTGTGGCCGGTCGGCGGGCGGACCCGGTTCGCCACCTGGAGCGAGCTGACCACGATCTTCCACGAGGGTGTGCCCGGTCATCACCTGCAGTACGGTGCCATGCGCGTGGCCGGGGACAGCCTGTCCAGGTTCGCCAGGGTCTCCTGGGTGGACGGCCACGGCGAGGGCTGGGGCCTGTACGCCGAGCGGTTCGCCGACGAGCTGGGCTGGTTCACCGACCCCGGCACCCGGCTGGGCATGCTCAACTGGTCGGCACTGCGCGCCGCCCGGGTGGTCATCGACCTCGGCGTCCACCTCGGCCTGCCGCTCCCCGACGGTTCCAGGTGGACCTTCGAGACGGCCTGCGAGGTGCTGCGTGAGCGCGGTCGCTGCGAACCGCACCGGGTCCGCTCCGAAGTGGTGCGCTACTTCGGCTGGCCCGCCCAGGCCATCGCCTACAAGCTGGGGGAACGGGCCTGGCTGGAGGCTCGCGAGGAGGCCAGGCGGCGCCAGGGCGGCGCCTTCGACCTGCGCGCCTGGCACACCGCCGCCCTGGAGCTCGGCCCCGTCGGCCTGGCCGGCCTGGCCGAGGCGCTGCGCCGGATCGGCTGACCGCCTGATCCGGCTCCCCCGGCGCCGGGACTCAGCCGCACCGCGAGGTGTTCGAGGGACGCGGCCTCCCCGGCTCCCTCGACGCCGGGACCCGGTACTCGGACTCAGCACCCGGCCTCGATGCTCGGGGCTCGGACTCAGCGCTTGGGCCCGGTACTCGGACTCACCGCTCGGATCGCGTGATGAGGGGGCCGGCCAGTTGCGCGCGCACCCGCCCCGCGATCGTCGGCGGCATCGTGCCGACCAGCTTGAGCGCCTCCTCCGAGGCGCTCCGCGCGGCCTCCGCCTCGCCGGCGACGCCGTACGCCTCGCTGAGCATCACCAGGACGCGGACCTCGTAGAGCGGTGCGTCGATCTTGCGGAACAGGCCGAGTGCCTGGTGGAGGCGGCCGACGGCCTCCTCGATCAGGCCGGAGGCCAGGGCGAGCTCGCCGAACCCGAGCACGACCCTCGCCTCGGCGAGCCGCTCCCCCACGGTGCTCGCCAGCTCCAGGGCGCGGCGGAGCGTGAGACCGGCCTCGGCGAACTCGCCCCGGCGCAACTGGGCCACGCCCAGGCCGTGCAGGGCGTACACCTCTCCGGTCGGATCCCCGATGTCGCGCACGGTGGTGAGCGTCCGGTCGAACGCCTCGACGGCCAGCGACGGCTCGCCCGAGCGGAGGTGGGTCTCGCCCAGCCGGTGCAGGACCTGCGCCTCCACCCGCCGGCTGCCACCGACCCTGCTGAGTTCCAGCGCCTCGCCCAGCAGCCGCTTGGCCTCGTCGAGATCTTCGCAGTCCAGCCTGATCTGGGCCATGCTGTGCAGCACGTAGGCGGAGGCGACCTGGTCGCCGGTCCTCCGGAAGATGGCCAGCGCGCGCTCGTAGCGTTCCGTGGCGTCGTCGAGCCGGCCGCTCATGCGGTCCAGGAAGGCGATGTTACGGATGACGAGAGCCACTCCGGGATCGTCTCCCGCCTCCCGGAACAGCTCCGCCGCCGCCTCGAAGTCGCGGCGCGCGTCGCCGAACCGCTGCTCGGCGATGTACAGCGAGCCGATCGAGTAGAGCATCGCCGCCTGCCCGCGGCAGTCCCCGGCCCGCCGGGCGGCGGCCAGGGCGACCTGGTGGGTCTCCCGCCAGTCGTCGAAGTAGATCCTCGACTCGAACAGTGTCACCGCGCTGAGCGCCAGATCCCAGCAGAGCTCGACGAATCCCGCCTGGGCCGCCTGGCGGATGCCCGCGACCAGCGTCAGCCGTTCGCGTTCGTACCAGTGCAGGGGGGCCATGACCAGCCGCTCGACCAGCCGTCCGGGCAGCGGCCAGCGCGGGGCGTCGCTGTGGACCTGTACGTAGTCGCCGCCGTACTCGCGGCGGTGCGCCTCCGCGGTGAGGAAGAGCAGGCCGCCGAGCACCCGCTCCAGCGCGGCGTTGCGATCCGCGACCGCCTCCTCGGCGGCGAGACGCTCGCGGGCGAACACGCGTATCAGGTCGTGGAAGCGGTACTGGCTGTGCACGCCGTACCCGGCGTCCGTCGTCTCGATCAGCTGGGTGTCGGCCAGGTCGTCGAGCAGGTCCTGCGCGTCGGCGGGGTCGCGGTCGAGCAGCGCCGCCGCGACCCAGCCGGAGAAGTGCCGGAACTCCAGGATGGCCAGCCGCCTGAACAGCCTCCGCGCGTCCTCGCTGACGCTCTCGTAGGTCAGGGAGATGCTCACCCGGATCCCCAGGTCTCCGTGTTTGAGCTCGTCGAGCCTGCGGGTCTCGTCCTCAAGCCGCCCCGCCAGCTGCTCGATCGTCCAGTGCGGGCGGGCCGCGAGCCTGGCGCCCGCGATACGCAGCGCCAGCGGAAGGTGGCCGCAGAGTTTCGCCAGCGCGGCCGCGGACTCCTGCTCGGCCCGCACCCGTTCGACGCCCGCGATACGGGAGAGCAGGTCCACAGACTGCCGGGAGTCGAAGACGTCCACGTCGAAGTGGATCGCCCCGGGAAGACCGGCGAGCCGGATTCTGCTGGTGATTATCACGGCGGCCTCGGGGTTGCCCGGAAGCAGGGGCAGCACCTGGCTCTCGCTGCCGGCGTCGTCCAGGACGACCAGAACCTTCCGCCCGGCGAGCAGCGCGCGGTACATCTCCGCCCGCTCGTCCACCCCGTCGGGTATCGCGGTGCCCGGCACGCCCAGCGCCCGGAGGAAACGCTCCAGCACCTGCCCGGAGCCGAGCGGGCGGGACTCTCCCCCGTGCAGGTCCGCGTACAGCTGGCCGTCCTCGTAGCGGCCGGCGACACTGTGGGAGACGTGCACCGCGATCGTGGACTTGCCGATCCCCGGTTTGCCGGCGACGGCGATGACCGGTACGGCGAACCGCAGCCGGTCCTCCGCGGCGAAGGTGAGCCGGCGGCGGATGTCGTCGACCAGTTTGATCCGGCCGGTGAAGTCCGCGATGTCGGTGGGGAGCAGCCGGGGAACGGCCCGGCGGACGGCCGGGGCCTCCTCCGTCTTCTCCTGGCGCCGCGGTTGCTGCCGCGGCGGCAGGTCGAGGCTCTCGTCAGAGCTGAGGATCGCGTATTCCAGCTGCTGCAGGCTCTCGTTGGGCTCGATGCCCAACTCCTCGATCATCGTCTGGCGGGCGCGGCGGTACACCGTCAGCGCCTCCGCCTGACGGCCGGAACGGTAGAGGGCGAGCATCAGCTGGCCGCGCAGCCGTTCCCTGAGCGGGTGCTCCTCGACGAGCTCGCTGAGCTCGCCCACCAGCTCGTGATGTCTGCCGAGCTCAAGTTCCAGCTCGATGCAGTCCTCGCTCGCGGTGATCCGGCGCTCGGTCAGCCTGCCCATCGCCGTCTGTACCAGCCGGCTCTCCTGGCCGTCGAGAGCGGAGCCCCGCCAGAGGGAGAGCGCGTCCCGGTAGTGCCCGACGGCCTCCTCCAACCGGCGGCCCTCGCGGGCTCCGCGGGCCTGGCTCAGCAGGTTCTCGAAGCTCTGGGAGTCGAGTTGGCCGTCGACGACCCGCAGGGTGTACCCCTGGGAGTGGGTCGCGATGACGTCGGGGCTGCCGTGGGCGGTGAACAGCCGGCGCAGCGCGGAGACGCATATCTGCACCTGCGCGCGCGAGGTGGTGGGGAGGTCGTCACCGTAGATAGCGTCGGTCAGCCGCCCGATGGTGACCAGGCGGTTGGCCTCCAGAAGAAGGCAGGCGAGGACTACCTGCTGCCGGGGCGCTCCCAGGTCGAGCCTTTGGGCACCGACAACGACCTCCAGAGGACCGAGAATCCGATACTCCACCCGCATCTCCCCACAGAAATCGCGGCCTGTCTAGAAATTCACCGCACGTTTTAGCGTAAGAGAGACATCAGGCGTCTAACCCTTGCATAAACAGACAAAAAGGATGTTAATTGGCCAACCCTTGGCATCTTAAACATATAGCCCAACGATCACAAGGAGTGGCCTTATGTGCATGAACCACTACCCCCTCGGTGATCATACAACGTCATCGGGGGGAGGGGGCAGGGGGTTTGTACGGACTTGGCGGTACTCTGCGATGAGGTTCATGGGGTTGGTGACAGTCGGCTGATCGATGGAAGACCGTCAAACGCGTCGTGACATCGCCGGATGTTGTGGTAGGCCATCCGTGCCCGCGGCCAGTCGGACACCGTCGGTGATCACACACTCGCTCCCGTGGATGCGCGTGAACGGAGAAGGCGGCGCGCACGGAGAAGGCGGATCCCGGGGAAAAAGCCACACCGCTCCAAACCCGCCTCCCGATCCGCCCGAAGCGGACTCGCCAGATCCCCGCCAAGGATCGGCTCCGTGAAAAACGGTCCCGGTCCGCCTCGCGTTCACCGGACGGACCGGCGGGACGGAGAAGCGGCCGGGCCTCGTACGGCTCCGGCCGCTCCGGCGGACCACCTCGTCCCGGCGGTCGCCGAGGACGGAGGGCGCAGGTCAGCCCCAGGGGGTGTTGCCGCCGGCGACCACCACGACCTTCGGCTCTCCCCCGGCCACGGCCGAGGAGGCGAGGCCGGCGGTGAGACCAAGGCATCCGAGGGCGGCGAAGAGGGCAATGCGCCGAAGGACGTTCACACGGGTGAAGCTCCACATTTTCTGTACCTCTTTGTCGTGTCTTGGCGGCTGTTCATTGCCGTTCGCCTGACTGCTTCGCCAACCTATGGACTCCCCCCATCCACCCCTTATCGGATCTCTTCTGATTCGGTATCCGGCCAGCTCATCGCCGAGGTTTCCGCCACGGCGGCCGATGAATAGCCGGGCGAAGGCGAACCGATAACGCTCCGGTGGAACCTGGTGGGACCGAGGCCGGGCGATACCGTTCACGCGGCCCCGCATCAGACAGATGGGGCTTCTCACCATGAGCATCGCCACGCAGGCACTTGACGGCGTCTACGGCCGATCCGCGGCCGGTGTCCGAGTTCGCCTGGAGCGAGCCGCGGGCACCGACTGGCAGCCGGTCTCCGAGGCGGAGACCGACGTCAACGGAAACGTGAAGGAATGGGCGGACGAGTGCATGGAGCGGGGGCTCTACCGGCTCGTGCTCGCCACCGACTACTATTTCGCCGGACTCGGCATGACCGTGCCCTACCCCGAGATCACGGTCGTGTTCCGGATGCACGACGAGCGCACGCCATATCACATCCAGGTAGTGCTGACACCCCACTCGTATTCAACGTATTTCGGCATCCGCGGTTGATGGAGTCCGTTCTCCCGAGAGAAGCGATCATGCCTGTTCAGCAATCGGCGGAACTCAGTTCCCACACCCCGGGCGCGCCCGAGGCCACGCCCTCGGTCGTCGCCCGCTGCCTGAGCCACTTCCACCTGGAGGTCGACGGGCAGCCCGTGTCGCACTGGCGCGCGGGCAAGGCCAGAGCCCTGTTCCAATACCTCCTGGTCAACCGCGGGCGGCTCGTGCACCGGGACCGGCTGTATGAGGTGCTGTGGCCGGAAAGGGGCGACCGCAACTCCAGCTCCCTCAAGGTGGCCGTGCACGCCGTACGGCGGGTGCTCACCGAGTTCCAGGACCGGGACGGCTTCACCCTGCTCCACCAGGATCGCGGCTACCTGCTGCGGACGGACGGCGCGTGGGTGGACATCGAGGAGTTCGAGCGGGCCTTCGAGCGGGGCCGGGCCGCGTGGGACGCCAAGGACCACGACGGCGCCATCGCGTGGTTCCAGCGCACCGCCGACCTGTACACCGGGGACTTCCTCACCGGCGAGACCGGTGACTGGATCAACGAACAGCGGCAGTGGACGCGGAGCACCGCCCTGCGCGCCCTGGCGGTGCTGCGCACCGAGTCGCTGGAGCGCGAGGACTGGCCGGCCGCGATGCACTGGTGCCGGCGGACCATCGAGATCGACCCCTACCACGAGGCCACCTATCAGACCCTGATGATGATGCACGGCGAGCTCGGTGAGCTCGGCCGCGCCCTGAGCTGGTACGAGCTCTGCCGTCACCGGTTGTGCAACGACCTCGGCATCGAGCCGGGCGAACGCACCGAGCGGCTGCTCGCCGCGCTCATGCGAGGCCAGAGCCGGCCGCCCGTGACCGGCCCGCGACCACGATGACCCCGGACCGGAAGGCGTGAACCCGCACTTGGAAGTCCACCCTCGGCAGATCCCGCCGGGCCGGTGCCCCGACCTGGCGCGGCTGCGCGCGGCGGTCGGCGAGTTCGCCGGGTACACCTCGGCCGACAGGTCCTGGGAACGGCTGCTGCTGACGACCGGGCCGTGGATCGATCCAGCGCTCCCGGCCCACCGCCGGGCGCTGCTGGTCTGGCTGAACGCCTGGGGCTGCCGGCTGCGCTACCCGCGCGACGGCGAGCACGACGTCTTCTCCGCGGAGACCGCCGGATGGTGGGCCCGCCGGCACGACCACCTGCCCGGCCGGGACACCACGCTCGCGCGCCTGACCGACGCCCAGATCGATCTGCTGGGCGAGTGCTACGCGGACCTCTCGGCGATGCCGGCGACGCCCGGGACCAGGCCCCGCCGGCTGGGACCGACCGCGGCGACCAAGCTGCTGCACGCGCTCCGCCCGGACGCGCTGATGCCCTGGGACGCCGCCATCGCCGACGCCCTGCACGGAGCCCGCACGGCCGCCGCCTACCGCGCCCATCTGCGACTGGGCCGGCAGTGGGCGCGGCGCCTCCTCGCGGAGACCGGTCTGGGCGAGGAGGCGCTGGCGGTGGAACTGGGCCGGCCGGGCCGGCCGCTGGCGAAGATGCTGGACGACTACTGCTATCTGGCGTTCACCGCAGCGACCTGACCAGGCTCCGGGCGGCCGTGCGGCTCGCGGCGAGCACGGTCTTCCCCGCGCCGCCGCTCCCCCCGGTGAAGGTGTAGATCCCCCTCGCCAGGGGGCGCAGCGACAGGCCGCCCGTGGGGTGGTAGCACTCGACGGCCGCGACGGCCTTGACCTCGCCAGCGGGCGGCCGGTATCCGATCCGCGACGCGGCGACGTCCAGGATCCTGCTGGTGAGGGTGGGGTCGGCCGGTGCGGTTCCAGGAGTGATGTCCCATCTGTCGGTGGGCAGCCCGAGCAGGACGCGTCCCTCGGCGTACGCCCTGCCGTACAGGCCGGACGTCTCGTCGACGAACGCGCTGGGGCCCGTCCCGACGGACGGTCCGAGCACGTACTGGATCGCCTTGGTGCGCAGCCCCGCGTCCGACAGGCCGGTGCGCGCGAGGAGGCTCTGGGTCCAGGCCCCGGCCGCCACCACGACGGCGTCGAACCTGGCCGGGACGCCGCCGGCCGGCCGGACCTCGCCGTCACGGGTGACCGCGTCGACCTGCCCGTCGACCACAGACGCCCCCGACCGGGCGAGTTCGACCAGAAGCCGGTCGCGCAACGCGTTCGGCGAGACGTAGCCGGCACGCTTCTCGACGACGGCCACGCTCTCCTCGGGCAGCCCGCGGAACGTGCCGCGGGCGCTGAGATCCTCGGCGGTGAGCACGGAGATCGAGCCGGGTATGCGGCTCCGCACCAGCTCCACCAGCCCCGCGGTGCCCGGCCCCAGTCCCGGGAGCAGGTACACCGATCCGGTCTCCCGGTAGGACGCCCACTCCCGCAGCGCGGGGCTCGACTGGAGCTCGGCCAGGCTGTCGGCGGCCTCCAGGCAGAGTGCCGGGTCGGGCTCGAAGGCCCTGGTCAGTCCGCCGGAGGCGGCGCTGGCGTCGGCCCACCGGTGCGGTTCCCCGGTGAACAGGTGGACGGCGCCCCCCTTGACGACCTCGCACAGGCGCCAGGCCAGCATGGCTCCGGCGATCCCGCCGCCCACAACGGCGATTCTCGGCATCTCACATCTTCCGTTCATGCCGCCGAGGCCGCCGGCTGCCGCGGCTCCTCGGAGCGGTCGGGGGCCCGCATGCCGATCAGCCCGGCCACCGTCGCCACCGCGGAGATCAGGGCCGCCCAGAGCCATACCGAGCGGCCGACCTGGAACCACACCAGGGTGCCGATCACGGGCCCGATCGCGGTGCCGAGGCCGAAGACGCTCTGCATGGCGCCGATGTACCGGCCGCGCAGCCGTTCGGGGCCCGCCATCGCCGGGTAGGCGAAGACCGTGGGGCCGCCGATGATCTCCGAGAGCGTCCAGACCAGGGTGCCGACCATGAACCAGATCGGGAGCGGGGAGATCGCGTAGATCGCGTAGCCGACCGAGACGAGGCCGAGGCCGAGGAACGCGGTCAGCCGGATCGGCCACCGCTGCACGACCTTCGTCATCGCCAGCTCACAGGTGATGACGATGAAGCCGTTCAGTGAGACGGCCGCGCCGTACCACCACAGGCTGATCCCCGCGGCGGAGATGTCCAGCGGGAGGGTGGCGGTGTACTGGCAGTAGACGGCGGAGGTGAGCAGCATCGCGAGCAGATAGGTGCTGTAGCGCCAGTCGGCGAGCACCGCGAGGTACCCGGAGCGGCCCCGCGGCGCCGGCTCCGCCGCCGCCTCGCTCTCCTCCTTGACGCCCGCCGCGCGCCGGGGCAGCGCGAACATCGCGATCACGCCGAAGGTCAGCGCCGCGACGGCCTCGCCCCAGAAGAGCGCGTTGTAGGAGAGGGTGAGCAGCGCGGCGCCGATCAGCGGGGCCGCGGTCATGCCCAGGTTCAGCCCCAGCCGGTACATCGCCGTGATCATCACCAGCCGGTGCCTCGGCGTCAGCTCGGTGAGCAGCGTCTGGGCCGCCGGCCGGTAGAACTGGCTGACCGTGCTGACGCCGAAGACGGCCACGAGCAGCAGCGCGTAGGAGGGGGCGTAGAGGATGGACACGATCAGCAGCGCCGATCCGGCCATGCTGATCAGCGTGACCGTCCGGGTGCCGAGGCGGTCGGAGAGCGACCCGCCGGCCAGCGAGCCCACCACCGCGCCGCCGCCGTACACGCCCAGCGCGAGCCCGGCCTGGGTGGCGGAGAAGCCCCGGTCGGTCAGGAAGAGCACCAGGTAGATCTGGATGAACGCGGCGAGCTTGTTGATGAAGACACCGACGAGCAACGCCTTGACGGCGAGCGGGCTCTCTCTCAGAGTGACGAGCACACCGTTATCCGGTTCGCCCACGGTGGCTGTCTCCTCGTCGTCGGCAACGATGGTCAAGGTCTTACCTTCACTTTCAGGTTGGCCTCGGCCGCGTCCAGCGCGGCCCGGCACTCGTCGGCGGTCGGGGAGAGCGCGACGGCATAGGCGATGCGCCCCCACAGGGTGCCCTTGGGCGGCGGCGAGACGACCGCCCCCGGGGCGGCCACCGGGACCGCCCGGTCGATCGCCGGGGGCAGGGCGGCCTCGTCGAACTCGATCGACTCGATCGTGGTGTCGTCCTCGGCGACGTAGAAGAAGCGCACCCCGCCCACGAGCTTGCGCGCGGGGACGAGCGCGGGCGGACGGCCGCAGGCCACCGCGGCCGCCGCCAGACCGGGGTCGACTCCGGTGGTGAGCAGCCCGAGGTAGGGGATCATGTCCCCGCCCAGGCGCCCGTTCACCTCGATGACCCGCAGCCCCCGGGAGGAGAGCTTGATCTCGGTGTGGGTGAATCCGTCGGTGAACCCGAGCGCGGTGTGCGTGTCCTGCAGGACCCGGCGGAACTCCGGGTCGTCCAGGAGCCCGTCCTGGGCGTCGACGAAGTGACCCACCTCCTCGCAGTACGGCTCGTAGCCGAGGATCTTCCTGCCGACGAAGAGCGGGGTCACCACACCGCCCTGGACGACGGCGTCGACGCTCACCTCCGGGCCGTCGGCGAACTCCTCGACCAGCACGGGGATTTCGAACGTCGCCCCGTCGGGGACGGTCAGCCCGCTGACGAAGGCGAACCTCTCCGCCAGCTCCAGCGGATCCTCCACCTTGATGACGCCCAGGCTGCCGCCGAGGCCGCGCGGCTTGAGGACGGCCGGGTAGCCGACCTCCTCGGCGGCGCGCAGGGCCTGGTCGACCGTGGCGACCGCCAGCGACCTGGGCTGCGGCACGCCCAGCGCGTCGAGCGCGACGCGGGTGAGGTGTTTGTCGCGGCAGCGCCGTACCATCTCGGGGTCGCCGCCCGGCAGGCCGAGGGCCTGGGAGACGTACGAGGCGGCCAGGATCCTGGCCTCGTCCCAGCAGAGCACCCCGTGCACCGGCTCGCGGGCGGCCAGCTCCAGCGCCACGGCCGCCATCGCGGGGCCGTCGGTCGTGTCGCCCACCACGGTCCAGCCGGTGACGTACTCCCGTTCCCAGCCGGGGTCGGCGGTCACGAGGAGGTGAATGCGGTACTCGGTGGCGATCGAGCGCAGCAGGTACTCGCGGTAGTGCCGCATTCCCGTCGCGACCACGACAAGCAGCGGTCTGGTGTCCACGGTCATCTCACGCCTCCTTGGCGGTGGTCACGAGTTCCCTGCCGGTTTCCCCGCCGGGTTTTTCGCCGCTCTCCCCGCCGGTGGACTGCAGGGCGTCGAAGAACTCCTCGCGGGCGGCCTCCTCCTCGGTCGGGGCGATCCGGGAGGCCGCGAAGCGGAGCAGGGGCGGCGCCATCATCGAGGTCACGACCGCGACCAGGACGATGACCGTGTAGGACGCCGTGGTGAGCACGCCCAGCCGGAGCCCCACCATCGCGATGATCACTTCGATCACGCCGCGGGAGTTGAGGCCGGCCCCCAGCGCGAGGGCCTCCCAGCGGCTGCGCCGCGCGATGCGCGCCCCGAGGTAGGCGCCGGCGAACTTGGCGATGACGGCGACGGCCAGCACCACGATCCCCGCCACGAGCACGGGTGGCCTGCTCAGCTCGGTCAGGTCCATCCGCAGGCCAGCCGTCGCGAAGAAGATCGGGGCGAGCACCGCGGCGACGAACGCCTGCAGGGGGGCCAGTTTGGCGACCTTCAGGTCGGGCGAGGAGCCGACGAGCGCGCCGCAGACGAAGGCGCCCAGGATGGCCTCGAACCCCATGGCCTGGGTGGCCGCGGCGGAGAGCAGGAGCATGACCGTCACCGCGGCGATCGTGGTGAGGTTCCCCGCGCCGCGGTCCGCGGCGCGCAGCACCGCGGCGACCGCCCGGCGTCCGGCGAGGATCGCCACCAGCACGAGCGCGGCGAGCAGCGCGACCGCGGTCACCGCGGCCTGCCCGGTGCGCGCCCCGGCGGTGGCGAGCGCGGAGACCACCGACAGGAGCAGCCAGCCCACCACGTCGTCGATGACCGCGGCGCTCAGGATGAGCTGGCCGATGTCCCGGTGGAGCAGGCGCATCTCCATCAGCACCTTGGCGATGACGGGGATGGCGCTGACGCAGAGCGCGACCCCGAAGAAGAGGGCGAAGACCGTATGGTCGACGCCGTCGGCGATCATCTCGGCGGGGGCCAGGAACCCGATCCCGGTGCCGAGGACCAGCGGGACGAGCAGTCCGGCGCCGCTGATCCAGCCGGCCGACCTGCCCTGGCGCCTGATGAAGCCGAGGTCCAGATGCATGCCGGTCAGGCCCACCAGCAGCAGGACGCCGAGCTGGCCGACCGCGTCGATCATGTGGAATCTGGCCGGGTCGCCGGGCAGCAGCCACGCGGACAGGCCGGGCGCGACGTTGGCGAGCAGCGAGGGGCCGATCAGGATGCCCGCGCAGAGTTCCCCCAGCAGCGCGGGCAGCCCGAAACGGACGGAGAACCGGCCGAGGACGGTTGCCAGGCCGAGGAGCAGCCCGAGCTGGAGGAGGAAGACCATGAGGTTGTGCGCGGGGATGACGGCGACCGGCGCCGCGGCGAACACCACGGGCTCACTCGCCCTTTTCCACGTAGTACCAGTTCTCCGGGCTGATCATTCCGAAGGGGTTGATCGGCTCGAAGCCCCGCAGGTCGTTGGCCACCTCGAACAGCCGCAGCGAGAAGTTGGGGATGAAGATGACCGGGACCTGCTCGGCGATGTAGTCCTGGTACTCGTACAGCGCGGTCAGGTCGTCGCTGGTCACCGTGCGGGCGACGAGCTCGTCGGTCCTCGGGTCGGTGTAGTGGCCGAAGTTGCCGCCGGCGTCGGTCTTGAACAGGATCTCGCCGCTCGGGTAGTGGTACACCCAGCCGCCGCCCCAGGTGCTCAGCTCCCACAGGCAGGGGCTGTCCGGTCCGGGGACGCAGGGGGCGTCCTCCGCGACCAGGACCGAGCCGTAGACCTCCTGCAACCGCAGTTCGACGCCTGCCTTGGCCGCGTCGTCGCGGAACTGCTCCATCAGCCGGGTGAGCGCGGGGCGGCCCTCGGCGTATCTGAGGGAGAAGCTGAGCCTGGTGCCGCCGGGGATGCCCGCGCCGGCCTGACCGGGGCCCTCGCCGGGGTTGACGCAGACCGCCGGCGTCGTGCCGGTGTCCCAGCCGTTCTCCTCCAGCAGCCCGCGGGCGCGGTCGGGGTCGAAGGGCAGGGTCGGCGCGCCCCGCAGGGAGGGCGAGACCAGGTCGCTCACCGGGTAGCGGGGCACCGGGCCGTCCTGCCGGTAGGCGTAGCCCTGGTAGATGTCGCGGGCCGCCCGGTCCTGGTCGAGCGTGTGCTGCATCGCCTGCCTGATGTAGGTCTGGGCGAGCATCTTCCCGGCGACGGTCGGGTTGTTGTAGTTGAGCGGGATGTACCGGATGCAGAAGGCCGCCTGCGGGACCAGCGTGTAGTGCTCGCCCAGCGGGTTGGGCCCGCCCTTGGTGGGGTCGTCGGTCGGCTCGGTGCTGAAGCTCAGCGGCAGGTAGCCGACCTGGATGGCGTCGGGGCCGTCCGGCCCGTCCAGCAGCCTCTGGTACTCCTCGCCGTCGGACATGAACGGGACCTGCCGGAACTCGTCCAGGTGGGGCTTGTTCGGGCCGGAGTAGTGCTCGTTGGGGACGAAGGTGACGACGCCCTCCATGGTGTAGCTCTTCAGCCTCCACGGGCCGCTGACCACGCTCCACACCGGGCTGTCGGCCCAGTGCACGCGGTCGGAGTTGTCCTCCTCGACGACACCGCCGTTCTCGGCCATCAGGAAGTCGTAGACCGCGGCCACGTTCTCCAGCCCGGCGGAGGCGTCGGACGGCCCGTCGGCGGTACGGTCCCACGCCTTGGGCATCGGGGTGATGGTGCTGAGCTGGTTCATCAGCACCCAGCGCTTGGAGTAGACCTTGTCGAAGGTGAAGTAGACCTTGTCCTCGGCGAGCTTCCCGTAGGAGACCAGGTTGTCCGGGAAGTAGCCGGGGACGTACTCGCCGTACCGCTCGCCCTTGACGGCCATCATGTTCACCCAGAACAGCACGTTGTCCGCGCAGATCGTCTCGCCGTTGGACCACTTCCAGGGCTTGACGGTGACGGTGACGGTCAGGCCGTCCTCGCTCCACTCCGGTGGCTCGCCGATGCTGAGGTCGTAGTCGACCTCCGGCGTGCCGTGCGTGCCGAAGAAGTAGAGGGGCCGGTACATCAGGATCTGGAACTCAAGCAGGTTGCGGGTGCCGAAACGCTCCGGCGGGGTGAAGGGAAAGATGATGGACGGGGGGAATCCGGGCGCGCAGGCCCAGGTCACGGTGCCGCCCTTGACCGGCTTGAGCGGCTTGTCCACGCTGGACGGGGCGATGGTGTTCAGAGTCATGATTGGCCCTTGGTCGTCTGGCTGAGCTCTTCGAGCAGGGAGACACCGACTTCGGCGTGCTCGCCGTACCGCTCCCACGTCTCGTGGAGGAGGATGCGGCCGTCGGGGAGCACCTCGGGGGTGCTGCGGCAGTGACCCGACACGATGGCGCCGGTGTCGAGGACCATGCAGTAGGCGAAGTCGAGGGTGCCGTCGGGGGCGCAGACCCCGGTGAGCGTCCCCCGGCGGGCGTGCCCGCCGGAGAACTCGCCCCACAGGAGGTTCCCGTCCTGCCGGTACAGCGCGACCGGGTACTCCTCGCCGGCGGGCACACCCGCCGAGGTGAAGCGGCGTCCGTCATAGTCGATCATCAGTGGCCCGGCCTCAGCTCAAGGGTGCAGCACTTGGCGCTGCCACCGGATTTCAGCAACTCGGAGAGCTCGACGCCGATGGGCTCGTAGCCGCGCTCGCGCAGCTCGTCCATCAGGTGGGTGGCCGCGGGCGGCAGCAGGACGTGGCGGCCGTCGGAGACGGCGTTCAGCCCGAACACCTCGGCGTCGGCCTCGGTGGCGATGATCGCGTCGGGGTACAGGGCGCGCAGGACGCCCTGGCTCTCCTCGGCGAAGGCGCCGGGGTAGTACATGATCTGGTCGTCGTCGAGCACGGCCAGCGCGGTGTCGAGGTGGTAGAAGCGCGGGTCCACCAGGCGGAGCCCTGCCACGGGCATCCCGAAGAACCTCTCCGCCTCGCCGTGCGAGCGGACGTCGGTACGGAAGCCGGTGCCCGCCAGCAGGTACCGGCCGGCGTGGAGGTAGTCGCCCTCGCCCTCGTTGACGTGGACCGCCTCATGGGTCTCGTAACCTCGGGCGCGGAACCACTCCAGGTAGGCGGGGCCCTCCGCGGCCCGCTCCGGATGCCGGAACCTGGCGGAGAGCACCTTCCCGTCGATGACCGTTGCGCCGTTGGCGGCGAACACCATGTCGGGGTAGCCGGGCAGGGGTTCGATGAACTCCACCTGGTGGCCGAGCGACCGGAAGACGCGCAGCAGGCCCTCCCACTGGAACCGGGCCAGTGTGCCGTCGACCGGTCTGTCCGGGTGCATCCAGGGGTTGATGGAGTAGACGACGTCGAAGTGGGTGGGCGGGCACATCAGGTAGCGGCGGGTGCGGGCGACGCGCTGAACGCGCGGCGCCGCCCCAGCTGCCGGCTGGGTCACGGCAGTTCTCCGTCCTGGACGAGATCGACGTTGATCTTGGAGGCGTAGTCGAGCATCGTCGCCCTGGCGTCCTCCAGCGAGGTGCCGGTGGTGCCGAGGAAGCCGAGGATGCTGTTGCCCTCCGGCGGGCGCCGGACGACGTCCCCGGCCTTGGCGGTGATCTTGAGGAAGAAGACCCGCTCCGACTCGCCGACCTCGGCCGGCACGTCGATCGAGGTGATGCGGCCGGCGTCGCAGAGCAGGCACATCGCGGTGACGTGAACACCGGTCGGCCGGTAGTGGCGCACCCGCGGCCTGGCGCCGCGCGCCACGTCCACGACCGCGCGGATCGGGGAGTGCTCGGCGGTGATCTGCGCGATGAGGTCCAGGCCGCCGCCGCCGGGCCGGATCGCGATCTCCAGCAGGTACGGCTCGCCCCGGTGGAAGCGGACCTCGGCGTGCATCACGCTGCGCCGCAGCCCCTGGGCGTGCGCGCCGGCCGTGACCACCCGGTGGACCAGCGCCACCTGCTCCGGGGTGAGCGAGGTCGGCGCGTGGTGCACATCGTCGTCGAAGGTGCCGCCCTCGACGGTGATCCGGTCCACGATCGAGCCGAGGTAGACCTCACCGTCCCAGGCCACGGCCTCGATCAGGAACTCCTCACCGTCGAGGAACGACTCCACCAGCAGGCCGTGCGGGCCGAGGTCGAGGCCGTGCGCCTCCATCTCGAACCACGACATCCCCTCGATGCCCGCGAGGGCCCGTGGGAACAGCTCGGCCATCTCCTCCCTGTCGTCGATCTTGAATACGAAGTTGCTGGCGGCGCCCAGGGTGGGCTTGAGGATGACCGGGTACCCGAAGTCCTCCGCGGCCCCGAACGCCTCCCGCAGGTCGGTGACGAGGCGGAAATCCGGATGCGGCGCGCCGTGCGCGCGGTGCGCCTCACGCATCAGCAGCTTGTTGCGGCTGGTCCTGGCCGCCTCGACGCCCACACCCGGCAGGCCGAGCGCCTCCGCGACGGCCGCGACCGTGGTCACGGCGGACTCGGAGAAGGTGATGATCCCGTCGAAGCGCTCCTGCTCGTGCCATGCCTTGGCCTCGGTGATGAGGTCGTCGATCCGCTGGGAGCCCGCGACACGGTAGCGGTCGGCCGGCCAGAAGTCCGGGGTGCCGACCCCGTTGAGCACGTAGAGCTCGGCACCGAGATCCTGGACCTGCTGGTAGCGGGACTGGTAGTAGGTGGCGTTCTGCCTGGCCTCCAGGGCGAGTAACCTCATCGGACATCCTCGGGCAGGCGCGGGAGCAGGAAGGCGTCGATCGTCTCGGCGCCGGTGCCGAGGGTGAGCTCGACGCCCGCCGCCTCGGCCTCCGCCGCGACGTCGATCAGAATGGGCGCGGCACAGGCCAGGAGGGTTCGCACCTCCAGCAGGAGGTCGCCGATCTCGGCGCGCTCGGCGGTCAGCAACCTGCCGAGCTGGGTGACGATGCCCTCCGCCGCCCTGGTCAGGCTGAAGGAGGTGAGGTCGTAGCAGAGCCGGAACCTCTCGACGATCACCGCCGCCCGCCGGCGGCCGTCGTCGGTGACCTTGAGCTCCTCACCCGGCTGGGCGACGGCGGCCTCGACGCGGTCGGCGAGCTCGTTCCACGGCCCTCGCAGCCGCCGGGTGGTGACCCTGTCGAGCCCCTCCCTGGTGAAGTTGGCCCGCTGGTCCTCGGGAGAGGTGAGCGCGAGATAGAAACGGACGAGGTCGCGCGGCACCTCGGCGACCAGGTCGGCGCCGCGTATCAGGTGGTTGCGGCTGGTGGAGAACTTCTCGTTCTCCAGCTCGTAGAACTCGTTGCAGACGTTGGCGTCGGGGGTGATGTAGCGCCCGCCGTGGGCGAGCAGCATGACCAGGTCGAGCATTCCCCAGGAGTAGACGTTGTCGAATCCGTGGAAGTAGACCAGGCGGTTGCCGCTCTCGGCCCGCCAGGCCAGGTCGACCGGGCCCTCGGGCTCGCCGGCCGCCTTCCAGGTGCTGTGGATCGAGGCGGGCATCGCCTCGATCCAGGGGTAGAGGATCTGGCCGGGGGTCTCGGCGAACGGGGCCTCGATACCCCACCCCGGTGACGGCACCGTGATCGGGATCTCGGGGAGCGGACGGGCCAGGATCTCCCGGATGAGCTGCCTGCTGTGCTGCCTCCAGGTGCTCTCCCTGGCGGCGTAGTAGGCGGTGAGCTCCTCCCGGTAGCTCTCGGCGGGCAGGACCAGGACGGTGACCTCACGCGAGGTCACCGGGTCCGCGGGGTCGAGGACCGAGCGCGGGTCGCCGAGGTCGTCGAAGTGGTTGGGGTGGCCGCAGCCCTCGCAGGACCCGCCGCAGCTCTCGGCCAGGCAGGCCGGGCACTCGCCCTTGACCAGCCCGTCGAACAGGTGGACCCCGGCGTTTCGCGCGTACGGCATGCGCACCGTGCGGAGCTCGAAGCGGCCCTCCCGGTAGAGGGTGGTGACGAAGTCGAGCACGGTCCGCCGGTAGGCGTCGTCGACGGGTGGCAGCGGGGCCAGGGAGATGCCCATGGCCTCGATCGACCGCCGGATGCGGGCGGTGGACGTCGCGCACAGCTCGGCGGGCGTCGTACCGCGCGTACGCGCGGTCGAGATCATGTAGGACTGGCTGTCGTCGGTACAGGTGGCGTAGGTCACCGGACGTCCGTCGGCGCGCAGGTAGCGGGCGTAGACGTCACCGGCCAGGTAGGGGCCCGCCATGTGGCCGACGTGCAGGTCGCCGTTGGGTGTCGGGGTCGCGGCGATCACGATCGTCCCCGTCATCCCTCCTCCAGGTGACGGGTCTCGAACGTGCGGGTCATCTCGTGGTCCCACCAGATGCCGTACATCTCGAAGTCGGCGGTGCCCTCGTTGACGACCCGGTGGTCGGTGCCGGGCGGGAAGTAGGCGATGTCCCCGGCGGCGAAGCGGGAGCGCGCGCCCTCGCTCTCCAGGACCGCCTCACCGGAGATCGCGATGAAGATCTCGTACTCGTGGTGGGCGTGCCGGGTCGAGGCGGTACCTGGCCGGATGACGCACCAGGCTCCCTCGAACGGGGCCTTCATCGTGTCCCAGGGCAGCAGCCGCTTGGCGAGCAGGCCGTTGTCCGGACGGAGCTGGGCAGGGTCATAGGGACGGAGGTCCACGTGGAGTCTCCTCGAAGAGGTTGTGTGTGCTCTGGAGGGTCAGGAGGCGACCGGCAGGGCGAACGGCGACAGCAGTTCGGCGGCGGCGCGGCTCTCCTGGATATGGCCGACGATCTCTTCAGCCCGGCTGGCCAGCGCGCTGAGCAGGGAGTCGGCGATGCCGTGGGTGTCCTCGTTGACGCCCTGCAGGTAGCAGGCGGCGCCCGAGCCCGCGGGCAGGGTCAGCTTGTAGAAACGGTCGACGTCGATCTCGTCGAGGCCGGCCTTCACGGCCATCTCCCGGACGAGCGAGGGCATCCGGCGGTCGAAGCCGGTGCCGAGCAGCACGACGTCGCAGGGCAGCTCGTCGCGGCGGCCGCTCTTCCTGTCGGTGAGGGTGAGGACGACCTCGCCGCCCTCCATCCTGGCCTCGGAGACCTCGGCCATCGTGATCATCCGGATCCTCTCCTCCCCGGTGAGGCGCTCAAGGTAGATCTGCCGGTAGAGGGTCTCCAGCAGGCCAGGGGAGAGTCCCGCGTAGTTGGTGCGGTGCATCTCGCCCAGGAGCTGGCGGCGGGCCTCGGGGCGGGATCCGTGGAACTCGTCGATGAAGGACGCGTAGAAGAGCTCGTTGGTGAACTTGCTGCTCTCGTAGCCGTTGAGGCCGATGGAGCGCATGACCATGGTGCACTGGGCGTTGGGCATGCCCTGGTGGACGGCCCAGAGCATCTCGGCCGCGCTCTGCGCGCCGCCGATCACCGCGACCCTCTGCGGGGCGTCGTGGTCGAGCCGGGCGACTCCCTGGCTGTACTCGGTGCTGTGGATGATCCGCTCCCTGGGGAGCGCCGTGAACACCTCGGGGATGTGCGCGTCACGGCCCGCGCCGACCACCAGGGTGCGGCAGGCGATGGTCGAGCCGTCGCCGAGCCGGACGGTCCACCGCTCGACCTGGCCGTCGTGGGACAGGACCGGCTCGATCGCCACGCAGCGCCGGTCGTACTCGATGCGCACCTGCGCCAGCGATTCAGCCACCCAGAGCAGGTAGTCGGATATCTCCATTCTATAAGGGGTGAAGCTTCCCAGGTTGACGAATTCGTTGAGCCTTCCCACGGAGTGCAGATAATTAACGAAGGAGAATTTGCTCTGCGGGTTTCTCAAGGTGACCAGATCCTTGAGAAAGGAGACCTGGCTCTGTGTCCACGGCAGCAGCATTCCGCGCTGCCAGGCCACGTTCTCGTGCTGTTCGATGATCAGTGTTCTGGTTGCCAGTTCCGGTGCGAGCTCTTCGAGAGCCACGGCGAGGGCTAGATTGGACGGCCCCGCACCGAGTGCGAGCAGCTCGACTTCCTGGTGATTCACTGTGGTCGCCTCCCGGACGACTTCCCGGGCACGGCGCCCGGGGCGATTGGGTTTCCCCTCGGATCACTTCGGATCACTGCCAGCCGGCTCCGGTGGTCGGAGTGGGGGCCCGGACTGCGGTGAGAGCCGTGTTGCCGCCGGCCGTCCCGCCGGTTATGGCCGTGGTCACCACGGTGGCCACGGGGGCGGCGGCGGACGAGAGGGCGCCGAACACGGCGGCGTCCGAGCGGGTCATGGCGTTCATTGTTTTCTTCCCTTCGGCCGATGACGCTCGGCACCCTTCTCGCTTTTCCGCGGGTTCGGTGTTTCCGGCGTACCTTCTCCGGACATTTCCCGCTTTTTTCTGACACTTTGATTCTTGGCCGACATCTAGGGGTCTTGGAAGACTTCCGGGCTGTCAGGGCGCTGCACTGGCAGGACACTGCCAGGCTTCTCCGCCGAGCATGTCGAGACGGGCGAGCACCAGATCGAGGTTGCCGCCGCTGCCCGTCAGCGACCAGCCGGCGAGCGCGGGCACCGTGTCGAGGCAACGCAGGCACAACCGGACCGCCGCGCCCTCGGCGGCGTTGAGCGTGGGCTGGCGGAGGAAGAACCCGAGATCGACGCCGGCGGAACGCGCCTCGCTGTAGACGTGCTCAAGCCGATCCTCGGGCTCCGCCAGCACCATGATCAGCCGCCGGAGCTCGGAGGCGGAGATCCGCTCCTCGGGCGGGGCCGGACGGCCCCCGCTCTCGGGGGCGCGCAGCCGTGCGTTGATGAGATACATGAATCGACCGTGGTCGGCGCGCCGCGAACAGACCAGGGTTTTCCGCTGGCAGGCCCCTGCATGGCAGAGACCTGCCAGCGGTGCCGGGAACCCGCCGGAACCGCCGCCGGCGACGGCGGTTCCGGCGCTCGAAGGCGACCGGGGGCGACTGGAAGTAACCGGGGATTATTGGGGGTTATTGGGGATTACCGACATAACCCGGTCATCACTCCGCCGGGCTAACGTCAGGCCGCGACCATGACTGGTCTGGCCCACACGGTCGTGTCGCGGCCACGCTCGCATCGTGGAGGTGTCGTGCTCACGCTGCTCGGCCTCGGATCCACCGAGGAAACCATCTATCGAACCATCCTGGAGAACCCCTCCTACGGGGTGACCGAGCTCAGCCTGGAGCTGGGCTGGCCGGTCCACCTGATCCGCAGTACGCTGGACGAGCTGGCCAGGCTGTCGCTTCTGCGTCCCTCCTGGGAGGAGCCGGACGTGCTGCGCCTGGTCCGTCCCGAGGTGGGGCTGGCCGCGCTGCTGGCCCGCGAGGAGGCCGCGCTGCTGAACAGGCAACAGGAGATCGAGCGGGGCCGGACAACCGTCGCCCAGATGATCGCGACCTACGCGGACCACAACCCGGCGCAGCTCAGCGGGGATTCCGAGACGCTTGTCGGCATCGACACGATCCGCGCCAGGATCGAGGAGCTGTCCGCCGAATGCCGGCAGGAGCTGCTCGGCTTCGAACCACAGGGCGCTCAGACCCCGGACAACATCGAGGCGAGCCGTCCCCTGGACAGGGCACTGCTCGAACGCGGCGTCGCGATGCGCACCATCTACCTGGACAGCGTCCGCAACGACCAGCCGACCATGGGGTACGCGGGCTGGCTCACCGAGCACGGCGGCCGGGTTCGCACGGTGCCCAGCCTCCCGCTCCGCATGATCGTCTTCGATCGGCGGGCGGCCCTGGTGCCGACGAATCCCGAGGACAGCGGCACCGGGGCTGTCCTGCTGCGCGGCGCGGGCGTCGTCACCGCCCTGATCGCGCTGTTCGAGCAGACGTGGGAGACCGCCATCCCTCTCGGCGAGGAGCACCGGACCGACGAGAAGGGGCTCAGCAGCCAGGAGCGTGAGATCCTCCGCCTGCTCTCCATCGGGCTGACCGACGAGGCGGTGGCCCGCAGGCTCGACGTCTCGGTGCGCACCCTGCGGCGTGTCACCGCCGGGCTGATGGAACGGCTCGACGCCCGGAGCCGGTTCCAGGCCGGATACCTCGCGGCCGTCAGGGGATGGCTGCCCACCTGCCCATGACAGCGGTCCCGCCCCCGGTGGCTCCGGGACCTCCGTTCCGGCGCCCGGTTGCAACGCTCCACATCCGTTTTCAATGGAGTACCGGCGGATCGCGGGGCTGTCGGAGGCCCGAGGCCGGTGGCGGCGTGTATCGGAGGAGGCACGTGGACGCGAGCACCCCCCGCCTGTCCTGCTTTACTTTGCCGTCATGGACTCGGAGACCAGGGCGCGGGACCGTTCCTCGTTTCTCCCCCCGCCCCGGGGAGCGGGACATCCACGCCTCGGGTGCCCGGTGAACGCGGCGCTGTCCGGAGGCCCGGGCCGACCGGCCGCCCTCCGAAGACCCGTGATCTCCGCTCTCCGCAGCCGGGTGCCCGCCGCGCTCGCCGCCGTCGCGATCGTCGCCGCCGGGCTGACGGTCCGCGCGGTCACCGGCGGCTGGTTCGGCAAGTACGCGGGTGACGCCCTCTACACCGTGCTCGTCCACACGCTGATCGTGCTGGCCCGTCCCCGTGTCTCGCCGGTCCGGGCCGCGCTGGGCGCCCTGGCGTTCAGCTGGGCGATCGAGTTCGCGCAGCTCACCTCCGTCCCCGCCACGCTCTCCGAGGCGAGCGTGGCGGCCAGGCTGGTGCTCGGCAGCACGTTCGGCGCCGCCGACCTGGTCGCCTACGCCGTAGGGGCCGCCCTCGCCGGAACGGCGCACGCGCCGGCCCGCGGCCTCCGCTCATCCGGGCACGTCACCCGATAGCCCGGCCTCCCCCTCGTCAGAACGGGTACCGTCGGGGAGGGCGGCGGCCACCCGGCGGGGCTTCAGGCGCCCTGCCGGTCGCCGATCAGGCCATATCATGGGGGACCATGCCTGAAGGACACACCATTCATCGGCTGGCCGCGCTGCACCGGCGGATGTTCGGTGGCGGGACGGTGCGCGCCGAGAGCCCACAGGGCAGATTCGCCGCCGGGGCGCTCCAGATCGACGGGCGGGTGCTCCAGGAGACCGACGCGCACGGCAAGCACCTGCTGCTCGGCTTCGACGACGACCGCTGGCTCCACATCCACCTGGGCATCTACGGCAAGTACACCTTCGGCCCGACGCCGCCGCCCGCGCCGACGGGGATGGTACGGCTCCGCCTGAGCGGCGCCGAGGAGTACGCCGACCTGCGCGGGCCCAACACCTGCGAGCTGATGGACCCCGGGGAGAAGAAGGCGCTGCACGGCAGGCTCGGGCCGGATCCGCTGCGCGCGGACGCCGATCCCGAGCTCGCCTGGCGGCGGATCGGCCGCAGCCGCACCTCCATCGGGGTCCTGCTGATGGACCAGTCGGTCGTGGCGGGCGTCGGCAACATCTACCGGGCCGAGGCGCTGTTCCGGCAGGGCGTGGACCCGTCCCGTCCCGGCCGTGACCTCACCCGCGAGCGGTGGACGGCGATCTGGGCCGACCTGGTGCTCCTCATGGCCGACGGGGTGCGGGTGGGCCGGATCGACACGGTCAGGCCCGAGCACACCCCCGAGGCGATGGGCCGGCCGCCCCGGGTCGACGAGCACGGCGGCGAGGTCTACGTCTACCGGCGCTCCGGCATGCCCTGCCTCCTGTGCGGTTCCGAGGTCAGAGCCGGGGTGCTCGCCGGCCGTAACCTCTTCTGGTGTCCGGGCTGCCAGGCCGCCTGAGCCGCGTGGCCGGGCGGGCCGTGTGTCAGAGCAGGCGTGCCGCCGCCTCGACGGCCGCCCGACTCGCCGGGACCAGCGGGAGGCGTACCGAGGCGGTGGGGATGCGGCCCCCGGCGTGCAGCACCCCCTTGATCACGGTGGGGTTGGGCTCGGCGAACAGGCTCGCCGACATGACGGAGAGCCGGTGGCCCAGAGCCCGCGCGCGCGCGACGTCACCGGTGCGCCAGGACTCCACCAGCTCCACATATCCGGCGGTGCGCAGGTGGGCCGAGGCGAGGATACCTCCGGAGGCGCCGAGGGCGAGCAGCGCGGAGAGGAACGGGTCGTCCCCGGCCAGCACCGCGAAGTCGTCCGGCAGGTCGGCCAGCAGGGTGACGGTGTCCTGGTCGACGCCCCCGACCGCGTGCTTGACCCCGGCCACCATGGGCAGTTCCCCCAGCCTGCGCAGGGTGGCCGCGCCCACGGACTGCCCGGTCCGGTAGGGAATGTTGTAGATCACCATCGGCACCGGGCTCTGCTCGGCCAGTACCGTGAAGTGGGCGAGCACCCCGGCCTCGGACGGGCGGACGAACGACGGCACGGTGACCAGCGCCGCCGACACCTCAGGCCGGTCCTTCAGGGCGCGCAACGCGTCGGCGGAGCTCCGGGTGTCGCTTGATCCGGCCCCGACGATCAGCTCCGTCCCGTGTTCCCGGCTCACCCTCGCGCACACCTCGACGACCGCTTGCCGCTCCTCCTCGGCGAGCGTGGCCACCTCGGCGGTGGTGCCGAGCGCCACCAGCCCCGCGGCCCCGTCGGCGAGCGCGGCGCGCGCGAGGTCTTCGAGCGCCTCCAGGGCGATCTCACCGTTCTCGGCGAACGGGGTGATCAAGGGCACGTAGATACCGCTGAGAGTCATGACCCCAGCCTGACGGCAGGTGACCATGCAGGTCCAGTTCCGTTTTCTTCCGAAACCATTAAGCTGAACTGATGCTCGATGTGCGCCGTCTCCGCCTGCTCCGCGAACTGTCCTACCGGGGCACGATCGCCGCGGTCGCCGAGGCCCTGATGTTCACGCCCTCGGCGGTCTCCCAGCAGCTCGCCGCGCTGGAACGGGAGGCCGGGGTGGCGCTGCTGGAGAGGACCGGCCGCGGGGTGACCCTCACCCCGGCGGGGATCGCGCTGGTGGGACACGCGGAGGCCGTGCTGGAACGGCTGGAGCAGGCTTCGGCGGAGCTGGCCGTGGCACGCACCGGCCTGGTCGGGACCATCAGGATCGGCGCCTTCCCCACCGCCACACGCACGATCCTGCCCGCGGCCCTGGCCGCCCTCGGCCGGGACCACCCACGGCTGGAGCCGATGGTGGACGAGACGGACCCCGCCGAGGTGGCCCCCCGGCTCCGGGCGGGCGACCTGGACCTGGCCCTGGTCCACGAGTACGACTTCGTCCCCGCCGCGGCCGACCTCGCCCTGGACACCGAACCTCTGCTGGAGGAGCCGATGTATCTCGCGTCCGGCACCGGCGGCGACTCCCTGGTAAGGCGGCGCGACGCCGCGTGGATCGCCTCCAAGCCGGGCACGCTCTGCTACGAGATGACGGTACGGGCCTGCCAGGCCGCCGGGTTCGCGCCCAGGATCCGCCACCACATCGACGACTTCGCCGCCGTGCTGGCGATGGTCGCCGCCGGCCAGGGCGTCGCGCTCGTGCCCGAGCTGGGGGCGGCCGACCCGCCGGAGGGCGTACGGCTCACCGAGCTGCCCATGCGCCGCCGTACCCAGATCGCCTTCCGCCGGGGCGCCGCCGCCCACCCGGCCCTCGCCGCCTTCACCGCCGCGCTGCGCTCGTCGATCCCCGTTGAACGGCCCCGCGGCCACCCCCGCCCCGACCTGCGATAACGCATCCGGAAATAATGAAAGAAAAGGCAACTTCAAGGTTAGGCCTTCCAGACCGAAGGCGCTGAGGCCGGCCGGGTTATGAGATGACGGAGCGTGACGGTGGACGCGGTGGACTGGACCCTCCTGGCCGAGCTGCAGGCCGACGCGCGGCTGTCCTACAGCGAGCTCGCCAGGCGGGTGCACATGTCGGCCCCGGCGGTGGCCGAGCGGGTACGGCGGCTGGAGGAGACCGGGGTGATCACCGGCTATCACGCGCGGATCGATCCGGCGCTGGCCGGGCGCGGGGTGGCCGCGCTGATCAGGATGTCGTGTTACGGACCGCGCTGCGTGCTCCGCGACGAGCAGGCTCTGGCGTGGCCGGAGATCCTGGAGGTGCACCGGGTGACCGGGGACACCTGCTGCCTGCTGCGGGTGGCCGCCTCCTCGATGACCGCCTTCGAGGAGCTGATCGACAGGCTCGCGCCCTACGGTCACCCGTCGAGCATGATGGTCCTGTCCAGCCCGGTCCCCTGGCGCCCGCTCTCCCCCGCCTAGGGCTCCGCCCGCCCGTGGCCGCCCGCGGAGGCCCTCTCGTCACATCGGCCGCCACCTCGCCGGCCGCGCCCGCCCGGAGGGGCGGGGGCCGCCGGGGCGTCGGATCCGGCGCCCTCACCGGTGTCCCGGCCAGGGGTCAGGAGGTGCGGCCGGCGATCACGCCGGCGGTTGCCCGCCAGATCGGGGAGGCCGGGTCGATGATGTCGAAGTGGTCGCCGGACATTTCTAGATATGTCACCTCATCGCCAGACTCCTGGGCGGCGCGCGCGTAGCGGCGGCTCAGGTCGACCAGGTCGAGGTCGTCGCCGTCGCCCTGCGCGATGAGCTGGGGCACCCCCAGCGGGAGGCGCTCCAGCGGGCTGGACCGCCCGTAAACGGCGGGCAGGTCGGCGGCCGATCCGCCCAGGGCCGAGGCCACCGCGCCGGAGCCGAGGTGCCTGCGGTCGCCCTCCACCAGGTCGAGGACTCCGGCCAGGGAGACGGCGAGGGTGATCCGGCGGTCGTCGGCCGCGGCGCGGAGGGCCAGCTGCCCACCCGCCGAATGGCCGATCACCACGACGGGACCGGGCGCGTCCCCGGCCGCCAGCGCGACGCCCCGGGCGACGTCCTCGGTCGTCGCCGCCCAGCCGTGCAGGTCGGGACGCCGGTATTCGAGGTTCCAGGCGGCGAACCCCCGCCCGGCCAGGTCGACGCAGAGCGCGTCCATCAGATCCGCGCCCCAGACCGAGCGCCAGTAGCCGCCGTGCACCAGCACCGCCACGGGCGCCGGTCCCGCGTCCTCGCGCGGCGGCCGCGCCTCCGCCCACTGGTCGGGGTGCTCACCGTAGGCGACCCTGCGCGCGGGGCTGCGCAGCCGGTGTACGGCGTGCCTGATCGCCCAGGTCAGCCCCCCGACTCCCCTGCCGTACAGGTGGGTGACCTCCGGGTCCCCTGGGCCGGAGACGGACCTCGTCAGGTCGAGCCGGACCGCGTGGGGGCGCCGCGAGAGCAGATCGCGCGCCTCGGGATCCGGGCCCGGGAGGACGACCAGGGCGCCGGGGAACTCCAGGGCGGCCCGGAGATCGGGCAGGCCGCGGGCGGGCACCGTCCTTCCCTTGACGCCGAGGGCCGCGAACTCGCGATCGGCCACCTCCGCGAGCAGCCGGAGATCGGCGACCAGACCGGGACCGGTCACCACGAGCACCTCAGGGACAGAAGGGATCATCCGCCCATTGTCCCCCATCGTGCCCCCCATCACCCCGGCGGCCACGGTGCCACGCCGGGATCATCCCGAAAAGGCGGGCCGGGGGACCGCGTCAAGAAAGATCACCTTCGTCGTGACTTCCGGGTCTCCGTTCCTCCGGCCGACATCAACTCGACAGATTAAGAATATTTATCGCCTTTGGTGGGTTTGTCGGGTGGAACGATCTCTAGCCGTAGGACCTCTGAGGCGTTAGCGTCTGCGCATGGAGCACGTTGAGATCTCCGGTAAGAGGCTCCGGCTGAGGGAGGTCACCTACGATGACGTGGACGCGCTGCACGCCGTCTACGGCGATCCGGCCGCCACCGAGCACCTGCCGTTCGACCCGCGCAGCCGCGAGGAGGTCGAGGGGATCGTCACCGAGGCGCTGCGCGGCGCCAAGGCCGAGCCCCGGCGGCTGTACCTGCTCGCGGTGGTCGACCTGGAGGACCGCGAGACCATCGGGGTGGCCAGGCTGCACATCGAGGCCGACCACCCGCACAGCGCGGAGATCGGCCTGGGGCTCCGCCCCGACCACTGGGGCCGGGGCATCGGCACCGACCTGATCCGGCTGATGCTGCTGTTCGGTTTCCGGCACCTGCGCCTGCACCGCGTCTGGGGCGCCCGCTCCCCCGCCAACACCGCCGCCCAGCTCGCGATGCTGGTCGCCGGAATGGTGGAGGAGGGCAGGATCAGGCACCACGTGCGGGCCCACGGCACCTGGCGCGACTCGGTCGTCCACTCGGCCCTTGAGGACGAGTGGGAGGGACACAGGGACGTCTGAGGGCCACGGGGAGCCCGCCCTCACCCCTCGCCGGGGACCGGCCTCGGGGACCCCGATCCGGCGCGGGGCCAGGTCCACACCACCATGGCGACGACCCCGCCGAACAGCGTCACGCCGAACGGGACGTGCAGCGCCGTATTACCCGCCCCGCCGACCGCGGACTGGGCGAAGCCGAGGAGGAGCAGGGCCAGGCTCGCCAGCGCCGGCCGGCCCGGCCCACGGCCCGGACGCCAGAGCACGACGGCCGCCACCAGCTGGACCAGGCCCAGCAGGTGAACCGCGCCGGCTCCCATGGCGTGCGCCCCCGCGGCGCCTCCGTTCAGCAACCGCCCGGCGGTCACCGCCTGGACGAGGATCGCCACCGCGTTCAGCGCGACGACGATCCGCAGCACGGTCAGCGTGCGGCCTGCCTGCGCGACCTCGGACCCCACCGGAGCCACCTCTCTCCCGGAAAACCCCGGAAACCTCTGGGAAACCGTCGGCCTGAAGTGTCCCGGAGCCTGATGACCATGACATCCGCCGCTCGGCGCAGCCCGGACTACACCTCTCGGTGTACTCCGCCCACCCCCTGGATGAGGGCCCATCGCCCGCGGCGGAAGGCCCCCTCGGAAAATGTCGTGACAAAATTGCTGCCGTTTCTCATTACAAAGATCATAAAATAGCTCTAGAGTCCGCGCATGTGAGTGAGAGTTCCATCCTCCCTGTGCGCGGACGCGCCGTGCGGCCCTCCGGCCGGCACCGCAGACCCGTGCCCGCCCAGCTTCCGCCCGAGGCACCCGCGCTGGTGCTGGCCGCGCTCGGCGACGCCTCCGGCGCCGCCACCGAGTTGGCGGCCCTGATACGGGTGGACAACCCCCAGATCGAGGTCCGCCTGGCCGGCCTCGGCAGAGACGGCAAGGAGCTGACCTCCGAGCTGGAGACGGCCGCCGGCAAACGCCCCAAGGACGGCGTCGCCGCCATCGTGGTGCCGCTGCTGACCTGCCCGCACCCGGTAGCGGACCCGCTGATCGCCACGGCCGTCGCGGCGAGCGGGGTGTCCGTGACGGTCACCGAGCCGCTCGGCCCCCATCCGCTGCTCGCCGAGGCGCTGCACATCCGGCTGGCCGAGAAGGACCTCGCCCGGGCCGACCGGATGCGCCTGCTCAACGTCTCCAGCCCGATCGACGCGGTCATCCTGGCCACGGTCGGCGGCGAGGCCGCGGCCGCGGAGGGGCAGGCGACGGCCGTACTGCTCGCCTCCCGGCTGACGCTTCCCGTCCTGGTCGCCTCCCTGGACGGGTCGCCCGCCGTCGCGGCCGCGGCCGAGCGGCTGCGGGGCATCGGCGTCGAGCGCATCGCGCTGTCCCCGTGCCTCATCGGCCCCGAGGCCGATCCCGGGCTGGCGCGCGCCGCGGCGGCGGAGAACGGGCTCGCGTGCGCCGACCCGCTCGGCGCGCACGGGCTCATCGCCGACCTCGCGGCACGCGCCTATGGGAGCATCCTGGCCCTAGGCTGACGTGAGAGATCCCCCGAGGGGGGTACTGAGCAGGCGTGAGTACCGTCAGAGGGGGATCGATCATGTTGTTCGGGAGAGAACACGTCGAGCGCTACCGCGCGACCGACGGCGCCGAGGGGCACGACTGGCAGGGCACCACGGCCCTGATCCTGACCACCACCGGCCGCCGGACCGGCGAGCGGCGCGACGCGCCGCTCATCTACCAGCGCCACGGAGACGACTATCTCGTGGTGGCCTCCAACGGCGGCGCCGACGCCCCGCCGACCTGGTATCTCAACCTGCGGGCCGACCCGGAGGTGGAGGTCCAGGTGCGGGGTGACCGGTTCAGGGCGAGGGCGCACACGGCCACCCCCGAGGAGAAGGCCGAACTCTGGCCGATCATGACCGCGGCCTGGCCGCCCTACGACGAGTATCAGACCAAGACCGACCGGGATATCCCGGTGATCGTGCTGGAGCGCGACCCGTCCTGACCCCGGTTCAGGTCTCCAGCCAGACGTAGCCGGCGAAGCGGCCGGTCCGCTGATCCCTGCGGTGGGAGAAGAGGTCGGCGGTCTCGATGGTGCAGCGGGTGTCGTGGGTGACGTCACGGACCCCAGCCTTGGCGAGCTGCGAGATGATCGCGGCGCGCAGGTCGAGGGCCGGGGTGTCCTGGCGGGTGATCGACCAGGCTTCGGGCAGCACGGCCGCGACCTCGGCGCGGAGCGCGGCGGGCACCTCGTAACAGGTGCCGCAGGCCATCGGGCCGATCAGGGCGGTCATTCCCGCCGGGTCCGCCCCGCGGCCCGCCATCTCCTCCACCAGGGCGGGCACCACGCCGAGAACGGTGCCGGCCCGGCCGGAGTGCGCGGCCCCGACCAGGCCCGCCCTCGGGTCGGCCAGCAGAACGGGGGCGCAGTCGGCGCAGAGCGCCGCCAGGCCGAGTCCGGGCACGTCGGTGCAGACGCCGTCCAGCGGCGGCGGGTCGTCGCCGAACGGCTCGCTCACGTACCGGACGTCGGCACTGTGCACCTGCCGCATGAACACGACGCGGTCCAGGCCGAACTCGGCGGCGGTCCTGGTCCGGTTGACGGCGACCGCCTCCGGGTCGTCGCCGCACATGCCCCCGAGGTTGCGGCTGCCGTACGGTCCCGCGCTGACTCCGCCGTGGCGGTCGGTGATCCTCATTCGAAAGTTCACGGCCCCGACCTTATCCACCGATGGAACCCCCCTCTTGGCGCATTCGTCGCACAAGGCGGCGGATCACGGCCGGATGACCGATCGGTAGAGGTCCATGGTCTGCTCGGCGATCCGGGTCCAGGAGAAGTGCTCCACGGCCCGGCTCCGTCCGGCCGCGCCCATCTCGGCGGCGCGCTCCGGGTCGGCGAGCAGCAGGTTGACCCGCTCGGCCAGGCCGGCGGCGAACCGTTCGGGGTCGTCGGGGGTGCCGTCGGCCGCGGACCGCCCGATCGGGACCAGCAGTCCGGTCGAGCCGTCGGCGACCACCTCGGGGATACCGCCGGTGGCGGTGGCCACGACGGCGGTCCCGCAGGCCATGGCCTCCAGGTTCACGATGCCCATCGGCTCGTAGACCGAGGGACAGACGAACACGGTGGCGTGGGTGAGGATCTGGATCACCTCCGGGCGCGGCAGCATCTCCGAGATCCAGACGACGCCGTCCCGGTCCAGCCCCCGCACGAGCCCGGCGACCTCGGCGGCGATCTCCGGTGTGTCGGGCGCGCCCGCGCAGAGCACGAGCTGAGCGTCGGGGTGGATGTCCCTCGCCGCGTGGAGCAGGTGGACCAGCCCCTTCTGCCGGGTGATCCTGCCCACGAACACGACGTACGGCCGGCCGGCGTCGATGCCGTGCCCGTCCAGGACGGCGGTGCCCGGGTCGGGGGCGTACTCGGCGGTGTCGATCCCGTTGTGGATCACCGAGACCCTCTCCTCCGGTATCCCGGGGTAGCAGGCGAGCACGTCACGCCGCATCCCCTCCGAGACGGCGATGATCGCGTCGGCGCTCGCCAGCGCGCCCCGCTCGGCCCACGAGGAGAGGGTGTAGCCGCCGCCGAGCTGCTCGGCCTTCCACGGCCGCAGCGGCTCCAGGCTGTGCGTGGTCACCACGTGCGGCGTGCCGTACAGCATCTTCGCGACGTGTCCCGCGAAGTTGGCGTACCAGGTGTGGCTGTGCACCAGGTCCGCGCCCCGGCAGCCCGCGGCCATCTCCAGGTCGACGCCGAGCACCTGGAGCGCGGCGTTGGCCGTCTCCAGTCCGCCGGGCACCCGGTACGCGTCGACGCCGCCCTCGGGACGGGGCGCCCCGAAGCAGCGGATCCGGACGTCCGCCAGCCGGCGCAGCTCCCTGGCGAGGTACTCGACATGGACCCCGGCGCCGCCGTACACCTCGGGGGGATACTCACGACTCAGCAGATCAACGCGCATACGATCACCCTAGTGTTTCAGGCCTGTTCGTCAGGTTAAGGTCCTGGTTATGAGAGTCCTCGCGATCGTGCTGGCCGGCGGCGAAGGCAAACGGCTGATGCCGTTGACGGCTGACCGGGCCAAACCCGCGGTGCCGTTCGGGGGGATATATCGGCTTGTCGACTTTGTGCTGTCCAACCTGGCCAACGGTCACTATCTGCAGATCGTGGTGCTGACGCAGTACAAGAACCACAGCCTTGACCGGCACATCTCCCGCACCTGGCGCCTCTCGGCCATGCTGGGCAACTACGTCACGCCGGTGCCCGCGCAGCAGCGGCTCGGGCCCCGCTGGTTCTCCGGCTCGGCCGACGCCCTGTTTCAGAACCTGAACCTCGTCTACGACGAGATGCCCGACCACGTCATCGTGTTCGGCGCCGACCACATCTACCGGATGGATCCCCGGCAGATGGTGGCGCAGCACATGGACACCGGCGCGGATGTGACCGTGGCGGCGATCAGGCAGCCGGTGTCCCTGGCCGACCAGTTCGGGGTGATCGAGACGGATCCGGCGGGGCGGCGGATCGTGGCGTTCCGGGAGAAGCCCAAGGACGCCGCGGGCCTGCCGGACGCACCGGATCAGGTGTACGCGTCGATGGGCAACTACGTCTTCAAGACACAGGCGATGCTGCAGGCGCTCCGGGAGGACGCCCTCGATCCCACCAGCAAGCATGACTTAGGCGGAAATATCATCCCGATGATGGTTAAGTCGGGTAGTGCGGAGGTCTACGACTTCGCCGACAACATGGTGCCCGGCTCCACCGATCGGGACCGGGGCTACTGGCGGGACGTCGGGACCCTCGACGCCTACTACGAGGCCCACATGGACCTCATCTCGGCGCACCCGGTCTTCAACCTCTACAACAGCCGGTGGCCGATCTACACCGGCCACGACCCGCTGCCCCCGGCCAAGTTCGTGCACAACGAGGGTGACCGGGTGGGCCGGGCGATCGACTCGCTGGTCTCCGCCGGAGTGATCGTCTCCGGCGGCCTGGCCGAGCGCTCCATCCTCTCCCCAGGGGTGATACTGCACTCCCACTCCCTGGTCGAGGACTCCGTGCTGATGGACAACGTGAAGGTCGGCCGGGGCGCCGTGGTCCGCAAGGCCATCATCGACAAGAACGTGGTCATCCCGGACGGCGCCCGGATCGGCTTCGACCTCGAAGAGGATCGCAGCCGCTTCGCGGTGACCCGGAACGGCGTCGTGGTCGTCGGCAAGAACGAGATCGTCGACCGGTAGGCGTCTGGACGATTGATGAACAACGTGGCGACGTGGTGGCCAACGGATGATTCACCACCATTAGAGATCTTTACCGGGTAGATTCTTCCGGGACGTCTCCCCCGTCACATGGCGGACCCCCTGAGCCCGAGAGGCCGGATGTTCGGAATCCTTCCCCGGCGCCGCACCCGTTCTCGCACGTCACCTTCCCGCACGTCACCGCGTCGGGCCCGCGAGGCGTACGGCGGGCACCCCGGACGCCGCGACGGCCGCCGCGACCGCGGACTCCCGGAAAGGGGCTCCGGATGCCACGGCTGACCCGGGAGTTCCGGCGGCTGAGCCCGGCCGAGCGGCGGGTCTGGAACGCCTATCCGTCCGGGGTCTGGGTGGATCTGCGCACCGGGGAAACCGGCGCCGACGACCCGGCGAACGGCGAGGAGTGGGGGCCGGAGCGGACGGTCCGGGCGGAGGTCGTCGCGGCGCTGCTGCTCGGCGCGCGGGAGCCCGAACCGGGCAGGACCGCCGGACTGCGGCTGGCGGGCGCCCGGGTGGCGGGGACGCTGGACGTGTCGGACGCCGTCCTGACCGGAAAACTGCACATGCTCAACTGCTACCTCCCCGAGGACGTCTCCCTGACCGACACCACCACCGTGGGCGTGCGGTTCCGCGGGTGCGAGATGGGGCGGATCCGGGCGGCCCGGTGCACGGTCAACGGCCTGCTTGAGTTCGACGGCTCCACGGTCCACAGCGGGATCCGCCTGGACAACGCCCAGGTGAACGGCCAGTTCCGGCTCTCCAGGATGCGGTTGTCGGCTCCCGAGGGAAAACCCAGGGCCTCGGAGAGCATGCTGGAGGACGCCCGGAGCCCGTTCACCGAGGCGGAGATGCTGGAGCGGGGCATCGGCCAGAGCCAGTGGGCGCTGTGGGCGGGCGGCATGGTCGTGGAGGGCGGGGCGTTCATCCGGGACACCCGGGTCACCGGCGGCCTGCGGATCATCGGGGCGAAGTTCCGCGGCGGGCTCTACCTGCAGAGGTCGGTCATCACCGCGACCGGCCCCTACGCCGTGCAGGCGGACTTCGTGGAGTCGGGGGCCGCGGAGTTCAGCGCGGGGTTCGCCTCGTCGGGCACGATCCGGATGCGGAACGCGCGCGTCAACGGGGTCCTCTCCTTCGACAGCGCGACGATGGAGGCCCCGGGCCGGGTGCTTCACCTCAGCCACGCCCAGCTGGACGAGCTGATCCTGCGGCCGGCCTCCCTCAAGGGGGAGGTCAACCTCGCCTACTCCCGGATCGGCCTCCTGCTCGACAGCCCGGCCAGCTATCCGGCGGGGGTCCTTCTCAACGGGCTGGTCTACGAGGCGCTGCGCGGCGGTGAGTGGACCGTGGCCCAGCGGCTGGCGTGGCTGGCCAGGGACCCGGACGGCTACCGGCCGCAGCCGTACGAGCAGCTGGCCGGCTGGTTCCGCCGGATCGGCCACGAACCGGACGCCCGCCGGGTGCTGCTGGCCAAGCAGCGCCGCCGCCGCCGCACGCTCAAGCCCACCGGCAAGATCTGGGGCCGGCTGCTCGACCTCGTCGTGGGGTACGGCTACCGCCCCTGGCTGGCCGGGCTCTGGGTGGCGGTGCTGCTGACCGCGGGCACCGCGATCTTCGCCGCCGTGCCCCCCGCGCAGATCGACCCGGACGAGATCAGGAACTTCCAGCCCTTCGTCTACACGCTGGACCTGCTCGCCCCGGTGAGCGTCTTCGAGCAGCGGGGGGCGTGGGAGCCGGTCGGCTGGACCCGGTGGCTGGCCTGGACCCTGGTCGCCTCCGGCTGGATCCTGGCCACCGCCCTGATCGCCGGCGCCGCCCGGGTGCTCCGCCCCGGCGGGACGCCCTAGGCGTCCCGCCGGCGGATCCGGCCCCTCAGAAGGACTCGTCGAAGGCGACGTTCCCCTCGACGGCCACCTGGTAGGCCGAGACCCGCCGCTCGAAGAAGTTGGCCAGTTCCTGGACGTCCTGCAGTTCCATGAACGCGAACGGGTTGGCGGTGCCGTACCGGACGGGAAGCCGGAGCCGGACCAGCCGCTGGTCGGCCACGTACTCAAGGTACCGCCTCATCTGGCCGACGTTCATCCCGAACAGGCCGTCGCCGCACAGGTCGGCCGCGAAGGCCAGCTCCACCTCCACCGCCTCCTCGATCATCTGGGTGACCTGGGCACCGAGCTCGTCGTCGAAGAGCCCGGGCTCCTCAGCCCGTACGGTGTCCACCACGCTGAAGGCGAACTCCATGTGCATGGACTCGTCGCGGAACACCCAGTTGGTCCCGGTGGCCAGACCGCTGAGCAGGCCCCTGGAACGGAACCAGTAGACGTAGGCGAACGCGCCGTAGAAGAACAGCCCCTCGATGCACGCGGCGAAGCAGATGAGGTTGAGCAGGAACGCCCGCCGGTCGTCCCTCGACTCCAGGCGGGTCAGCCCGCCGAGTGAGTCGATCCAGCGGAAGCAGAACTCGGCCTTGTCCCGGATCGAGGGGATGTGCTCGACCGCGGCGAAGGCCTTGACCCGCTCCTCGTGGTCGGGCAGGTAGGTGTCCAGCAGGGTGAGGTAGAACTGGACGTGCACCGCCTCCTCGAACAGCTGCCTGCTGAGATACAGGCGCGCCTCGGGGGCGTTGACGTGCTGGTAGAGGTTGAGCACCAGGTTGTTGGCCACGATCGAGTCGCCGGTCGCGAAGAACGCGACGAGGCGGTTGATCAGGTGGCGCTCCTCCGGCGTCATCCTGGCCAGGTCGGCCAGGTCGGAGTTGAGGTCGACCTCCTCCACGGTCCAGGTGTTGCGGATCGCGGCCCGGTAGCGTTCGTAGAACTCCGGGTAGCGCATGGGCCGGAGGGTGAGGTCCATTCCAGGGTCGAGCAGCATCGGGCGGGCCTTTCGCGCGGATAAAAAGGGGGCGCCTACTGGCAGGCTTCGCAGTACTCGGGGTTCTCCAGGGAGCAGGCCACGGCCTCCGGTTCGGCGACGGTCTGCGCCACGGTGGTCTGCGCGATCCTGGTGGCCGGGCGGGAACGCAGGTAGTAGGTGGTCTTGAGACCCGACTTCCAGGCGTAGGCGTACATCGAGGAGAGCTTGCCGATGGTCGGCGTGGCCATGAAGAGGTTGAGCGACTGCGACTGGTCGATGTACGGCGTGCGCGCGGCGGCCAGGTCGATGAGCGCCTTCTGCGGCAACTCCCATGCGGTCCGGTAGAGCGACTTGAGGTCCTCGGGCATGCCGGGAACGTCCTGGATGGAGCCGTCGGCCCGCTTGATGGCGTCCCGGATCGCCGGGGTCCACAGGCCGCGGGCCGAAAGGTCTCGGACGAGATATCGGTTGACCTGGAGGAACTCCCCCGACAGGGTCTCGCGCTTGAAGATGTTGGAGACCTGGGGTTCGATGCACTCGTAGCAGCCCGCTATGGAGGCGATCGTGGCCGTGGGGGCGATCGCGATCATCAGCGAGTTACGGAGGCCCGTCTCGGCGATCCGCTCCCTGAGCGCCGCCCACTCCGGCGACCGCGCGGCGTCGTAGTGGTCGGGGTGGAGCACCCCGCGAGCGGCCCGGGTCTCGGAGTAGGAGGGGTGACGTCCCCGCTCCACCGCCAGATCCGCCGAGGTGGCGTAGGCGGCGAGCGCGATCTCCTCGGAGATCCGGGTGGACAGCTCCAGCGCCTCCGGCGAGTCGAACGGCAGCCGCAGGGTGAAGAACACGTCCGCCAGGCCCATCAGGCCCAGCCCGATCGGCCGCCACCTCTCGTTGGCGGCGCGGGCCTCGGGGGTCGGGTAGAAGCCCAGGTCGATGGTCCGGTCCAGGAACCGCACGGCGGTGCGGACGGTCCGGCGCAGCCGTGCCCAGTCGACGTCCCGGCCGTCCAGGTGGGCGGCGAGGTTGATCGATCCGAGGTTGCACACGGCGGTCTCGGCGTCGCCGGTGACCTCCAGGATCTCGGTGCAGAGGTTCGACAGGTGGATGACGTTCTCGGGCCGGGACGTCTGGTTGGAGGTCCGGTTGGCGGCGTCCTTGAAGGTCATCCAGCCGTTGCCGGTCTGGGCGAGGGTGCGCATCATGCGGCCGTACAGGGCGCGGGCCGGGATCTGCTTGACGAACCGGCCCTCGGCCTCGGCGGCCCGGTAGGCCTCCTCGAACGCGGCGCCGTACAGGTCGGTGAGGTGCGGGAC
The DNA here is from genome assembly GCF_040614315.1 of Streptosporangium sp. NPDC006007. Lineage (NCBI taxonomy): Bacteria > Bacillati > Actinomycetota > Actinomycetes > Streptosporangiales > Streptosporangiaceae > Streptosporangium > Streptosporangium sp. NPDC006007. Next base: position 26,161 of record NZ_JBEXUG010000024.1, on the reverse strand, counting down.
CTCCTTGGGGTCGAACAGCGACCACGTCTCGTCGGCCTCGACCCGGCGCATGAACTCGTCCGGGATCCAGTTGGCGAGGTTCAGGTTGTGGGTGCGGCGGGCCTCCTCGCCGGTGTTGTCGCGCAGTTCGAGGAACTCCTCGACGTCGGCGTGCCAGGACTCCAGGTAGACGCAGGCCGCGCCCTTGCGGCGTCCCCCCTGGTTGACCGCGGCGACGCTGGAGTCGAGGGTGCGCAGCCACGGCACGATGCCGTTGGAGTGGCCGTTGGTGCCGCGGATCAGCGAGCCGCGCGAGCGGACGCGGGTCCAGGCGATGCCGATCCCCCCGGCGTACTTCGACAGCCGCGCGACCTGCCCGTACCGGTCGTAGATGGACTCCAGCTCGTCCCTCGGGGAGTCGAGCAGGAAGCAGGACGACAGCTGGGGCCTGCGCGACCCGGAGTTGAACAGGGTGGGCGAACTGGGCAGGTAGGACAGGGTCGCCATGAGCGCGTACAGCTCGGCGGCCTCCTCGACCGTCTCCGACAGGCCGCAGGCCACCCGGAGGAGGAAGTGCTGGGGGCGCTCCAGGACCTTCCGGGTCTCTGGGTGGCGCAGCAGGTAGCGGTCGTAGACCGTGCGCAGCCCGAAGTACTCGAAGCGGGCGTCGGCGTCCGGTGCCACCAGCGCGTCGAGCACGGCGGCGTTGGCGGTCACGAACGCGGCCAGCCCGTCCTGGACGAGCCCGGCCGCGTGGGTCGCGGCGATGGACTCGGAGAAGGTGCGGACCCCGTTCCCGGCCGCCTCGTCGGCGATCAGCCCGGCCAGCAGTCCGGCGGCCACTCTGGAGTTCTCCGGGTCGGTGATCACCCGGGCCGCGGCCTCCTCAATGGCCAACCGGCGGTCCGCCGGGTTCCGCCCGATCTCCTCGGCGACGTCGACCAAGGTCTGTGTCACGTGTTACCCCTCGCGCGTTCGTATTCCCCGCACGGCTCTCAACCGGAAGGGGCGCACGCGTCACAGACGGTTCCGGGCACACCGGACCGCCTCGCTCCGCGGGCCCTCCCGCGAGGCCCTGGACCAATCACGTCACCGGCAGGTTTTCGGACTCGCGGGCGCCTGGCGCATGCCTACTGGCCGTCGCTTCCCAGGCAGACCTCACCCAGTGCTTCATGACGGCGGTCGTTCCCGCTCACCGCTGCGGGGCAGTCCCGGACTTTCACCGGGTTCCCTCTTACCTCGCCCCGATGGGCGAACCAGCAACGACCAGGATCCTACATCTAGTGCCGCCCGGCGCAACTACCCCAACAACTTGTGGCGATAGACCTCATTAATCCAAGCTCGTTGAGCACTCCCCGGGTACGGCGGGTCTCGGTGACGAGCCACTGACGAAAATCGTCGCCGCTCAGGTAGACCCGGTTCCAGCCGTTGGCCGCGCAGACGGCCTGCCAGCGGGGTGAGGCGTCGATCCGGTCGCACAGGGCGAGGGCCTCCTCCCGGTCCCCGGCGCTCATGCCGCGCGGGCCGAGCAGCCCGCACCAGTCTGTGTACTCCAGCCGGACCTCGCGTTCCATCAGCGTCGGCGCGTCGATCCCCTCGATCCGCTCGGCGGAGGAGACCACCAGCGGCCGCACGCGGCCCGCGGCGATGTCCGGCATGAAGGAGCGCGCCGACCCCAGGATCGCGGCCACCCGGCCCTCGTAGAGCGCCTCGGCGGCCTCGGCTCCGCCGGAGTATCCCGCGTAGTCGAGCAGCCGGACGTCCACCCCCAGGCACCTGCCGATCATGCCGTAGAGCACGTGGTCGGAGCCCCCCTCCAGCCGTCCGCCCACCATCATCTCGGCCGGGTTGCGGCGGAGCACCGCGGCGAAGTCCTCGAAGCTGCGCAGCAGGGAGTGCGCCGGGACGACCAGGGCGGCCCAGTCGCCGACCAGCCGGGCCAGCGGGGTGGTGGCCTCCGTCACGGAGTCGGCGTTGGCGATCTCCGCCCCGGCCACCATCGGCATGCCGGTGAGGAGCAGCCTGCCCTCGCGCGCGAACGCGCCCCGGGCGGCGGTGAACGCGCTCAGCGCGGCCACCCCCACGTTGCCCGGGTAGTTGCTCACCTCGACCGCCCGCGCCAGTCCCTCCCCGCGCAGGACCGCGGCCAGCGCGCGGGCGGTCCGGTCCCAGCCCTGCCCTCGCCCCGCGGGCGCGACGATGGTGAGCCGGCCCGCCGACGCCGCGCCGGAGTCGCCCGCCCTGCCGCAACCGCCGGCGGCCATGACCCCCAGCGCGAGCGCAAGGAACCGCCTACGGTACATAAGCGTCCTTCCGCCGAGATCCCCCAGACACCTCAACACTTCACGTTACAGGCATGTCACCATCTGTCACATGTCGGGGGTCACCGTCGGCGGACGGCGGGCATCACTCCACGGTGACGCTCTTGGCCAGGTTGCGAGGCTTGTCCACATCGCGGCCCAGCGCCACGGCGGCGTGGTAGGCGAAGAGCTGGAGCGGGATCGACAGCAGGATCGGGTCCAGCTCGGTCTCGTTCCTGGGCACCACGACGCAGTCGTCGGCAAGCCTCGGGTCGGCCGTACGGTGCCCGACCATGAGCACCCGCCCACCGCGCGCGCGGATCTCGCCCAGCGTGGTGAGGTTCTTGTCCAGCAGCTCGTCGTCCGGGACGATCGCCACGGTCGGCATCTCCGGGCCGATCAGCGCCAGCGGCCCGTGCTTGAGCTCACTGGCCGGATAGGCCTCGGCGTGCACGTAGGAGATCTCCTTGAGCTTCTGCGCGCCCTCCCTGGCCACCGGATACCCCCGGACCCGGCCCACGAACATCATGCTCGGCGAGTCGGCGTACTTACGCGCCAGCTCCGCGATCCGCGGCTCCAGCGCGAGGATCTCCTCGATCTGCCCGGGGAGGGCGCGCAGCCCCTCGCAGATGCGGCGGCCGTTCGCCGGCGACAGGTCGCGCACCCGGCCCAAATGGAGGGCCAGCAGCGCGAAGGCCACCGCGGTCGAGGTGAACGCCTTGGTGCTCGCCACCGAGACCTCGGGCCCCGCGTGCAGGTAGAGGCCGCCGTCGCACTCCCTGGCGATCGCGCTGCCGACGGTGTTGACGATGCCCAGCACCCGGCCGCCCTTGCGCTTGAGCTCCTGGACGGCGGCGAGGGTGTCGTAGGTCTCCCCCGACTGGCTGATCGCCACGTACAGGGTGTCGGCCTCCACGACCGGGCTGCGGTAGCGGAACTCGCTGGCGGGCTCGGCGTCGGCCGGGATCCGCGCCAGCTCCTCGATGAGCTGGGCGCCGATCTGTCCCGAGTAGTAGGCGGAGCCACAACCGATGATCTTCACCCGGCGGAACGACCTGGTCTCCCGCGCGTCCATGTTGAGGCCGCCCAGGTGGGCGATGTGGAAACGGTCGTCCAGGCGTCCGCGCAGCGTCCTGGCCACGGTGTCGGGCTGCTCGGAGATCTCCTTGAGCAGGTAGTGCTCGTAGCCGCCGGTGTCGTAGTGCCCGGCGTCCCAGTCGACGGTCAGCGGTTCCTTGGCAGTCTCCCGCGCGTCGCTGGCGAAGGTGTGGAACCCGTCGGCCCTCAGCACCGCGAGCTCGCCGTCCTCCAGGTGGACCACCTGGCGGGTGTAGCGGACCAGCGCGGACACGTCGGAGGCGGCGAACATCTCCCTCTCCCCGATGCCCAGCACGATCGGGCTGCCGTTGCGCGCCACGACCACCTCGCCGGGGCGCCGGGCGTCGATCACCGCGATGCCGTAGGTGCCGACGACGCGCTTGAGCGCGCTCCGGACCGCCTCCTGGAGCGAGTCGGTCTCCTCGACGGTGCGGGCGATCAGGTGGGACAGCACCTCGGTGTCGGTCTCGGACAGGAAGACCGCGCCGTCGGCCTCCAGCTTGGCGCGCAGTTCGTCGGCGTTCTCGATGATGCCGTTGTGCACGACCGCGATCCGCTCGTCGGCGGACAGGTGCGGGTGGGCGTTGACGTCGCTGGGCGCGCCGTGGGTGGCCCAGCGGGTGTGCCCGATGCCCAGGGTTCCCTTGAACCGCGCGGGCACGACCGCCGCCAGGTCCGCCACCCTGCCCTTGACCTTGCGCATCTTCAGGCCCTTGTTGGAGACCACCACGCCGGCCGAGTCGTAGCCCCGGTACTCAAGACGCTGCAACCCCTCCAACAGAATCGGCGCCGCGTCCTTCGACCCTACATAGGCCACGATTCCGCACATCTGGCCGCTCCTTACCCATAGACGATCCGGCGCAGTTGGCGCAGGGAGAGTTCCGGTGCCGCGACACGGCGGGCCTGCAACTCGACGGCGATCCTGGGGAAGATCTCGTCGTTGACCAGCCCCCTGGCCTTCAGCTCGGCGTGCCGACGCCGGACGAACGCCCCGGTGGGCTCGGAGAAGTAGGCCAGCACGTCCGCCACGACCCGCGCCGCCTCGCCGGAGCCGAGCACACTGGTCCGGGTCAGATGGGCGATCAGGTCGTCGTGGGGATGCCATGCCGTGGACACAGAGGAGGACCATACGCACCCGAACGGGATTCACCAAGTTTTCTGCCCGATTTCAGGCAAAAATTATTACCCTTCCCTCCTCTCCCCCCGATGACGAAACAATCGGTAATCTCTCATGACTCTGGGTAGCCATCTGGTGGAGAGGAACCACGTATGCGTCGTCTGCCGGGGATCTCGATAGTTGCCGCCCTCGCCGTGTTGATCCCCGCCGCCCGGGAGGCCGCGCCCTCGGGGACGACGGCCGGCGAGACCGTCCGAGAAACGGCCGCCGGCACCTCTCCGGCGACGGGATCCGGCCGTCAGGCGGCCTTCGAGCTGGCGGCCCGGGCGTACGGCGTGCCGGAGAGCGTGCTGCTCGCCGTCTCGTACCTGGAGTCCCGGTGGGACGCCAACGGCGGCCGGCCCAGCGTCTCCGGCGGCTACGGCCCGATGCACCTGGTCGACGTCCGGATCCGGCCCGGTTCACACCGGCACACGAGCGGAGACCCGCGCGGCGACGAGACCCGGCCGCACCCGATCGACGTCCCGGCCATCGCCCCGGTCCCGCCCGAGAACACCCTGCGCCGGGCCGCGGAGCTGACCGCGACCGACCCGGCCGCGCTGCGCGGGGATCCGGTGGCCAACATCCAGGGGGGCGCCGCGCTGCTCGCCGACTATCAGCGGCGCGCCGGCCGGGAGCCGAGCGCCGACCCGGCACTCTGGTACGACGCGGTGGCCCGCTACTCCGGCTCGCCGGACACCGGGGCGGCCGAGTTCTTCGCGGGCGAGGTCTACGCGACGATCCGCGCCGGTGCCGCACGGGTGACCGACGACGGCGAGCGGGTGGTCCTGCCCGCGACCCCGAATCTGGCCCCGCCGCGCCCCTCCGGCCCGGCCGGGCCGCGCCGCGCCCCCGGAACCGCCGCGCCCGACTGCCCGGCCACCGTCTCCTGCGAGTGGATCCCGGCCGCCTACCAGCGCCTCAAGAACGGCGGATACGGCAACCACAGCAAATATCGCGGACACCGTCAGATCGACTACATCGTCATCCACGACGGGGAGACCGGCTACGACGTCATGACCCGGCTGGTCAAGAACCCCGCCTACCTGAGCTGGCACTTCACGCTGCGTTCCAGCGACGGGCACATCGCCCAGCACCTGCGGGGCGACGACGTCGGCTGGCACGCGGGCAACTGGTACTTCAACGCCCGCTCCATCGGCCTGGAGCACGAGGGCTACCTGGCCAAGGGTGCGTGGTTCACCGAGGCGATGTACCGCTCCTCCGCCAGACTGGTCCGCCACCTCGCCGGCAAGTACGACATTCCGCTGAACCGGGCGCACATCCTGGGCCATGACAACGTGCCGGGCACCATCCCGGCCAGTGTGCGCGGCATGCACCAGGACCCCGGCCCCTACTGGGACTGGAGCCACTACTTCGAACTGCTCGGCCGCCCGCTGACCGGCTCGTCCGACCCGGACGCGCGCCTGGTGCTGATCAGGCCCGACTACGCCGTCAACCAGCCCCGCTTCACCGGCTGCGCCAAGTCCGGCGAGTGCCGCCCCAGGGGCGCCGCCTCGGTCTGGCTGCACAGCCGCCCCTCCCCCTCCGCCCCGCTGGTCAAGGACATCGGCAAGCACCCTCACGAGGGCTCCACCTACAGCGTCTACGACCACGCGGCCCGCGCCTCCACCGGCCAGCGCTACGCGCTCGCCGACCGCAGAGGCGACTGGACCGCGATCTGGTACCTCGGGCAGAAGGCGTGGTTCCACGACCCGGCGGACGCCCGCACGTCCGTACCCGCCGACGGCCACCTGGTGACCCCCCGCCCCGGGCTGGCCTCCGTCAAGGTGTACGGCCGGGCCTACCCCGAGCCGTCGGCCTACCCCAGGGGCGTCCCCCGGCAGCCCCTCACCCCGCTCCAGTACACCTTCCCCGCCGGGCAGTCCTACAGCCTCGGCATGACGAGGCAGGGCAGCTACCTGCGGAGCTCGGCCTCCGGCCCGGTCAGACGCCGGGTCATCAGGGGCGACGCGCGCTACCGCCAGATCCAGTTCGGCCACCGGGTGATGTTCGTGCGGGCCGCCGACGTCCGGGTGACCCCCGCCGAGGTTCAGCGGCGAGCAGCCCGGTTGCACACATACACCCGCCGAAAGCGCTAGAGTTTTCACGTGCCCCGGGCGATCCGCCCGGGGGCGCGCGGAAGTGGCTCAGTGGTAGAGCATCACCTTGCCAAGGTGAGGGTCGCGGGTTCGAATCCCGTCTTCCGCTCCGGCAGGTCCTCCGGGGCCTGGCTGGTGGAGTGGCCGAGAGGCGAGGCAACGGCCTGCAAAGCCGTGTACACGGGTTCAAATCCCGTCTCCACCTCAATGCGCGGACAGCGGAGTCCCGACGATCCGGTAAAGTAGCGCCAGTGCCGCCGAGGGGAAACCCGGGGCGGACACGCGGAAGTGGCTCAGTGGTAGAGCATCACCTTGCCAAGGTGAGGGTCGCGGGTTCGAATCCCGTCTTCCGCTCTGATGTCACCCGAGGACGATTAGCTCAGCGGGAGAGCGCTTCCCTGACACGGAAGAGGTCACAGGTTCAATCCCTGTATCGTCCACCACGCTCCATGGCGGGTCAGGTCCGACCTGGTCAAACATGAGACAAAGCCCCAGCTCGCGGCCCACGCCGGGAGTCCGGGGCTTCTTGTTGTTCCCGGTTGATCCCCGTACTTGCCGGCACCGGTGCTGACGTTGTGCTGACCTACGAGCGATACCAGCCCGCCGAAGTCGCTTACCCGCCTCATACCTTCCGCATCGCGTCAAGGATGCCCTGAGCGAGGGGCACGCTGGAAGCGGCGACGAATTTCCGGCGCCGCCCCATGGCCCTCCTGATGTCGGTCACGGTACCGAACCGGTAATCCAGGGGGAGAGGACGGCCCTGGAGATCGAGAACCACCCCTCCGGCGGCGCTGAGGATGTAGTGCCCTGGCGCGAGGTCCCAGACGGCGAAGCCCTTCGCGAACTCGATCATCGCGTCACTGAAGCCTGCGGCGACATGGCACAGACCGATGGACCCGAAGTCCACGCCGAGCCGACCCCGGCGGGCACCGTCCTGAGACGGTTGGCTCAACTCCTCCATCAGGCGAGCCTGCCGGGCGAGCGGCTGGAAACGTTCGGCCGGCTTCATGAAGTAATTCGTGATCAACGACTCTGGCAGCGACGCGAACCGGTTCAGCCGCAACACATGAGGAGTCTTATCTTCCGTGAAGACGAAGGCTTGGTCTTGCCCGGCATTGTCACGGACGGCGAGGTAGATCTGAAGATGGTGGAAAATGTCGCCGACAACCGCCGCGATCGGGCGCGCGAGGCTACGCGAGTAGACCAGGACATGGGTGTAGCCGTACAGAGCGCGGACCGCTAGCTCGCTCGTGTCGAGCGGATCGACCAGAACACACAGGTCCGGGTCCGGATCATCTCCGATGATCTGAGGATCCGCCTCCTCTGAGGCGTAGACGTACGACGGAATGACCTCGGTCAACAGCTCCCGATAGCGGTTGTGCATCCACAGATCGTGTTCCGATAGAAAGTTGTCGGCGTGCCGGTAATTGCGGCTTTCTGAGCGATTACCCGAAAGTGCGGCCTCGACGAGGCGCGGACGAATCTCGCTGATCACCGTAGCGACCAGTTCAGTGAGGCTCTGTGCGATACCTGGTAGAGGGAGCTGGGACATCACGACGTACCTTCGTTCTGTCAGCGTAGTTCTAGAGGTGGCTCAATTCCGGGAGGGCTCATCGTCGCGGCGATGAACACCGCTTTGAAGTCTGCGGCCCGCATGATGCCTGCGCCGGTCAGATCGTCGAAGCCGGCCACTTCAAGATCCCGCCACTTCGTCATGGCACCGAAGACGGCGAAGTAGATTTCCGCACCTGGATAGCGTCTGCGAATCTCTCTTGAGCAACTCCTCAAGGCCCAGGGCATCAAAACATCAATCATTCACCGGGTAAGGCTTCGCCTGTACGGCAAGGAGACGAATCTCTTCCCCCGAACCGATCGGGTCGAGCTGGTCGCCTTCAGCCGTGGAGGCTGGGAGGTGGCCACCGTGATGGTAGGTGAACGCGCCGGCGGCTTCCTGGTCTCTCTTCCCACGGTCGAGGTCGGCTGCCAGCAGGTGAATGGAGACCAGCCGCACGCGGTGGTGGACCTGATCCTCGCCACGCTCCCGAAGGACGCCGGGTGAGGCGGGAGATACCGGAGTCCGACGTGACCGAACTCCCGGACGGCACCTTCGAGGCACACCGCAGGGGCGCTTCCGCGAGCGTCCCCAGTGTGACCGCCCCGACGTTTCGCGCGCTTGAGCTGGAGTGCCTGGCCGCGCGGGTGACGTGGACGCTCACACCGGCCTGGAGGGCAAGATGACCGGCCCCGCGGCGGCCGGCGTCGCCCTTCGCAAGCCCTACGTGACGCCGTACGCCGAGGAGAGCGTGGACCTGCCGGTCACCTTCGAGATGGCGGCCGGGGTGCCCCGGCTGACCTACCCGGACGCGCTTTCGCAGGAGTGGATGTTCGGGGTGCTGTGGGCTCGCTGCGGCACCGCGCGAGCTGGAACGATCCTGTGGTCCAAGATCCATACGCTGCGTCAGCGCCGCTGCATGCTCAAGCGACTGTGCCGGGTGTGCGGCGGGTCAGCCGTGGACCCCGAGACCGGGCGCGTCTGGTGGGTCATGGCCTCCCCGCTGCCCGGTGACCATGCCGAGACGTGGCCTACGGTCGGACCGGCCACGTGCAAGGGGTGCGTCAGCGAGGCCCTGAGCGCCTGCCCGTATCTGCCCATGGAAAGCCCTGCCGTCTACACGGTCGGCGACTGCTCCCCCATCGGAGTCCTGGCTGACATCTACGGCCAGGACGACGACGGCCGGGTGATGGAGACCCGTCATCAGGCCGCCCTCGGCCTGGACGAGTTCCATCTGTTGCATCGGGCGCTGGCCACACAGCTGATCGTCCAGGTCCACGACCTCCAGCCCGTGCCGTATCCGGTGAATCAGGACTGAGGGCACATGATCATCGAAGCGTGCGGGAAAGCCGCCGACGCCATCACCGTGACCATCCTGCCTGCCATCGTGGCCGCCATTGCCGACTCCTTCGTGAGGGACCGGCGCAACGGGGGGCGGCCGTGGCACCGAGACTCCTGGCGCGACTCCTGAGACTCCCCCGATAGGGCAAGCCCTTCCCTGGACGGTCCACACCCGTTGACCGAGCCCTATCGGGGGCTCCACACCGGACAGGCCTCCGCTTCTGTCCGAATACCTCATACTCCCAGGCTGTCACCTGGGCAAACAGCGCGGACAAGCGCCACGGACAACTCGTGACACCCAGATTTCCTCGTCAGTAAGTTTTAAGAAGGTCCACCAGAGCGGTTCCATCCGCGCCACGACCCGCCGGGATCACGGCGGTGGACCTGCTCCGGTCAAAGATCACCTCACTGGCCCCCTTCCCACAGAGAAGGCCGGTGTCGTTGTGTGCCTGGACGAGGCGGCGTCCGATGTGGGTCTTTCCGGCGGTGTCGGCACGCGGGAGTCAGACGGCCGGCCCGCCGACCCGGCTCCTCCCCCTTCCCCGCGACCCCTGCGGGTCGTGTGTGCCATATCCCCGGAGAGAAGTCCCCTGTCTCCGCCATGCCGGCGAGGAGCCGGTGTCATGCGAGTACATCAAGGCGATCACGCCGGTCTGTCCCGCTCCCCGCGACGTCGTGCGTCCCGGCCCGCGGCGGCGGCGGGCTCGGGGAGCCGCGGGTCGCCGGGGCGCCGTACGGGCCGCCCGGGGAGGGCCCGAGTGCCGCCGGGCGGACCGTGCCCCGGGCATGAAATGTGACGGACGCCGACTTTACCCGCGACACTCGCCGCCAAGGAGGCACCATGGAGGGACGCATACCGTAAAACCAATTAATTGCCATGCTTTTCCGAGCACGGCGGAGGAGGCGAGCCTGTGCACCGCGTGGTGGTCGATCCGGAGATACCGGCGGATGTGGCCGGTCTGCTGCGCCGGAACGGGCCCCTGCTCCTCCGCCTCCGCGCGGGCTGGAATCCGGAGCCGGACGGCACCTCGCGGATTCCGGCCGCGCTCCTGGCCGCCTTCGGCGGCACGGCGCTGCTGGGCGTGGGGGCCTCGGCCCTGACCGGCGCCTTCCTGACGCCCCTCCTCGTCCTGCTCAGCGTCTATCTCGTCGTCCTCTCCTGCGTGTACCTCGCCAGGAGACCCCGCCCCGCCGACTCGGCGGAGCGCGTCCTGTACCGGATCTCCCGGCAGTACGCGGGGCGGTACCTGATCATGGAGGACTTCGACTACGGCGCCAGGGACCTGCTCGGCCGGGCCCAGCGGGCGATCGACCACGTCCTGCGTTCCCGGGTCAACGCGGTGGGGATGCTCGACAGCGTGCGCAACGCGGTGATGCTGCCGGCCGAGGAGTGGGAGATCGCCCGCCTGCTGACCAAACTGTCGGCGCTGCGGGCCAGGCACGGCCATCTGGCCCGCGGCGGCAGAACTCCGGAGGTGGCCGCCGCGATGGCGCCGCTGGAGCGGGCGCTCGTCGCCAGCGAGGCCGCCGTCGTGGCCCGGGTGGAGGCCCTGGAACGTTACGCGAGCCACGTGACCCAGGCCGACCGCGCCCTCACCTCCCAGAGCCAGATCGAGGCCCTCAAGGCGCACCTGCCGGAGTACGAGCAGCTCGTCGCCGAGACGGGCGCCGCCCGTTTCCTCACCCCCGAGATCGGTCACCTCAGCGAGGACGCCGTCCACCTGCGGCGTGCGCTGCGCGACAGCGTCCGCTCGGCGCACGAGGCGTTCCAGCACCTGGACGGGCCCTTCCGCCCCGGGCCCTCCCCCCTCCTCTCCGGCCACCCGGACGGGCCTTTCCAGAACTCGGCCGGACACCACTCCCCGCCACCCCCGTCGCCACATTCTTGATCAAAACGCCTGGGTAGTGTCTGGTACATGACGGGACAACCAGTGCTGGTGTACGACGGCGACTGCGGCTTCTGCACCGCGAGCGCCCGGTTCGCCGAGCGGCGGATCGGCGTGCGGGCCCGCTTCACCCCCTGGCAGCTCGCGGACCTGGCCGCGCTCGGCGCCACGCGGGAGCGGGCGGACCGCGAGGTCCTCTGGATCGACCACGGCCGGGTGTACGGCGGGGCGCAGGCGGTCGCCAGGCTGCTCATCGCCGCCGGTCCGCCGTGGAGCCTGCCGGGCCTGCTGCTGCGGACGCCGCCGCTCAGGTGGGTGGCCCACTGGGTCTACCGGCTCGTCTCGGCGAACCGTCACCGCCTCCCCGGCGGCACCCCCGCCTGCTCGCTGCCCGCGGACCGGCGATGAGCGTCCTGCTCACCGGGTTCGAGCCGTTCGACGGCGCCGCGGTCAACCCGTCGTGGGAGGCGGTCAGGCTGGTGCCCGGGGTGCGGGCCGTACAGCTGCCGTGCGTGTTCGGCCAGTCGCTGGAGCGGCTGCGCGCGGCGGTGCTGGAGCACGACCCCGCGGTGATCGTCTGCGTCGGGCAGGCCGGGGGGCGGCCGGACGTCACCGTCGAGCGGGTGGCCGTCAACCTCGACGACGCCCGCATCCCCGACAACGCGGGGCGGCAGCCGATCGACGAGCCGGTGGTGCGCGGCGGCCCCGCCGCCTACTTCGCCACCCTGCCGGTGAAGGCCTGCGTGGCCGCGGCCCGTACGGCCGGGGTTCCGGCGAACGTGTCGCACAGCGCGGGGACGTTCGTCTGCAACCACCTCTTCTACGGCCTCATGCATCTGATCGCCACCGAGTCGCCCGGAGTGCGCGGCGGTTTCGTGCACGTGCCGTTCGCCCCCGAGCAGGTCCTGGGCCGGGGCGAGCCCTCCATGCCGGTCACGATGGTGGCCGGGGCGCTGACCGCGATCGTGACCGCCGCCGTCTCGGTACGGGGCGACCTGCGCCTGGTCGGCGGCTCCCTGCACTGACGGTGAGAACGCCGACGCCGACGCCGACGCCGGCCACGGCCGCTTCCGGGGCCGGGTACTACAGCGGCACGCCGTACACGGTGCGGCGGCCGACGAACTCGGTGACGCTCCAGACCATGCCCCTGTCGCGGACGCAGGTGAGGTCCTCGGGGCCGACCGGGTAGGGCCGCCTGCTCACCGCGTCGCCGACCACGACCAGGGTGCCGTTCCTGGCCGCCCCCGCCCCCTGGCTGAGGTACCAGACGCCGCCGTGGGAGAGCGCGCCCTGGATCCTGGCCTCGGGCAGGTGGTGGACGTCCAGGGCGCCGGCGACACCGTCGGCGCCGGCGCTCAGGGAGCCGTCGGGGTTCAGCGCCCAGCGGGCCACCCTGCCGGACGGCCCGGAGGCCTCCACATACTCGCCGGAGACGAGCGTGCCGGGGTCGGTGCTCCGGTCGACGGCGGCGAAGGAGAAACGCGCGGTCCCGCCGGTCGAGGTCCAGGCCCCGGTCTGCGGCATGACGTAGCGGTAGCCGAAGGCGTTGTACACCCGGCCCCTCCTGCCGATCGCGGTCCTGTCCTCCCCGTTCACCTCCAGGATGTGCCGGGTGTCGAACACCCGCAGCCCCAGCCGGGTGTCCGCGACGTACAGCAGGTCGCCGTACCAGGCGACGCCACCCGCGTGGATGTCGACCGGGGAGACGTCTCCGCCCGGGTCGGCCACCACCAGCAGGACATGGCGGTAGCGGAGCGTCGCCGTGTTGAGGAAGGACAGGCGCACCCCGCGCTCGATCCCCGTCCGCGGCCGGTGATACCAGCTCACCACGAACGCGCCCCCGCCGATCCCCGCGTCGGAGGCGCAGGTCAGCCCCTGGGGATACCAGTCGGTGACGGCGTTGTCGTCGGCGTCGAAGCAGTACCAGTCCACCGGGCGGGGTCTCATCGTCCCGAAGGCCCCGGCCCCGGCCCCGGTGCCCCCCTTTCTGACCGCCACCCGATTCGCCGTGGCCAGCACGGTGTCGAGGGGCGTCTGCCTGAGCCGTTTCCCCAGGGCCTGGGCACCAGCCACGAGGTCGCCGTCGTTCCGCCTCAGCTCGAACGGTTCCACCTCGGCGGGTGCCATCGCGCTCATGGGGGAGTCTCCTTCTCCGGTCACCGCCCGGACTGACGGAGCAAGATGTGGAGTTTTTGAGTATGCCGGGACTCAGATCCCTTCTGTGACCTTTGGTCAACATGGTTCCCGGTGACCGTCGTTCCCGGAGCCCGGCCGCGCCATCAGCGCGGCCAGGTGTGCACCGGATCGCCGGTCAGCGCCAGTTCCCGGTAGCGGGCCACCATGCGGGCCCGCTCCGCCGGGTCGCCGGCGAGCTCGCCCAGGGCCTCCCGCTGCCAGATCGCCCCCGTACGGCGGAGCCGGACACGCTCCCGGATGATGTCCAGCGCCCACGCGGCCTCGCCCGGATCCACCCCCACCCGTTCGAGCCCGGCCGCGGCCACGGGCAGCAGGTCGAGGGCGAGCCGCGCGGCGGGAACCTCCTCCGGCATGCCCGGCCAGGCCATCGGCGCGTCCAGTCCGTGAATCGCGGCACGGTAGAAGTTGCGGTAGGCGGCGGCGAAGGGGAACTCCTCCACCGGTTCGACCGCCAGGGCCGCGGTGAGCCCGAGCAGGAACGCGCTGTTGGCCGCCATGTCGGCGGCGGTCGGCCCGGCGGGCAGCGAGCGCATCTCCACCCGCAGGTGACCGCCGTCGGCCGGGTCGTAGACCGGCCGGTTCCACTGCCACACCGTGCCCTGGTGCAGCCGGAGCTCGGCCAGCCGAGGGGCTCCCCCCGCCTCCGGATCCTCCTCGGAGGTCATCGGCATGACCGGCTCGTAGTCGCGGACACACGCCTCGAACATCTCCTCGGCCCCGCGCACCCAGCCGGAGCCGAAGGCCACCCGCCGGACCCTGCGGTCACGCCGCTCCACATCCCGGTCGTCGGCCGCCTCCTCGAACAGCGCGATCCTGGTCTCCTCCCACAGCCGCCGTCCCAGGAAGCCCGGCGAATTGCCGCTCACCGCCAGCACCGGGCCGGTGGCCAGCTGGGCGGCGTTGTAGACACCGGCGAAGGTGGCGGGAGCCGTACGGAGATGCACCTGCCACGAGGTGTTGGCACTCTCCAGGATGACCCCCTCGACCTCCAGCTCCAACTGCTCGACCCCCTCGATGCTCACCCGGAACGGCTCGGAGCGCAGCCGCCGCATGCCCCGGCTCAGGGCCCGGTAGCGGCTCTCGTCGCTGAGCGCCTCATGGGTGAAGTCGAACTCGCTCAGGGAGGGCAGGATGCCGATCGCCACCGACTGCCCGCCCTGGGTGGCCGCCGCCGCGTCCACCATGGCCATCGCCTCGCGCAGCTCCCGCAGCAGTGCGGTGAAAGGCCGCCCGGCGAGCGGCAGCGGGGTCAGGTTGATCTCCAGGTTGTAGCGGCCGAGCTCCGGCACCAGCCGGTCGTCGTCGGCCGCGGCGCGCACCTCGTGGTTACGCGGGAGTGGGCGCCCCTCGGGGGTTATCAGAAACAGCTCCAGCTCGGCCCCGATGGTCGCGGGCCCCGCGCCGAAGCCCGGCCGTGCGAGCAGTTCCCGGAGCGTGACGAGCTGGCCCGCCAGCCGCTCCCCGAAGCGGGCGAACTCCGCCTCGGAGAACCGGTCCTTGTCGACTTGCTGGCCCATTGCACCATCCGATCAGTCGGTCCCTCGTGCCCCTCCCCTGTCCCGAGCAGGCGGTTCTAATCGGTCCGCCCCGTAAAAGACGGCGCCAACGCGTACCCGGCCGCGGTCCCGGCGCCCCCGGAGCCCCCCCTGCCTCCCGTGCGACCAGGCCCGGCGAGGGCTGGAGACCACCGTGCCCCACCCATGCCCCGTGCCCGGTCACCGGCGTCACAACCGGCTCACAGGCCACTTCCAAGCGGCGGCTCCCAGACTGTGCGATCCCAGCGAAAAGAGAACGGCCGATGAGGATCGCACCGGTCACCGGAGCGGGGCGGGGCATCGGCCGGGAGATCGCCCGGCAGCTCGCCGAACACGGAATGACCGTGCTGGCCGGGGTCCGCGACGAGAGCCACGCCCCCGAGGGCACCCGCCCGCTGCTGCTCGACGTCACCGGCGAGGCGGCGGTCGCGAACGCGGCCAAGGTCGTCGGGGAGGGGTTCGGGCGGCTCGACGTCCTGGTCAACAACGCCGCGATCTGCGGTGACCTGGGGACGCCCCCGGCGGAGGTGACGGCCGAGCACATGCGGGCCACCTACGAGGTCGGCGTGTTCGGGGTCGTCGCGGTCACCCACGCGATGCTCCCGCTGCTGCGGGCCTCCGGCCAGGCCAGGGTCGTCAACATGACGACCCGGCTGGCCTCGCTCGCCCTCACCTCGGCCGGGGACGGCGTCAACGCCGAGTGGGCGATGCCGGCCTACAACTCCGCCAAGAGCGCGCTCAACGCGATCACCGTGCTCTACGCCAACGAGCTGGACGGGTCCGGGATCCTGGTCGACGCCGTCGACCCCGGCCACTGCGCCACCGACCTGACCGGCCACACCGGGACCCGCACGGCGGCCCGGGGCGCGGCGGTGGCCGTACGGATGGCGACCCTCGACGCCGGAGGGCCGACCGGCACCTTCAGCTCGGAGGAGGACCGCTCCCCTGGTAGCCGGACCCCGGGTCTCGGTCATGATGATCGAAAAGTTGCCCGCGGAATGCGCGCCCGCGGCGTCCCCCGTGCGCGGCCGACACTCACGGCCCGGCGGACGGCCCACCGGACGGTGAAGGATGTCGGCCCGGTACGGCCCAGCGGATGGCGAGGGATGTCATCCTGTGGGCAGAAAGTGGCGAATGGAGCATAAATCACGGATTATGATCAAGGTTCAGGATCTACACCTATTGACCGGGTATGGCCGCCTAGGTTGTAGTGATCCAACACGTACTTCCCGCCAAGGAGAGCAGCCGTGACGGACAACTCGTTGCCCCCGGTCGAGTCACACAAGATCGACATCACGGTGTCCCACTCTCCCCGGATCTGGAACTACTGGCTGGGCGGGAAGGACCACTATCAGGTGGACCGCGAGGTCGGCGATCAGTTCCAGGGGGTCTTCCCGGACATCGTGGAGATCGCCCGCAGCTCACGAGGATTCCTCTCACGCGCGGTGGAACACCTGGCCGGCGAGGCCGGGATCCGCCAGTTCCTGGACATCGGCACCGGGCTCCCCACCGTGGACAACACCCACGAGGTCGCCCAGCGGGTGGCCCCGGAATCGCGGATCGCCTACGTCGACAACGACCCCGTGGTGCTGGCGCACGCCCGCGCCCTGCTCATCAGCAGTCCCGAGGGCGTCACCGAGTACATCGACGCCGACCTGCGCGACCCCGCGAGGATCCTGGAGGCGGCCGGCCGGACCACCCTGGACCTCAGCCGTCCCGTGGGGCTGATGCTGCTGAACATCCTGGGCCACATCCCCGACTTCGACGAGGCGCGGTCGATCGTGGGGCAGCTGGTGGACGCGCTCCCCTCGGGCAGCTACCTGGCGATCGCCGACGGCACCAACGTCGTCCACGGCAAGGAGTTCGACGAGGCCATCGCCATCTGGAACGCCAGTGGATCGGTCCCGTACACCCTGCGCAAGCCCGAGCAGATCACTCGCTTCTTCGACGGCCTGGAGCTCCTGGAACCGGGCGTGGTCTCCTGCCCGTACTGGCGGCCCGACCCCGCCGACCTCGGTTTCTGCCGCGAGGTGGACGAGTTCTGCGGCGTCGGCCGGAAGCCCTGACGGCGAGCCTGGCCCCCGGGGCCAACCGGTCGCTCCCTCTTGAGGGAGCACCGGGCCGCCGGTCGGCCACGGTGGCCCACCGGGTGGCCGTCCGGCCGGGGACGCGCAACCGGCCGGTCGGCCACGGACGTCCGGGCCGGACACCGGCCTCAACACCGGAACCGCCGACCATACTGCCGCCTGCTCTCCCGGATCTTCCCCAACCGGGACGACTACGTGCCGGCCACCAAGGTCTGCCTGCCCATGGGCGAGGGGGCAACGACCGCGGCCTGTGCCGCAAGCACATCCGCTCCTCGATGGACAACTTGGCGAGGACCTTCACCGCAGGGTCAAGCCCAGCAGAGCCGAGGACCGTGTCAAGGCCGCCGTCGAACGCCGCGCCGGTTCGTCCACGCCTCGTCACGCCGTAGAAGATTTGCGATCAGGTCACGAAGGCGGCCAAGTGGCCTCGCCTTGACTAGCCTCACCGGCATGCCCCTTGCCTCGATTCCCAGCCCTTCCCAAGGGGTCTGGTATCTCGGATTCATCCCGATCCGGGCCTACGCACTGTGCTTCATCCTCGCGATCGGCTTCGGCATCTGGCTGAGTGAGCGCCGCTGGCGGGCCCGCGGCGGTGAGAAGGGCACGATCAGCGACATCGCGGCCCCCGCTGTGATCTTCGGCCTGATCGGCGCCCGCCTCTACCACGTCATCACCGACTGGCAGACCTACTTCGGCCCACGCGCGATCAAGGAGCCGTACCAGGCGCTGTTCGTCTGGGAAGGCGGGCTCAGCATCTGGGGCGCGGTCGCCCTGGGGGGCGTGGGTGTCTGGCTGGCCTGCCGCCGCCGGGGGCAGCCCCTGGGCGCCGTGGCCGACACGGTCGCGCCCAGCATCGCGTTCGGGCAGGCGATCGCCCGCTGGGGCAACTGGTTCAACCAGGAGCTGTACGGCGGTCCGACCACGTTGCCGTGGGGCCTAGAGATCGACCGAGCGCACGGCGGCGTGCCAGGCGTGCTTTACCATCCGACGTTCCTGTACGAGTCGCTGTGGGACGCGGCGCTCGGTTTCGGGCTGATCCTGGCCGGCAGGCGGTTCACGCTGCGCCACGGCCGCCTGTTCGCCCTCTACGTCGCCGGCTACACGTTCGGGCGGTTCTGGATCGAGGGGCTGCGGATCGACCCGGTGGGCGGAGTGGACCACGCGGTGACGTTCCTGGGACTGCGGATCAACCAGTGGACCTCGATCGTGCTGTTCATCGGCGCGCTGGTCCATCTCTGGGTGACTCGCGGCAAGGACACCGAACAGGTCGTGGTTCCGGTCTCACACAACAACGCCTCGCACGAGGAGAACGGCGGGCAGGCCCCAGATCCGATCGAGAGCACCTGACGCGACCAGCATGCCGTAAGACTCCCGAATGCCGTTGCGGCAAGTGCGTACTTCAGGTACTTTTCACACAGAAAAGAAGATTACAGATAGCCGGTATAACGACAAAAAGCGATTCACTTCACGTGGCCTGTTCTCCCAGGCCGCCTGATCCCCCGCCAGCCATCACGGCGACCAAGCCCCGTTAAACTGCCGATTCACTCCGGGGCACACCATTTCACCCGCCCGCCGAAGACTTGAGGCCGCAGCCCAAGGGCCGATTCGGCGAGGTCCTTCATACGGGGTTGTAAGGCGATCCACCTGCGGCTCTCAGGCCGGTCGCGGCCACGCCACCCACGCGCCGACTGCCAACGATGCGGAGCACAACCACGAGGCGTCACAAGCCTTATGGGGATGTTTGTATGCCGTGACGGCCCCTGCGGTCCAGACGTTTTCTCTCACCGGACGAGCCGCGCGGCAGACTTAAGTTCCGATGCTGTTTTGCTGGAAACCAACCCGCTTCGACGGCCAGTGAGGTAATCGAGAGGTAACAGTCGGCGATGCCGGGGGCAGGGGTAGCGGAAGGGCAAGGGACGGATGCTGAGCGAGGCGTTGACGGCACTGGCGGGGGCCGCCGGTACGGGGCTGGTGGCGGCGATGACCACCGATGCGTGGATCGAGGTGAAGACACGCTTCGGCAGGCTGCTGGGACGGGGGGACTCCGAGCGGCAGGCCCGGCAGGAGGCCCGGCTGGAGCGCGGCCGCCAGGAGCTGACCTCGGCCGCCGCCGATCAGGTAGAGCAGGTCAAAGCCGGGCAGGAGGCGGCGTGGCGGACCCGGTTCGCCGACCTGCTGGAGGAGGAACCGGAGCGGGAGACACAGTTGCGGGCGGTGCTGGACTTCATCGCCCGGCGGGTGCCCGCGGTGGCCTCCGGCGCGGTTCAGGTCAACGCCCAGGCGTCCGGCCACGCTCAGCAGGCGGTGCAGGGTCAAGGGGTGCAGACCAACACCTTCGGCTTCCCGCGGTGACCGCCGTCCCATCGCCCAAGCCGGACCCGCCCGCGAAGCCGGAGGCGAACCCGGCGATGTACGCCCGTGCCCACGACCGTTCGCAGATGGCTGTCCAGGGCAGTGGTGTGCAGCACAACCACTTCTACGACCGGTGGGCCTCGGCCGCGATCCCGGTTTCCCTGGAGCTTCCTGTCGGACGACGGAACGTCCGGTTTCCGCTGCGCGGCCGCGACGAGGTGCTGGCCGTTCTGGAAGAGGCCTTGGCCGATCCGGGCGCGCACGGGTCGGTGCACGTTCTGCACGGTCTGGGCGGGTGCGGCAAAAGCAGCGTGGCGCTTGAGGCCGCCTGCGGGGCGAAGGCAAGGGGCGTCGAGGTGTGGTGGATGAGCGCCAACGACACCTCCCGGCTGACCGTGGGCATGCACGCCCTGGCCCACCGCGTCGGGGTGTCCGTCGAAGCCATCACCGTCGGGAACGGACCCGACCTGCTCTGGTCCCACCTGGCCGGGCGGGACCGGCCGTGGCTGCTGGTGGTCGACAACGCAGACGAGCCCGGCGTGCTCGACATCGGTGAGCACACCGTCGCCGAGGGGACGGGCTGGGTCAGGCCGGTCACCGGGACGCCCGGCCTGACAGTGATCACCGGCCGCGACGGCCGCCCCCGCCGCTGGGGGCCATCTGCCCGTCTGCACTCCATCCCCCAGCTGACGGTCCAGGACGCGGCGCAGGTCTTGCGCGACCACGCCGGAGCCGAGGCGGGCACCTTGCGGGACGCGGCGGAGCTGGCCCGCCTGCTGGGGTGCCTGCCGCTGGGGCTGCGGCTGGTGGGCGCCTACCTGGCCGCCGTCCGCACAGTGCCGGAGGCCTTCCTGGCCGGAGGCGAGGGCGATGTTCCGCCGCCGCGCTCGTTCGCCGGCTACCGCCAGGCGCTCCTCACCCACCGCCCCCACCTGTGGGGGATCACAGCGGATCATCTGACCCAGGACGACGCCCGCACGATCATCGAATGGCCGTGGGAGCACAGCCTTGACCAGCTGACCCGGGCCGGACGCCGCCACGCCCGCCCGCTGCTGCGGCTACTGGCGAACCTGGCCGACTCCCCCATTCCCTACGAACTCCTCCTTTCCCCCAGCGAACTGAGCACCTCACCTCTGCTGGCGGGCATCACCGGAGGCGAACTGTGGGAGACCTTGACCGATCTGGCCCGTTTCGGGCTGGTCGACCTCGATCGCCACGCGCGCCCTGCTGTGGCGACCCTGCATCCGCTGGTGCGTGACACCGGCCTGCGGGATCTGTCCAACCATGACCCCGGCCCCGCCGGTTCCGGCTTTCCCACCCTGGCCACCCGGCTGCTTGAGACGGCGGCCGACAGCGAGCAGACCGGCCCGCCCGAAGATCCCCCGGCCTGGCCGCTCTGGCAGGCCCTCACCCCCCATGCCGTACACCTTTTTCAAGTGACCGGCACCGATGCTCGCACTCCCGTGGATGTCCTCACCTCCAGCGCGCACGTCGCCTACCTGGCAATGCGATCCGCGGCCGCCCAGGGGCGGTACGCCCAGGCCGAGCAGGGCTACCGCCAGGTATTGGCGCTCTACGAGCAGGTGCTGGGCGCCGACCACCCACACACGTTGTCCACCCGGTACTCGATCGCACGGACGGTCGGAGGTCAGGGGCGGTTCACCGAGGCCGAGCAGGACTACCGCGAGATACTGACCCTCTACGAACAGGTGCTGGGCCCCGACCACCCGGACACGTTGTCCACCCGGTACTCGATCGCACGGATAGCCGGACTCCAAGGGCGGTGCGCCGAGGCCGAGCAGGACTACCGCGAGATACTGACAATCCGGGAGCGGGTACTGGGCACCCACCACCCGGACACGTTGTCCACCCGGTACTCGATCGCGCAGGCAATCGGAGGTCAAGGGCGGTACGCCGAAGCCGAACAACGCTACCGCGAGATACTGACCCTCTACGAACAGGTGCTGGGCACCCACCACCCACACACATTGGCCACCCGGTACGAGGTGACGCGGATGGCCGGGGAGTTGGGGCGATATGCCGAGGCCGAGCAGGGCTACCGCGAGGTACTGGCGCTCTACGAGCAGGTGCTGGGCGCCGACCACCCACACACATTGGCCACCCGGAGGCAACTAGAGAATGTGCTCCGAAAGTGCGGGAAAAATGCGAAGAATGGATTCAGTCAGGGCTGACGAAAACCTGGGGCCGCGACGATCGCCCACCTCAGCACCGCCACGACGGCCGCGCCCCTTGTGAGCAGTGAGCACGGTGTTTCTCAATTCCTCCCTGCACGATCGATCACTGAAGCCGCGGACCCGGCCACGATCAAAGAGACCCCGGCCCCTTCTGTAAAAGCGCAAGGGACCGGGGCCGGACGGTGCGGCGACGCGGGAAACCAGGGAAGACCGCGCCGCCGCACCCGCCTTCAGGGAGTGCGCCGTGGCCGCGGGGACTCCGGCCGGAGCACCACCGGCACCTCAACGCCCACAGAGGTGATCAGCGAGGCCCCGCCAGGCAGCTCGCAGAAGACCGTCACCTGGCCGCCGGGCCGCTCGGTTCCGCCGGTGAGCGGCAGGTGGTCACCCACCCGCCCCCACACCCACCCCGGCCCCTCCGGAGCCGCCTCCCAGTCCTGCGCCCGCGCCGGAGCCAGCCGGAACGGAACGTTCCGCTCGTAGGCCAGCAGCAGCCCCCACCCGGCGCGCAACCCCCTCGCGAGCCGAACCCGGTCCCCTCCGCCCCGCTCACACCGGCCCTGCGCTCAACTTCGGCGCCGGAGGATGCACCGCACGCAGCCGGGCGTACCGGCGGGCCACCCGCACCGCCGCCTGATCCGGATCTCCACAACGAGCCGAGGCATACGCCGGGCGCCGCTCCTGGGCGAGCCAGCCCGCACACCACCAGTACCGATCGCCGTTGCACCACACGATCAGGCCCGTCCAGACCGACACCAGCGCCAGCCCGTACCCGCCATGAACATCGCAGTCGATCCCGCGCCGGATCAGAGCCACCCGCAGCCGCTCAGCCGCCCGCACCGCCGGACAGTCATACGACGACCCCGGCACCGCCGGACCAGAGGCCCGGGACGGCGGATACGGAGCCGTGCCCGCCCGCTCCCGCTCTCCCCTCACCGCGCCACCCCAAGCGCCCCGGCGATCAGGCCCGCCACCTTCTCCGGCTCCGCCCGCCCGACCTTCTGAAGACCCGGCCCGTTACGCAGGGACAGCAGGTAGGCACCGGAACGCCCCCCGATGGTCACGATGGCCTCAGGCCACCCCTGCGGACCGGTCACCGCCAGCTCCGGCGGGAACCGCTCCAGCCAGAACGACGGCCCGGACGCCGACGCGATTACCGAGGGGGCCCCATCGGTGCATGCTGCCCCACCTTCACGAACGGCCGACAGGCCCAGGCTGATGGTGTGATGACACCGGGAACGGATCCCCCGCTCCCGCAAGAGCCGCTGCACCACCGCCAACGCCTGATCCTGACGCTCCACCTCCCCCTCTCCAAGACGGGGACGGATGGCTTTAAAGTGATCCACGGATCGCACCTCCAGAGTGCGGTCAAGGACCTGCCGGACGATGGCGTCGTTCCGGCAGGTCCGCCGTTACTGCCCTCGCCAACCTCGCGGACAATGCGCCTGGCCCGGCTTCCGCACGATCGGGGATGACGGGGTGCGACGTTTCGCGCCGTACGCGCGTGGTACTGGCATGACCCGGACTTCCCTCCTCGCGGTGGCCTGCTATGGGCGGCGGCTGCACGCCAGGAAGAACCGTAGGTTCGTGCCAAGGGCCGGACCCGTACCGCAGTGAGGGTAAAGAACCCGCACTTTTGTGCGGGTCGGTGCGTCACCGCATCAGGCGATGCCCGCTCGTGTGGCCAGGCCCCGGAGTTGCGGTGTGCTGGCCCGATGCTCGCGCTTGAGGAGCTGAGTCAGCAGGTCACGGGTGCGCCCCCCGTAACGGACGAGTTCGGGGGAGAGTTGTTCGGCCAGGAGGAGCATGTTCACCGACGCGGCGTCCTTGCGCTGAATGGCGTACGCCCGCGCGAGATCCAGGTGGACCTGTGCGCGACGCCCGACCAGGCCCGGGGCCATGACCTCGACATCGAGCGTCTCCGCCTTCGCGATGGCCTGATGTGCGTCTCCCGACTCCACCGCCGCGGACACCTCGTGAATGGTGACGTTGGTCAGCCCGAAAGCGCTCCAGAAGTCGTTGCGATCCCCGCCGAGGCGTTCGGCGACCCGGCGAGCCTGGGTGAGAAAAGCGCCTACGGCCGTCTGGTCATGCTGGGCAGCGGCGGCCGTGACCGCGACCAGGTACAGCCCGCCGAGCATCGACAGCGATCGAGGGTCACCATGGCGGACGGAGCGGTGTAGGGCGTCCGCCACGCGGAGCACGAGCCCAAGCGCCGCGTCCGGCTCACGGAGACGGACGAGCACGTAGCCGAGACGATAGGCGCTCACGGCGGCCAGCAACGGCCGTTCGGCCTCTTCGGCTGCGGCCAGCGATCGGTCAGCGGCCAGCCAGGCGAGGTCGGGTTCTCCGACGCGCCGCAGCGTGGTCGTGGCGCAGTGGTAGGTCAGCGAACGAAGTGTCTGGTAGGTCCGGCGCCGGTGCGCCGGGGCATGGCGGCTGCCAAGTTCGGTCGCCACGATGAGCCCCGGCAGGCGTCTGCCCACCTCGTCATACTGGGTCGCCTGGTAGAGCCGGTTCACCCGGCGGATCTCGTGACGCAGCCAGACGAAGCTCTCCGGTGAGCCCTCCACCTGCCGTGGGTCGATCAGCGAGGACAGGCCGTCGTAACTCATCATGGCGTGACGGATGGCGGACGCTGCCTGGTAGCGCATCGTGGTGTCCGTTTTCGCGGTGGTGAGGTCGTGGGCGGCCAAGCCGAGGATCTCGCCCAGGGCGTTGATCACACTGTGGCTGTCCACCTTGCGTTGCCCGCGCTCGACCTGGCTCAGCCAGCTCTCCGAACGACCGATCAGTCCCGCGAGGACGGCCTGTGACAGGCCACGGCGACGGCGTGCCCGCGCGATCCGCTGACCGATGTCCTTACGGGCATCCACACCATCACCCCTGTGAGTGTCGTCCCCCGACAGCGCTGCGCAGTTCCTGAATGATCTGTTCCCAGGATGGCATGCGGGCATGTGACGGCGCATCGGGATCGAACAGCACCCGGACGCCCATCTCTCGCAGCGTCTCCAGGCTCCGGCCGAAGGCGAGATGCCGAGCCAGCGCGTCTTTCAGCAGAGGGACGGCGACGATGGGAACGCCGAACCCCGTCACCTCACACAGCAGGCCGACCGCGAACGTGTCCGCCAGCCCACCGGCCCACTTGTTGATGGTGTTGAACGTCGCCGGAGCCACCACCACCGCATCGGCCGGTGGCAGCCCCTTCGGCTCACCCGGCATGCGGTACGTGCTGCGCACCCGATCCCCGGTCAGCCGCTCCAACTCGTCGGCATCGACGAAGCGGGTGCCCGTGGGCGTGGTGACCACGTGCACCTGCCAGCCCTCCGCCTGAGCGAGCACCACCAGGCGGGCGAGGTCAGCCGCCGCCGGGGCGGCACACGCGACCACGTACAGCACTCCGCACGTCTCCATACCGCGTGATCCTAATCAGAGCCGGGCGGTCGTCGCGGTCGGGCAAGGGGGCGATGGAACCGGCCGTGATGCCGCCGGCCGAACTCGCCTCGCTCGCCCTTCGGGTGCCTTCGGCATTCCGCCGGCCGCACCACTCCGCCCGGGGACACGTCTCTTCGGTCAGCCAGGTTCCGGCTGCTCTCGTTCACGGGCGATCCGGCGGGCGGTGGTGATGCGTTGCCTGGCGAGTTCGGCCCACAGGGCTTCCCCGTGCCGCAGGCCGTTTCCGGCGTAGCGCCACTGGGACAGTGTGATCGTCTCCTCTCCGTCCAGGGCGGGAAGACCGAGGATCGAGTGGGCTTGCTCAGCCCGGTAGTCGGCGCGTGCCTGTCGTAGGTCGCCCAGGGTGATGGAGTAGTAGCGGCTCTTCCCTGCGGGAGACGGCGGCGTGTCACCGGGTGGGTCCGGCGAGGTGCGGCTAGCGTCGGCCCGCGCAGGTGACGCAGAGAACCGCCCACGGCAGGGCCTCCAGGCGGCCGGGGGCGATGGCGGCGCCGCAGCGGTCGCACAAGCCGTAGGTGTCCTTCTCCAGCTTGACCTGGGCCCGGCGCACGTCGGCGAGCATGGTGCGCAGGCGATCGTGTGAGCCGACCTGGGACATCCTCTCGACGGCGAGGCTCGTCCAGTCGCCCACCCGCTTGCCGAAGGAGATGCCTCCCTGCTCGTCCGGCGAGGCGGAGAGTTCCGCCAGCGTGCCTTCGAGTTCGGCGCGCTTACGTTCCAGTACCACTGCGACTTCGTTCACGGTTACCTCCTTGAGTTCAAGGAGTCGTCGCAACACTGCTGCTCAGGACCGAGTTTAGATGATCGTTGAAAGCTTCGGCCGGAGTTCTCCATCCGAGGCTCTTGCGGGGGCGAGCGTTGAGGGTCGCGGCGATGGCGTCGAGGTCGCTTCGAGCGTGCCTGCTCAAGTCGGTCCCCTTGGGAAAGTA
>NZ_JBEXUG010000023.1:0-93705 GCF_040614315.1 Streptosporangium sp. NPDC006007 | reverse complement strand
CCGGATACCTCATAACTCCGGCATACCGAACGCGAGGTCATCCAACGGTCATAAACCGCCGTCGGTGATCTAACTCCTGAGCTTCAACCTCAGTAACCGGCCAGGAGATCGATCTGTTCCGCTTGGTCGTCCCCCACGGAGATAGTGAACCGAACACCTATCGCTCTGCCGATCCGGTCAAGCATCTCCAGCGTCGGTACTCCACCGCCCAGTTCGATACGCGACAGAGCCGGCTGGGAGATCCCTGCTCGCTTGGCGACCTCGGCCTGAGTCAGGTTCCTCGCCACGCGAACCTCACGGAGCCTGTCTCCGAGAGCCATGTCCCGGACGGCTCGCGTGTACTCGGGGTGCTCTTCGGTCTCAGCTTCCAGAAGCCGCTTGGCCTTCAGCGTCTTCCACGTGCTGTGTCCAGCCATCACGATCTCCTGTCGAAAATGTGGGTGACGGTCATGTTGTGTTCGAGTTGGCAGACTTTCTTCGCCTTGACCGCACGCTCCACGTCATCATGCTGTGGCCCGTTACGGGTCTTGGCAAACACTGTGAGCAGAACGATCGCCCTACCTCCGGGTCTCCAGAACGTGATCCGCCAGGACCGTTCCCCGAGGGGTAACCTCAACTCGCTGACGCCATTGCGCAGACTCTTGACGTGGTCACCGTCCGGCAGCCCGCCTCTCTCCACGAGATGCCAGTCCACCTTCGCCATCGCCCGCTGGAACTGCCCGAACGGCAGCCCCGCCAACCATGCCTCCACCTCGGGCTCCAACGCGATCTCGAACATACCCTTGATGGTATATACCTTCGATGGTAAGTCGGTGGGAACGAGAAAACCAGTCCCTAGCGCCAAAAACGATCAAAGCCCAGCTCTGGATCGTAATCCTGAGCTGGGCCTTCATGAGTGGAGCGGGTGACGGGAATCGAACCCGCGCTGTCAGCTTGGGAAGCTGATGTTCTGCCATTGAACTACACCCGCAGCGGTGGGCCGCGCCCTCTACTGTAGCGGAAACTCGGAGGGCTCTTGCCGTTGTCGGAGGGGAGTTTCCCGGTCTGTGGGGTGGTGGGGCGTTGGTAGGTTGCCTCACGTGCTGCTTTCCGACCGTGACATCCGTACCGAGATCGAGTCCGGCAGGGTCAAACTCGATCCCTTCCAGCCGGAGATGATCCAGCCGTCGAGCATCGACGTGCGGCTGGATCGTTACTTCAGAGTCTTTGAAAACCACCGATATCCCCACATCGATCCGTCGATCGAGCAGCCGGACCTGACGCGGGTGGTCGAGCCCGAGGGGGACGAGCCGTTCATCCTGCATCCCGGTGAGTTCGTCCTGGCCAGCACCTACGAGGTCATCACGCTTCCCGACGACGTCGCCTCGCGGCTGGAGGGGAAGAGCTCGCTGGGCAGGCTGGGCCTGCTCACCCATTCCACGGCGGGTTTCATCGATCCGGGGTTCAGCGGGCATGTGACGCTGGAGCTGTCCAATGTCGCGACGCTGCCGATCAAGCTCTGGCCCGGTATGAAGATCGGCCAGTTGTGCATGTTCCGTCTTAGCTCGCCCGCCGAGCATCCATACGGCTCGCAGAAGTACGGCTCGCGGTATCAGGGGCAACGGGGGCCGACGCCGAGTCGTTCCTATCTGAACTTTCACCGGAGCCGGATCTAAAGGACCCTGCTCACCGGTCGTGGTGGCCGGCCGTCGCCCTCAAGCCGGTGCCGTCGCTCTCAAGCCAGGGTCGCCGTCCTTAAGCCGGGGGCGCCGTCCTCAAGTTGGTGTCGTCGTGTCGCTCGATGGTGGTTCGGGCGTCTGCGGTGCATCTGGTGGCCGTCGTGCCGATCAGGATCCAATCGGATGAATGGTCTGATCTGACATCAACCATCCTTACTCGCCGTTTACATAGATCAACACGACGGAGTCAGCCGAGAGGGTGAGATTCCTGGGAGTGGGGCGGTTCGACGGCCTTATGTTTATAGGAATGTATGGATAAGTGTAGCTAAGGGTTGGCGTATCTGGCATAAGGGGCCGTTAGGTGAGGAAAAGATGAAGGTTCGCCCCAAAAAGGTTAGGGAAGAGGAGGGTGGCTCCATTTGGGGCGCGTGACGGCGTAGCGTGACCGCAAGTCAATGCGACGGTCACCGGAAACGGAAACCCTGGAGGACCCTCGACCCCGATGTCGTCGGCCACGTTATGGCCGGCGGTGGCAGGAAAGGTCGGGTGTTCAAAAAGGTGAGGCCCTATCCCCGCCGGTGACCGTACGTTTCCAACGTCCCATCCCCGCATATCTGGAGAGCGACGTGCCCCTGCGCCTTACGCCCAGCGAGGACAGCTACTACGAGATGTTCGCCGCCTTGGGGAACAACCTCGTCACAGCGTCTCACCTGCTGTCGGAAATCGTCAGCGACGGATCGGACAGGCGGGCTCTGGCCGAAAAGCTGCGTGCCTGTGAGCACGCCGGCGACGAGCGTACTCACTCGATCATGAGCCTGCTCAGCAGGAGCTTCATCACCCCCTTCGACCGAGAGGACATCTACCGTCTCGCGTCGGCCCTCGACGACGTGATGGACCACATGGAGGCCGCCGCCGACCTCATGGTCCTCTACCAGGTCGACGAGCTCCCCAAGGACGTCGTCCAGCAGGTCGAGGTCCTGACGATGGCCGCCGAGCTGACCGCCGAGGCCATGCCCCGGCTGCGCTCGATGAAGAATCTGAGCGACTACTGGATAGAGATCAACCGGCTGGAGAACCAGGGCGACCGGATCTACCGTCACCTTCTCGCCTCCCTCTTCAACGGCGAAAGCGACGGGCTGGCCTGGTTCAAGGTGAAGGAGGTCGTCGACCAGCTGGAGATGGCCGCGGACGCGTTCGAGCGGGTGGCCAATACCATCGAGTCGATCGCGGTCAAGGATAGCTAGTGGACCTGACCCTGGTACTCATCATCGGCGTGGTGGTCGTGGCCTTGGCCTTCGACTACACCAACGGCTTCCACGACGCCGCCAACGCGGTCGCGACCGCGGTTTCGACACAGGCGTTGAAGCCGAAGACCGCTTTGATCATGGCCGCGGGGATGAACTTCCTGGGTGCGAACCTCGGCACCCAGGTGGCGTCGACCGTCGGAAAAGGCATCATCGACGCCCCCAAGGGCACGCACGGCCTGGTGATCGTGGCCGCGAGCCTGCTCGGGGCGATCGCCTGGAACCTCGTCACCTGGTACTTCGGCCTGCCCTCGTCGAGCAGTCACGCGCTGATCGGCGGCATGGTCGGTGCGGCGCTCGCCTCGTCGAGCATCATCCACTGGGAGGGCGTGTTCCACAAGGTCGTCATCCCGATGATTCTCTCGCCGCTGGTCGGGTTCACCCTGGCGGGGGCCATCATGATCGGCTTCCTGTGGACCTTCCGCCGCTCCAACGCGCCCAAGGTCAACCAGGGCTTCCGCCGCTCGCAGATCATCTCGTCCGGGGCGCTGGCCCTCGGACACGGTCTGCAGGACGCGCAGAAGACCATGGGTGTGATCTTCCTGGCGCTCGTGGTCGGCGGGTTCAAGCACAACGGTGATCCGATCCCGCAATGGGTCATCCTCTCCGCCGCGACGGCCATCTCTCTTGGCACCTACGCCGGTGGCTGGCGGATCATGCGGACGCTCGGCCGCCGGATCTCCACGGTCACCCCTCCCCAGGGTTTCGCCTCGGAGTCCGCCGCCGCGTCCGTGCTCTACATCGCGGCCTTGGGTTTCGGCGCGCCCATCTCCACCACCCACACGGTCACGAGTTCGATCATGGGTGTGGGCGCGGCCCGGCGTCTGTCGGCGGTGCGCTGGGGGGTCGCGGCCAACATCGTGACCGGCTGGGTTCTCACGATCCCCGCCGCGGCGCTCGTCGGCGCCCTGGTCTACTACGGGTTCCACTGGGTTTTCGAGTAGAACCCGGACGAACGCGATGGGACGTCGATCGAGTGGCTGCGATCGGCGTTCCATCGCGTCTCGTCATTTCCGGTACATGACGTCGACGTCCCACCGGGTGAAGCCCAGCTTCTCGTAGAGGCGGATCGCCGCGGTGTTGCTCTCGTCCACGTACAACATCACCTGGGCCAGGCCCCGCGACCGCAGGTGGGCCAGGCCCGCGAGCGTCAACGCCCTGCCCAGTCCGCCGCCCTGCTCGGCGGGATCGACGCCGACGACGTAGACCTCGCCGATCGGCTCGTGTCCGTGGCCGTCGTCGCCGTGCACCTTGGTCCAGTGGAAGCCCACCAGTCGCTCGCCGCCCGCCGAGCCGTCCCGCCCCTTCGCGGCACCGGCCGGGCCGGTCCGCTCCGTGAAACCGGTGGCCCCGGCCTGCCGTTCCGCGAGGCCCCCGGCCCGGGTTCGCCGTTCCTCGGGGCTCTCGGACCCGGTCAGCCGCTCCGTGAGCTGCGTGGGGGCGGCGGTTTCACGCACCGCGAGGAAGAACCCCGCCGGGTCGAACCACGGCTCCTGCTCGCGCCGTCTCAGGTCCTCGACGGTCCACGCTCCCTGCTCGGGGTGGTCGGCGAACGCCTGGGCGTTGAGCGCCACCAAGGACTCCTCGTCGGAGGATCCGGGCTCGAACGCGCGCAGCCGTACGCCGGGGGGGAGGTCGAAGCCGGGGGTCGCCGCGAGCAGGGGGCGGCGCATCTGCCACAGCGATCTGACCTTGGTGAACCCGGCCGACACGGCTAGGGCCTCGGCTCCCGTGTGGTCGCCGTGCGCCCACAGGCGGAGCCGTCCCCCACTCCGCTCCAGTACGGCGCGGAGCAGACGCCGCCCGTACCCGCGCCTCCGGAACGCGGGGTGGATCACCAGTTCCCCGCTGGGCCCCTCGACGGGGTCGGTCGGGTCCACGTGCGCGTAGCCCGCGAGGTCGTCTCCGGCGTACAGGAGTACGGCCCCCGCCTGCTCGTCCCCGCCGTAGCGGAGGTGCAGCATCACATGTTCGTTGAGCGGCCTGACCCCGTCGGCCTCCGCGGCGGCCTCGACGACTTCGAGGACGGCGGCCACCTGTTGTTCGTCAAGTCGTCCCCTGTGTTCCACGCGCACGTTCATGTCCTGGACTCTAGGCGGCCCCGGATGCCAGGGGATCGCCGGGGACTGGCAAAAACCGCCATGCGATGGATCGGTTAATCGTTACCTCTCGGACATTCCTTCCATGGATTGCCGATTTAATGTCGTGGTTCATGATGCCTCGCTCCTTTCAGCGGTTGGTCATGGCCGGGGTCCTCGCCGGAACCGGTCTCGTGTTCGCGACGGGTCCGGCGGAGGCGGGCGGCAAGCCTCCCAAGACGGTGCCGGTCCGCCTGCTCGCCCTGAACGACTTCCACGGCAACCTCGAACCGCCGACCGGCTCGTCCGGCCGGATGGTCGACGAGACCGGCGCCACCGTCGAGGCGGGCGGCGCCGCCTACGTGGCCACGCATCTTGGGCGACTGTCCGACGAGAACACGCTCAAGGTCGCTCAGGGTGACCTGATCGGCGCCACCCCGCTGCTGTCGGCGGCCTACCACGACGAGCCGTCGGTGGAGTTCCTCGGCAGGGTGGGCGTCACCGCCTCGGCCGTCGGCAACCACGAGTTCGACGAGGGCTACGCCGAGCTCAGGCGGATCATGCGTGGTGGCTGCCACCCGGTGGACGGCTGCTCGCCCGCCGGCGCGTGGAAGGGCGCGGGCTACAGCTATCTCGGCGCCAATGTGATCTTCAAACGGCCGGACGGGGCCGCCGAGCGGGAGGCGCTCGCCGCGTTCGGCGGGCGGAACACCGGTCCGCTGCGCGCGCCGCTGAAGGACTACGGCATCCCCGCGCTGCCCCCGGTCACCGTCCGCTGGATGAACGGCGTGCCGATCGGCTTCATCGGCCTGGTCACCCGGACCACCCCGAACATCGTCACCTCCGAGGGGGTGAAGGACCTGGAGTTCGTCGACGAGGTCAAGGCGGCCAACGTCGCCTCCCGGCTGCTCAGGCTCGTCGGCGTCAAGGCCCAGGTCGTGCTGGTGCACGAGGGCGACCAGGTGACCCCCGGCCGGTCGCCCGACGCCTGCAGCGCCCAGCCGGGGGTGGGCAACCGGATCGCCACCCAGGTCGACGCCGAGATCGACATGATCCTCAGCGGTCACTCCCACCAGGCGTACCTGTGTACGGTGTCCGACCCCAAGGGCGGTACGCGCCTGTTCAGCCAGGGCGGCTCCTTCGGCAGGGTGATCACCAAGGTCGACTTCCAGGTGGACGTCCGTACCCGTGACGTCGTGCGCTCCTCGGTCGTGGCCGACAACCAGGTCGTGACCAGGACCGTCACCCCGGACCCGGAGATCGCCGCGTTCGTCCAGAGCTGGAAGGACCGCGTCGCGCCCGTGGCCAACCGGCCGATCGGCAAGATCACGGCCGACATCGTCAACGCCGCGTCCCCGTCGGGGGAGTCCCCTCTGGGCAACCTCATCGCCGACGGCCAGCTGGCCGCGACCAGGACCGGCGGCACCGCCCAGGTCGCGCTGATGAACCCGGGCGGCGTGCGCGCCGGCCTCACCTACCCGAGCTCGCCCGCGGGTGAGGGCGACGGCGTGGTGACCTACGGCGAGGCCTTCACGGTGCAGCCGTTCAACAACCTCACGCAGGTGGTCACCCTCACCGGTGCCCAGCTCAAGACCGTCCTGGAGCAGCAGTTCACCGGCGGGCCCAACGCCCAGCCCTTCAACAAGATCCTGCAGCCGTCGTCGAACCTCACCTACACCTACAGCAGGGGCGCGGCCTGGGGGGCGAAGGTCTCGGACATCAAGATCGACGGTGTCGCGGTGACGGATACCGGGAGCGTCCGGGTCGCCGCCAACAACTTCCTGGTCGGCGGGGGTGACGCCTTCCTGGAGTTCAGGAACGGCACGGACCTGTGGAGCGGCCCGCTCGACATCGACGCCTTCGCGGCCCATTTCGCCGCGAACCCGCTGATCACCCCCCCGGTCCCCAACCACATCACCGTCGTCCCCTAGGCTCGCCCGCCTTCGAAACGGGCTCCGAGTGGTCCGGGGGCCCGTCACTGAAGATCGTTCAAGGGCGCGGAGCCGTACCCGTGCCGGTAAAGACAGGGGTCACGCCGGGTAAAACTCGTGACACGTTCGCGGTGCTCAACGGTCAGTCATCGCAGTTCGGGCATGTTCCAGGAAGGCGGGGCGAACTACGCCAACCGGAGGTGGCGGCTGTGTCAGACCGTCTGTTCCAGGATCGGCGGGATGCCGGTCGCGTCCTGGCGAGTCTTCTGAGGCGTTACCGGGGCATGCCGGATGTCGTCGTCGTGGGGCTGCCACGGGGCGGCGTGCCCGTGGCCTATGAGATCGCCATGGCCCTCGGTGTCCCGCTCGACGTCTTCCTCGTCCGCAAGCTGGGCCTCCCCGGCCGGGAGGAGCTGGCCATGGGGGCGATCGCCGGGGGCGGGGTCATCGTGCTCAACGAGGACGTCGTCCGGGCGCTGGGCGTCTCGCCGCAGACCGTCCAGCAGGTCGCCGAGCGCGAGGGCCGCGAACTTCTCAGACGGGAGCGGGTCTACCGGGAGGGGCGCCCGCCGCCCGACCTCATGGGCAGGACCGTCGTCGTGGTGGACGACGGGCTCGCGACGGGCGCGAGCATGCGTGCCGCCGTCGAGGCCCTCCGCCGCCGGCGTCCGGCCGAGATCGTCGTCGCGGTCCCCGCCGCGCCGGAGTCGACCTGCCGCGAGCTCGGCGTCCTGGCCGACGAGGTGATCTGCGCCACCACGCCCTCCCCCTTCGTGGCGGTCGGGATGTCCTACTGGGACTTCACCCAGACGACCGACGAGGAGGTGCAGGAGCTCCTCCGCGCCGCGTCGAGATCACGGCCGGTGGAGGCCGACCCGCAGGACCTCCCCGAGGTGACGGTCGTCCGCGCGCAGGCCCTGCCCACCGAGGAGGGGGTGCCCCGCGACGAGGATCTCTTCGATCTGGTGGGTGAGGCGCGTCTTGTCCTGATCGGGGAGTCCTCGCACGGCAGCCACGAGTTCTATCGGGCGCGTGCCCGCATGACACGGCGGCTCATCGAGGAACGCGGCTTCTGCGCGGTGGCGGTGGAGGCGGACTGGCCCGACGCCTACCGGGTGAGCCGCTACGTCCTCGGACGCGACGACGACGCCACCGCCGAGGAGGCGCTGCGCGGCTTCGAGCGTTTCCCGACCTGGATGTGGCGCAACGCGGAGGTGCTGGACTTCGTCGGGTGGCTGCGCGGGCACAACGACCGGGCCGGGGAGGAGGAGAGGGCGAAGGCCGGCTTCTACGGGCTGGACCTCTACAGCCTGTACCGGTCGATCCACGAGGTCGTCGCCATCCTCGAACGGGTCGATCCGGAGGCCGCGGCGCGCGCCAGGGAGCGTTACGCCTGCTTCGACCATCACGCCGGTGGCGACGGCCAGGCGTACGGCTTCGCCGCCGCGTTCGGGGCCGGTGAGTCGTGCCAGGGGCAGGTGGTCGAGCAGCTGGCCGACCTGCAGCGCCACGCGCTGGAGTACATCCGGCGGGACGGGACGCTCGTCGAGGAGGAGGTCTTCCACGCCGAGCGGAACGCGCGGACCGTCAAGGCGGCCGAGGAGTACTACCGCACGATGTTCAGCGGGAGGGTCTCCTCCTGGAACCTGCGCGACCGCCACATGGCCGACACCCTGGACGCGCTCGCCGATCACCTCACCCGCGGGTACGGCCGGCCCGCGAAGATCGTCGTATGGGCCCACAACTCCCACGTCGGTGACGCCCGGGCGACGGAGGCCGCGGCCCGCGGCGAGCTCACCATCGGTCAGCTGGTCCGCGAGCGGCATCCGGGGGACTCCCGCCTCATCGGCTTCACCACCTACACCGGCACCGTGACGGCGGCCGACGACTGGGGCGCCCCGGCCGAGCGCAAGCGGGTACGGCCCGCGCTCGCCGGATCGGTCGAGGAACTGCTCCACGAGACCGGCAAGAAGGAGTTCATGCTCCTGTTCGGCTCCGCCTCCCCGGCCGCGGAGGCGCTCCGCCCGCCGCGGCTGGAACGGGCGATCGGCGTCGTCTACCGCCCGCGGACCGAACGGCGGAGCCACTACTTCCACGCCCGGGTGGCCGACCGGTACGACGCGCTGATCCACATCGACGAGACGCGGGCGGTCGAGCCGCTGGAGCGGACGGCCGGCTGGGAGCGGGGAGAGGTTCCCGAGACCTACCCGGCCGGTGTCTGACCAGCCGGGGGCGAGCGGGTGTCCGGGTTCGAGGGGGAGGGTCCCGGAAGAAGGGGGAAGACATGTCGAAGGGGAGAACATGAACGCCGTCCGGATGAATCTGGAGCATCTGGAGATCCCCGTCGCGGGCGTCACGCTGGGGGCGGACGTGGTGGTGCCGCGGCCGGCGCACGGGGCGGTGCTGTTCGCGCACGGCAGCGGCAGCAGCCGGCACAGCCCGCGCAACCGCTATGTGGCGGGTGAGCTTCACCGGGCGGGTCTGGCCACGATCCTCACCGATCTGCTCACACCGGCGGAGGAGCAGGCCGACTTCCGGACGGGCGAGCTCCGTTTCGACATCGGCCTGCTCACCGTACGGCTGGCGGCACTCACCGGCTGGCTGGTGGCGCACGAGCCCACCGCCGGCCTGTACGTAGGGCTCTTCGGCGCGAGCACGGGGGCGGCCGCGGCGCTCGCCGCCGCCGCGACCAGGCCGGACGCGGTGAAGGCGGTCGTCTCCCGGGGCGGGCGGCCGGACCTCGCCGGTGACGCGCTCCGGTCGGTTCACCAGCCCACGCTGTTGATCGTCGGAGAGGCCGACCCCGCCGTCGTCAAACTCAACCGTGAGGCGGCGCGGGAGTTGCGCGGCGAGACACGTCTGGAGATCGTCCCGGGCGCCTCGCACCTCTTCGAGGAACCCGGCGCGCTGGAGCGGGTCGCCTATCTGGCCAGGGAGTGGTTCCTGCGCCATCTGTCGCGGGCTCCGGACGGCGGCCGGGAGGGCCCGTCGTGACGTCGGGCCGGGT
Organism: Streptosporangium sp. NPDC006007; assembly: GCF_040614315.1. Lineage (NCBI taxonomy): Bacteria > Bacillati > Actinomycetota > Actinomycetes > Streptosporangiales > Streptosporangiaceae > Streptosporangium > Streptosporangium sp. NPDC006007. The sequence continues at coordinate 83,727 of NZ_JBEXUG010000023.1, read as the reverse complement.
GCGGAACGCGGGACTAAACGCGGGACTAGTGCCGCATCAGGCAACGTTCGCCTCGTTGTTACCTGTCGTCAGATCGCTGCGCCCGGCGACAGGTTGCCACCATGATGAACGGTGTGGCTGAACGCGTACGGGTCCGCGAGATCGACGATGACGAGGGGCGGCGGCTGCTGCGGATCATCCGCCGCGGCAGTGGATCGGTGGTGACCTGGCGGCGCGCGCAGATGGTGCTGCTGTCCGCCCAGCGCATGCCCGTGGCGAAGATCGCCGAGGTGACGTTCACCAGCCCGGACCGGGTCCGGGACGTGATCCACAACTTCAACGCCGACGGCTTCGACTCCCTGCAGCCCAAATACGGGGGCGGACGGCCCAGAACGTTCACCCTGCCCGAACGCCGCGAGATCAAGAAGATCGCCAAGTCCAAACCAGCTGAGCACGGCCTGCCGTTTTCGACCTGGAGCCTGGCCAAACTGGCCGACTTCCTGGTCGCCGAGGGGGTGGTCGACGACATCAGCCATGAGGGCTTGCGCATCCTGCTCCGCGAGGAAGGCGTCTCCTTTCAACGGGTGAAAACCTGGAAGACCTCCCACGATCCCGACTACGCGGCCAAGAAGGCCCGGGTTGAGCACCTGTACGCCATTGCCGACGGCGAAGTCGCCGCCGAACCCGGCGAACCCGAGGCCGTCTTCTGCGTGGACGAGTTCGGGCCGCTCAACCTTCAGCCGCACCCGGGCCGGCAGTGGGCCGAGCACGGCGGCAGGCACAAAGATCCCGGCCGTGAGCCCCGGCCGCGCCGCCGGGCGACCTACACCCGCCCGCACGGGATACGGCATCTGTTCGCCGCCTACGACCTGGGCAAGGACAAGCTGTATGGGCACATCAAACCCGTCAAGACGCGCACCCGGTTCATGGAGTTCTGCCGCTACCTGCGCAGCCTGTATCCGCCTGAGATCCGTATCGCGATCGTGTGCGACAACTACGCCCCGCATCTGAGCACGAAGAAGGACACCCGGGTCGGCGACTGGGCCCGGGTCAGCAACGTCGAGATCGCTTACACACCGACCAACAGTTCCTGGCTCAACCGGATCGAGGCTCAGTTCACCGCTTTGCGTTACTTCACTCTGGACGGCACCGACCATGCCGGCCACAGGGAGCAGGGCAGCATGATTCGCCGCTACATCATCTGGCGTAACCGCCATGCCAACGACCAGCGTCTACGCGCCATCGTAGACAGGGCAAACGTAGCCTGATGCGGCACTAGTTGTGGGCGGGTTCGCGGTCTTCTGAGGGTTCGTTGCCGCGTTCGGGGACGAAGCGGTAGCCGACGTTGCGCACGGTGCCGATCAGTGCCTCGTACTCGGCGCCGAGTTTGGCGCGCAGCCGCCGGACGTGGACGTCCACGGTCCGCGTGCCGCCGAAGTAGTCGTATCCCCACACCTCCTGCAGGAGCTGGGCGCGGGTGAAGACCCGCCCGGGGTGTTGCGCCAGATACTTCAGGAGCTCGAACTCCTTGAAGGTCAGGTCGAGCGCGCGGCCACGGAGCCGGGCGGTGTAGGTGGCCTCGTCGATCGTCAGGTCGCCGTTGCGGATCTCGTCCGGGGCCTCCCCGGCGGCGGACAGGTTCAGGCGGCCGGCGGTGATCCGCAGTCGTGCCTCGACCTCGGCGGGACCGGCGCTGTTCAGGAGGACGTCGTCGGCGCCCCAGTCGGCGGTCATCGCGGCCAGGCCGCCCTCGGTGACGATCACCAGCAGGGGGCAGGTGATGCCCGTGGTCCGCAGTAGCCGGCAGAGGCTCTTGGCATGGGCGAGTTCGCGGCGTGCGTCGATCAGGACGGCGTCGGCGGGTGGGGTGTTGATCAGCGCGGTGGCCTCGGCGGGGGCGACTCGGATCGAGTGCAGCAGCAGCCCCAGCGCCGGAAGCACCTCGGCCGAGGGCTCAAGGGCGTTGGTGAGCAGCAGTAGGTTGCTCACGATGCCTCCTTCCCCGTGTTATGTCGGCAGTAGCCGTACAAAACGGCTATAGCCACATAAAACACGTAAGGACCCGGGGGCTACGTCGCCCAGGTCCCGTAGTAAGTGAGGATAGCCCACGGGGATGAAGCGTCCAGTGAGGGTCCACCAGGTGAACGTCCCCCTCTCCGTGGATTCCCCGTGACGGGACGGTGGCCGTGCGTGTGTCGAAGGAGTTGGTCGTAGATGGCGAAGGGCACGATTCGCTACTGGGCGGCGGCGAAGGACGCCGCGGGCGTCGCCGAGGAGTCCTTCGAGGCGGAGACGCTGGCCGAGTTGATGGCCAACGTCACGCTGGGCCGCGACGAGCTGGCCCGCGTGGCCGGGAGGTCCTCCTTCCTGGTCGACGGCGACCCGGTGGGCAGGAGGGCGCACGGCGCCGTCGTCCTCGCGGAGGGGGCGACGGTCGAGGTGCTTCCCCCGTTCGCGGGTGGCTGATCGGCCGGTGATGGTGGATGATCGACGAGATGACAGCCAGGTGTAAAGGTGGTCAGGAAGGTGTGGGCGATCCTTGAAGAAGTGGACACCTGGGCCGACCTGATCGTTGGTGTGGCGTTTTGGAAACGATTGCCAGGGGATGGGCTGCGGTGACACTCTGGCCGGACCCGGAGAATGAACAGGGAGTCGGATGCGCAAGCTCGCCGCTTTTCTGGTTTTACTGCTCGTTCTCATCGCGATCCTGGACAGGGTGGCCGTCACCGGCGCGCAGCGGGAGATCGCCACGCGGGCGGCCGCGAAGTACGACCTCGACCCCGCGCCCGAGGTGACCATCCTCGGTATCCCGTTCCTGACCCAGGCGATCGGCGGGCGGTACGACGAGGTCAGGGTCGCCGCGGGCCCGATGAGCCTGGCCGGTGTCCACATGTCCAAGGTGGACTTCACCCTCTACGGGGTCACCGCCCCGCTGGAGGACCTGGTGCTCCGCGCCGACCGGGTGGACATGCGCGCGGAGCGGGTGGCGGGCACCGTGATCGTCCCGCTGGAGACGCTGAACCGGCGGGCCCCGCGCGGGATCAAGATCAGTGTCAACGGTGACGCCCTCGCCGTCACCGGCGAGATCAGCGTGCTGGGCCAGAAGGTGCCGGTGAAGGCCGACATGAAGATCGAGATGACCGGTGGCGAGGTGCGGTTCGTCCCCGGGAGGATCACGCTGGGCGGCGGCATCCCGGTGCCCCAGCCCGAGCGGTTCATCACCTACCGGATCCCGATCAAGAACCTGCCGTTCAACCTGAAGGTGACCGATGTGAAGGCCGTTCCGCAGGGAATCCGGATCGCCGGTGAGGCGGCGGACGTACCGCTCCGCGGCTGAGACCGGCTGAGCCGTTTGAGGCCGGCTGAGCCGTTTGAGGCCGGCTGAGCCGTTTGAGGCCGGCTGGGCGGCTTGAGACCGGCTGAGACCGGCTGAGACCGGCTGGGGGTCGGGACAGGCGAAAAAAGGTTGGGGACGGCTCCGTGGCGTACGCTCGGCAGGCCGCCCCGCAGCCGTCCCATGACCGCCCCGTCTCCACGGCCGCCCCGGACGGCCCCGTGGTCAGCCGCCTTCGAACCCGGACCCGACGCCGTGACAGAGCCAACGCCATGATCGAACCGACTCCGACCGTACCGACTCCGACTGGGCCGCACCGTGACTGAACCGATCCGTCCCGCCGTACGTCGTGGGGATGTGAGTCACGCCGGAACCGCCGATGAGCAGCTCGTCAGAGCCCTCTTCGACGAACACGGCGGGCCACTCTACGGCTACGTTCTGCGGCTGACGGGTGACCCGGGGAGAGCGGAGGACGTCGTGCAGGAGACGCTGCTGCGAGCCTGGCGGCATCCTGACGCCTTCAGCGGGCGTCCGATCCGCGCGTGGCTGTTCACGGTGGCCCGCAACCTCGTCGTCGATCAGCACCGGGCGCGCAAGTCGCGTCCTCCGGAGACGGGGGCCGAGGCGCTCGCCGTCGTGCCGGCCGACGACGAGCTGGAGCGGGCCGTCGAGTCCTGGGCGATCGCCGAGGCGCTGGCCACGCTGCGCCCTGAGCACCGCGAGGTACTCGCCGAGGTCTATTACCAGGGAAAGTCGGTCAAGGAAGCCTCCGAGGCGCTCGGTATCCCTGCCGGAACGGTGAAGTCGCGCACGTATTACGCGCTTCGGGCGCTCAAGCTGGCGCTGGAGGAGCGGGGGCTCGCGCCATGATGATGAACTGCGAAGAGGTACGGATGTCGCTCGGGGCGTACGCGCTCGGGGCGCTGGAGCCCGAGGAGCGCGTGTTCGTCGAGGCGCATCTCGCCGAATGCGACGGCTGCCGGGCGGAGTTCGAGGAGCTGACCGGGGTGGTCGCGTTCCTCGGCCGGGTGTCGGAGGAGGACGTGACGCAGGCGGCCAGCCCGCCCCAGGCGGTGCTCGACCGGCTGCTCAACGCCAAGGTCAGACGGCGCAGGATCACCCGGATGCTGCTGTCGCTGGCGGCCTCGGTCCTGGTGGTCGGACTGGGCGGGACCCTGTGGGCGGCCAACCGGCCCGCGCAGGACGGCGGCGCCACCATGGCGCAGTCCCAGGAGCCGGCCGCCGACAGGGCCGGCACCGCTCTCTCGGCGAAGGAGAGCGCGCCCTCGGCCGAGTCCGGCGACGCCCGGATCCTGGTGGGCACACCGGCCCCCGGCCGCAGGCTGGAGCGCCGGGGCGACGAGGGGCCCGTTCAGGCCACGGTGACCGCGACGGAGCGGGAGGGGACGATCACGGTCAGGATCGTGCTCTCCGGGGTCGCCAGGGGCACTCCCTGCCGGCTGGACGTGATCGGCGCCGACGGTGTCCGGCAGACGGCGGGAAACTGGGTCGTCGACAGGGCCGCCTACGACAAGTCGATCGCCTTCCCCGGGACCACCACGATCCCGCTCGGGAGCATCGCGAAGTTCGAGATCGTCACCGCCCAGGGCCGGATGCTGCTCAGCATCCCCGCGCGCTGAGCCGGTCCCGCCCCCGGGCGGGACCGGGGTGGGACCGGGGGCGGGGAATGGTCCGGCGAGGCCGTGTGTTGTCGTGCTCCGTGACCGGATTGACAGTGGTGCTCGTCACACTCGCCGCGGCCGCCCTGGTGGGTGTGCTGGTACGGCGGCGCGACGGCGTGCCCCGCGAGGCCGGAGGCGATGTGGAGAGGCTGACGTCCGGCGAGCTCGACGCCCCGCTCGGGGAGCGCGCCACGCTCGTGCAGTTCTCCAGCGCGTTCTGTCAGCCGTGCCGGGCGACCCGCCGGATCCTGTCGGAGGTGGCCGGGCTGGTGCCGGGGGTGGCGCACCTGGAGATCGACGCGGAGTCCCGGCTCGATCTCGTCCGATCTTTGAACATTCTGCGGACCCCGACCGTACTGATCCTTGACGCGTCGGGGCGTGTGGTGAAACGCGCCTCCGGGCAGCCCCGTAAGGCCGACGTCATCGGGGCCCTGGGCCTCGCCGTCGAAGAGTGAAACAGGGCACCCTACTGCTCGCCAAGCCTTTTGGTCTCACAAACTGGACAGGGATGTGACAGACGATGGAACGTCGGGGTAGTGTCATGGGCATGCACCCCACGACAGAGCTGCTGACGAAGCGGCGCGCGGTTGATTTCTGCCGCGTGGCCACCTCACTCTGTCGTACTTCCTAAGGGCGATCTCAAGCGGACTTCGAGCCGCACCGATCTGTGTACCCCCTTCAGGAGCATCGAACGATGCAAGCTGATCCCCGGGCTCTCCGCTTCTCCGCGGTCCTTACCGCCGTTGTTCTCGCGCTCGTCCTGTTGACCGGCAGCGCGTGGCTGCCGGCGGCTCAGGCGGCGGTGTTCGCACTGGGACTCTTCGGCGCCTCGCCGTACGGGATGATATTCGAAGAGATGGTGAAGAGCCCTCCCGCGGAGCGGCAGGACGCGACCCCGCCGCGTTTCGCGCAGGGGGTGGGCCTCCTCTTCGCTCTGATGGGTCTGGTCGGATACGCCATACAGATCACGCCGCTGGCCCTCGGCGCCGTCGCCGCGGCACTGTTCGCCGCTTTTCTCAACGCCGCGTTCCGTCTCTGTCTCGGCTGCGAGATGTTCCTGATCATTCGCCGTCTACTACCCGCCGCAAAGTAATCCCGGAGGATCCATGAGCCGTTCCGCCGTCCTGGTGGACGCTGACTGGGTCGAGGCCAACCTCGACACCGCTGGCATCGTTCTCGTCGAGGTCGACGAGGACACGAGTGCCTATGCCAAGGGCCACATCCGTGGCGCCGTAAGGATCGATTGGAAGACCGACCTTCAGGATCCGGTCCGCCGTGACTTCGTGGACCGCGAGGGCTTCCAGGCGCTGCTGTCCGCCCGGGGGATCGGCAACGAGGACACCGTGATCCTCTACGGTGGCAACAACAACTGGTTCGCCTCCTACGCCTACTGGTACTTCAAGCTCTACGGCCACGACAACGTCAAGCTGCTCGACGGTGGCCGCAAGAAGTGGGAGCTCGACTCCCGCGAGCTGGTGGAGGACGTCCCCAACCGTCCGGCCACCGACTATCGGGCCAAGGAGCAGGACCTGTCCATCCGCGCCTTCCGTGACGAGGTCGTCGCCGCGATCGGCAAGCTCAACCTGGTTGACGTGCGCTCGCCCGACGAGTTCACCGGCAAGCTGCTCGCCCCGGCGCACGTCCCGCAGGAGGCGGCGCAGCGCGCCGGCCACGTGCCGACCGCCCGTAACATTCCGTGGTCCAAGGCGGCCAACGACGACGGCACCTTCAAGTCCGACGAGGAGCTGAAGGCCCTCTACGAGGGTGAGGGCGTCGACTTCGCCAGGGACACCATCGCCTACTGCCGTATCGGCGAGCGCTCGGCCCACTCGTGGTTCGTCCTGCACGAGCTTCTCGACCAGGCCGGCGTCAAGAACTACGACGGCTCGTGGACAGAGTACGGCTCGCTCGTGGGCGTGCCGATCGAACTGGGAGAGGCCCGATAATGACTCAGGGATGCGCTGCTCCGGCACAGACGATCGCCCTTCCGGCCGGGATCGACCTTTCGACCCAGGCCGTCATCCAGGGGGTGGTCTCCGGCACGGGTACGGCTTACGCCCGCCTGCTGGACCACTCCGGCGAGTTCACCGGCGAGGTCGTGGTGTCCGACGAGGGCATCTTCCGCTTCTTCGCCGCTCCCGGTGATTGGACCGTTCGTATCATCGCGAGCGGCGGCGTCACCAAGGACATCCCAGCCCAGGCCCGCCTGGGCGAGGTCACTCAGCTCGCCGTGGCTGTCTGACCCGCGTCCGATCCACGTCCGGCCACCGTCCGAACCACCTCCGAATCACGTCCGGACCACCTCCGGGCCGCGCCTGGCCACCGTCTGATCCGTGTCCGATCCGCTCGGCGGACTCGACGGAGGCGGCACGGGCCCGGCGGAGACGGAACGGACGGAGTTCGGCGGACCCGGCGAAAACGGAACGGAACCGGCATCCCCACCGCGGGGATGCCGGTTCTTTCGCGTCCGGCCGCCTTCGGCGGTCCCCGTCAGAGGGGCCCGGACACGATCCCGCCCCCGGTGGGCCGGCCGGGGGAGGACACCTCGGACGTTTGACCGTGGCCGCCCCCGGTGGGGCGCTACCATGCGTCGAGTGTCCGGAACGTCTGCTCTGCCGTCACCGCCCGTCGCCCCCCGGACGCTCTCGGCGTACGGGCTTCCGGTGCACGCGCTCAGGATCTTCGGCGTCCGCGCCCTCTCCCTGGTGCTCTGGTTCTCCGCCGGCCGCGCGGTCCGCGCCGGTCTGATGTGGGCGGGCACCGAGGTCTCCCACGGCGATCACCGGCAGACGCGGCTCGTTCTCACCATGCTGATCCTCACGTTGATCGTGCTGAATCAGCTCGTGGTCACGGTCGGCATGCTGTACACGGTGCGCGGCGCGCTCCGGGAGATTCAGGTACGGCGAGCCGGGAACGAGGCGCAGGAGAGCCTGTTCGGCGCGCTCAACCGGGCCACGCCGGTCTTCGCCACCGTCTACCTGGCCTGGAGCCTCCACGTCGAGGACGCTCGCGAGTTCACCTCACTCGACATGGTGAGACGGGCCGACCAGGACCTGAAGGGCATCCTGGCCGGCGTTCAGGGAGAGGGCGGCGCCGCGCTCACCACGCTGGACGTGCGGCCGGCCGTGGCGATCGCCGTGGCGGCCTACCTGCTGAAGGTCCTGTTCGGCCGGTGGCGGACCGGCGGCAGGGGCCGCGGCGCGCTCGTCGTCCTCTTCGAGCTGACCTTCGCCCTCTACGGTGTCGGCGCGCTGTTCGCCTTCACCTCGGCACGGTCGGAGTGGATGTCGCAGCGGGTCGTCGTGAGCACGGTCGCCGGCTGGGTCGAGCGGGCCGAGCGGGTCGTTCCGTGGTGGAAGACGTTCCTGACCGGGGTCGGCGAGGTCTGGCCGTACGTGGTGGACGCGCTGATCGTCCCGTTCACCTGGCTCACCGTCGCCTCGCTCGTCTACGGCGCCTTCGCCGAGGACACGCGGGCGGTTGTGCGGGGGGCCGGACCGGGCGCCGTGGCCGGCCGGATGGGAGAGCGGCCCCACTCGCTCACCCGCTCCACCCTGTCCCGGGCCGCGGCCGGCCTCCGGGGGCGGTGGGCCCCGCCCGCGAACGCCCTCCGGCTCGCCACCCGCGGCGGCGCCGTGCTCCTCGGCGCGTTCTGCCTGTGCTACGTGGCGCTCCGGGTGGGGGCCGACTACGCGGATCGGGGCGTGCGGACGCTGGTCGGCGCGGAGGAGCCGTACCTCTGGCTGGTCATCAGCCCTCCCCTGGAGTTCGCCAGGGACCTGGTCGTGACGGTGCCGACGATCTGCCTGCTGGCGGCGGCGTTCGACATCGCGGCCACCCGAGGCCGCGAGGCCGGCGAGGCGCTCACCGCCTGAACAGCAGCACCTGATCCCCCGGCTCGACCTTCTCGGTGCCCACCCGATCGAACAGGTCCACCGCCGGTTCCTCCCGCGGCGGTATCCGGAACGTGCTCGGCCTGATCCGGACCTCGACCTGACCGGCGACCGCCCTGGGCACCAGGCTGGTCGCCTCGTAGTCGTATCCGATGCCGATCCTGTGGTCCTCGCCCTCCGGGGGGAGCCCGTCCTCGTCGATCTCCGCCCGCCAGGTGCGGCCGTCGGGGTGCTGGACCTCGATGCCGGGTTCGCCGCGCCGGATCACGCCTTCGGCGTTCAGGGACGTTCTGGTTACCGTGATCCTCAACCACCGCTGGTCGGGCTTGATCGGCGGTTTGCCCGGCAGGTTGTCCGCCTGCTCGACCCTGACCCGCCAGGACACGTTCATCAGCGTCCCGGTGCCTCCGGCGGCCACGGTGTGGATCCGGTGGTCGGGTACACCGCCGCGGTAGAGGCTGTATCCCTGCCAGGTGGGGATGCCGACGGCCAGCGCCACTGCGAGGATCGCGCCGCCGGCCCGCAGCGTCGTACGGCGGCGCGGCGGCGGTGCGGCGGGGACGGGGGCTCCGGGTGCGGAGACTCCGGCGTTGGAGACGGGGCCGGAAGCACGGGGCGGGCCGGGTGGAGGGGCCGCGGGGACGGCCGGGAACGGCTGGGTCGAGGCTCCTGGAGGCTCATCGGCCGGCCTCGGCGGCGGCCAGACCTGTTCGTCGGGGAACGTCCGCCGACGGCCGAGCATCCACTGGGCGTCGGCGGCGGGCCGGGGCTGTGGAGCCTCGGGGTGCCGCTCGGGAACGTCCTGGGTGCCGCCGGGAGCGTCCCGGGCGATCGGCTGCTCCTCGGTCGCCCGGCCGGCGCTCCGGCCTTCGGGGGTGCTTCGAGGGGCCGGCTGCTCTTCGGACGGGGGGGACCTGTGACCGGGGGCGGACGGGGGCGTCGGCCAGGAGCCGGCGGTGGACCAGAAAACCCCCCGGTAGGCGTCCTGTGAGGGGGAGGCCGGGGGCGGTCTGTCCGGTGCGGGGACCTGCTCCCGGCTCTCCTGGGCGGGAGGTCCGGCCGGGGAGGGGAGCCGGTCGTGGCGGCTCTCGTGCTCCGGGGCCGGCGTGCCGGTCACTTGTTGCTCGCCAACTGGTAGACGTCCTTCGCGTTCGAGATCAAGCGCTCTGCGGCGGCCCCGTCGAGCCCCAGGTCGATCTCCGCCTCGGGCAGGAGTGCCTCTTCGATGAATCCGTTCTGCGGGGCGAGCACGATCCGGGATCCCGCCAGGGCGGCGGCCGGGATCTCGAACACCACCACGCCCTCGGTCCACCAGCCCACCTGGATGTCGGGATCGGTGATGGTGAGGGAGCCGTCGATCTTGTCGGTGGCCGCGTACCGCCCGCCGGTCTCGGTCAGCAGCACCGGACGGCCGAGCTTCTGCGGTCTGCGCCTGGCCGTGGCCTCCACGTCGGCGACCAGGAAGATCCCCGAGGTGCCGGCCGACTCCACCCTACCGGTCATATCCGTTGTCTCGACGGCTCTGGTGACATGTATGGTCTTCACCCGTGCGGAGAATCGGGACGCGGAGATCTCGTCCCCCACGCCTCCGGTCCACGTCAGGTGGGCCGTACGCTCCTCGGGGGTCAGGCCGGCGGACCGCAGGCCCACCGCGGCGGCGGCCAGTGCCAGGCCCACTGCCAGCAGGCCCGCCCGGCGTGCCGGGCTCGGCGTCCCCGAGGCGGGACGGTGGCGGCGCACGGCCGTTCCGGACCCCGCCGGGGGCGTTCCGCGTTCCGCCGGGGACATCCCGGACTCCGCCGGGGGCGTCCCGGGTTCCGCGGTGGCCGTTCCGTCTTCCGCCGGGGACACACCGTCCATCACACCCTTCCCGCCGTCCGGACCGGAAGGGTGACCCGTGCGACGACCTTGGGCGGGGCGTCGGCCTCCTCGCCGTCCCTGACCAGGGACCACTCGCGTTCGAGGTGTGTGAACGACCCCTCGCGCCGCTCGAACGCCCCGACGTCGAGCCTGACCCGCGGCGGCACGCTCCCGCTGTCCGGCAGTTCGTACCTGAGCACGACGGTCGCGGGCAGGTCCGGATGCAACTGCCTGCTCGGCGCGGTCTCGCCGCCCCCGCCGCCGCTCCCGAGACTCCCGTCGTCCCCGCCGGTCTCGCCGTTCCCGGCGGCCGTGCCGGGGATGGAGACGACCGGGCCCGCGCCGCCCTCGACGGCCGGGGTCATTCGCAGCAGGGACTCCGCGTAGAAGAGGCCGGGCGTCCCCCCGTCGCCGGGGGCTCCCACCTCGACGGTCGCGTCGCCTCTGTTGGTGACCTGGAGTTCGACCTCCAGGAAGCGCCTGCCCATCCCTCCGAACGGATTCGGCCAGACGACGGCGCGGGACTCCACGAACCTGGTGGTGAACCCGCCCTGGTCCAGGCTCGCGCCGGGGCCGAGCCGCCTGGGCGGTTCCTCGGGTGCCCGGCGGAGTCCACCGAGGGCTACGGTGACCCCCAGACCGGTGGCCACGGTCAGTGCGATCGCCGGAACCGCGACCGGGCGCCGTCGCCTACGTGCGCCACCAAGGGGAGACGTCATGGCAATGGATGGTAATCGCTGGGCTCCGTCCCACCCGACTCATTCGTCCCTGAAGTAGCGGTGAACATGGGGAAAATACAGCAGATTGGCGGGAACGCTGCCCGAATCGGAGGTCCAACTCTTACGCTGTCTCCGAGGCGGCGAGAGCCCTATGGCGGAGGTTCCGTGGCGGACGTGCATCCCGAGCATGCGCAGCTCCAGGCGGACCGGATCTACCTGGGCTGGCAGTATGCCCTGCTGCACCCTGATCCGGGTCCGGCACCCAGACGCCCCTCTCCCGTCGACGAGGCCGTCGAGCAGGCCGATCCCGAGTGGATGCGCAGGGAGCGGCTCAACGAGGACCTGCTGAACCGGCCGGTGAAGATCTTCCGGACGCTCATGGCCGGGCTCGCCGCACTGATCCTTCTCCTCGGCCTCACCGAGCTGCTGAGCTGGTCGTTCGCCATCCTGGGGCTGATCGCCTCCGGAGGCGTGACGGTGTTCTGCAGCTACGCGATCCACCAGGGAGACCGGGCGGTCCGCCACCGTATCCGGGAGCACCAGGCGGTCGGGGACCGGCGGCGCGAGGAACGCGACAGGGAGCTCTTCCACGCCCAGGAGGAGCACGCCGCCCGCTACCGGGAGTGGGCCGAGAAAAAGGAACGCTACGACCGGCAGCTCACCTGGTACGCCGTGACCGTGCCGGATGAGATCGACCGGATCGACGTGGCCGGGGGCACCCTGCCCGGCTGGTCGGCGTTGATCACCCTGCTCGGCGCCACCCGCCTCTACAGCGGCGGTCACCTGACCGTGCTCGACCTGTCCGAGGGCGCGATCGCCAAGGACCTCGTCGAGCTGGCGCGCCGGGGCGGCGACGATCCGCTGGTCTGGGTGCTGCCGGTGGACCTCCCCAGGCTCGACCTGGGCGCGGCGCTCTCCCCCGAGGCCTTCGCCGACGTGCTCGCCCACGTGGTGAGCGTCAGCGAGGAGCACCGTACGACCAGGGACCTGTCGTTCGACAACGCGATCCTGGAGCGGGTCCTGGGGGTCCTCGGCGCGAGCGCCACGATCAACCAGGTCACCGCGGCTCTCCGGGCGCTGGCCCAGGTCGGTGATCCGCGCGACGACCTCGGGCGCGGCCTGATCACCGCGAGTCAGCTGGAGCGGATCGGCACGCTGTTCGGGCGGGGGGTCAGCGACCGGGTGGTGATCGAGCGCGCCTGGGCGCTGGAGTCGCAGCTGCGCAAGCTGGAGACCCTCGGTTCCGAGGCCGTACGGCTGCCGCCCGCGCGCCTGCGGGTGGTCTCCATGGACCGGCAGGCCGGCGTGTTCGGCAACCGCGTCCTCGGGACCTACGTGACCACCGCGCTCACCCACATCCTGCGCCAGTCGCCGGCCTCGGAGCGGCCCTGGTACCACACGATCATCGTCGCGGGCGCGGACAAGCTCCGCGGCGACGTGCTCGACCGGCTGATGGACGCCTGCGAGACCTCCAGGACCGGCCTGGTGCTCACCTACCGGTCGCTCACCCCGACCGTGCGGGAACGGCTCGGCCGGGGGCACGCGGCGGTCACGTTCATGCGGCTGGGCAACGCGGAGGACGCCCGGATCGCCAGTGAGCACGTCGGCACCGAGCACCGCCTGGAGCTCGCCCAGCTCACCGAGACGATCAGCGCCGCCGGGGCCGGGCTCGACGGCGGCTACGTCTCCACCGTCGGCCAGGCCGATGACGGAGAGGACGCCCGGGACGTCAACCACGCGGATCTGAGGGAGGACATCAGCTTCTCCACCGAGTGGGGGCGCCGCGCGACCGAGGCCATGGGCGAGACCGAACGTGTTCTGCACCGTTCGAGGGAGTTCCTGGTCGAGCCGCACCAGCTCCAGCAGCTCCCCACCACCTCGGTGATCGTCACCGACGCCACCGCCCAGGGCCGCAGGGTCCGTCTCGCCGACGCGAACCCGGCCATCCTGACCTTTCCCAAGACGACGCTGGGGGAGTTCGACGAGATCAAGGAGGCCGTGCTGGAACGGGCGGAGAAGGAGGAGGAGAAGAGCCGCGAACCCAGCCTTTTCGAGAACGCGCCGCCCAACCTCGGCCCGCCGCCCGCCAGGCTCGACTGGCGCAGACGCCAATGAAACGCCAATGAAACGTCCGTTTGTGGTAATGGCCTGGTCAATGCGGAGGTGCGATCCCCGAGGAAGGTTCGACCTTGGTTGCCGGGGTACCCCGCCCCCGGACCCCCGCCGGCCGGTACGGCGGGGCGATCCGTGACAACCCCTCAGCCTTGAGCCGGGCCCCCCGGGTGGAGAGCAAATGCAGCCAAGCGTGTCCCGTCCTCCCAATCCCCTGGCCGGTCCCTGGTACCGGATTCAGTCGATCACCGCCCCCTCGCGCAGCTCGTCGGCGGAGTGGGACTTCGTCACGGTCCTGCCCGCCGTGCTCTCCGCCGCCCAGCGGAACCGGCCCTTCGTGGTCGGCTGGCTCTCCCGGGGCTCCGGCGCCCCGCTGGAGCTCGTCACCAACGCCGGGCCGCTGACCCCGCCGCGCCCGCCGCGCCGGGCGGCGGCCGAGGCCGAACCGATCCCCGCCGGCCCCGAGCCGCTGCTCTTTCCCAGCGGTGCCCGGGGCGTACGGATCGGTGACGAGTGGCTCCGCGACCTGTCCGACCTGGCCTGGGCCGTCTGCCCCGGCCGCCAGGCCCCGCCGCTCGGCGGGCGGCGCGAGCCGGACGCCGACGAGACCAAGCGGCCCACGCTGTTCGAGTCCACCCTGGTCACGCTCATGTCGCGGCCCTTCGCCTGGCTGGTGGTGGCCGAGCGGACGGACCTGCTGGACGCGGAGGTGGCGCACCTGCGCACCCAGCTCAACGTGCTGAGGCAGTACGGCGACGCCTCCGAGCGCTCCCGCTACGACGCCGAGCGGGCCGAGCGGCGGATGCAGGAGCTGGACGCCTTCCGGGAGGCCGGGCTCTGGAGCGTGCGGGTGCTGGCCGGTGCCGCGGGGCCCGAGGAACTGCGGCAGATCGCCCCGGTGCTGGTCGGCTCGGCCGAGATGAGCCACCACCCCTACCGGCTGCGCAGCGCGCTGTCAGGCCCGGTGTACGGCTTCACCGAGGCGCTCTCGGTGACCTTGCAGGACCCGGCGGACGGCACCGCCGCGCCGTTCGCCGCCACCGCGGGCGCGCTGGCCGCGCTGGCCGGTCTGCCCCGCAGGGAGGTGCCGGGGGTCCGGGTGCTCGACGCGGGCTTCTTCGACGTGACCAGTGAGACGGACGTCTCCTCCGGCACGCTCACCGTCGACCTCGGCTCGATCCTGGACGGGCAGGACAGGGCGGTCGGCTCGTTCAGGGTCCCGCTCGCCACTTTGAACCGGCACGCCTTCATCACCGGGGCCACCGGTTCCGGCAAGTCCCAGACCGTCAGGCACCTGCTGGAGCAGCTCACCCGCGCCGGCATTCCGTGGCTGGCCATCGAGCCCGCCAAGTCCGAATACGCCGCGATGGGCGGCCGGGTCGAGCACCTCGCCCCGGTCACAGTGATCAATCCGTCGGCCCCGGACAGCGTGCCGTTCAGCGTCAACCCGCTCGCCCCGGAGCCCGGCTATCCGGTCCAGGCCCACATCGACATGGTGCGGGCGCTGTTCATGGCGGCCTTCGACGCCGAGGAGCCGTTCCCGCAGATCATGTCGCTCGCGCTGCAACGGGTCTACGAGACCAACGGCTGGGACGTGGTCACCGGCTGGGCCGCGCCGGGCGCGGCGGTGCGGCCCGCCGTACCGACGCTTGAGCAGCTGCAGCAGCACGCGATGGACGTGATCAAGGAGATCGGCTACGGCAGGGAGGTCCAGGCCGACGTCGAGGGCTTCATCTCGCTCCGGCTGAGGTCGCTGCGGGTGGGGTCGGCGGGCCGGTTCTTCGAGGGCGGCCACCCCGCGGACATCGGCGACCTGCTCCAGCGGAACGTGGTGCTGGCCATCGAGGACGTGGCCAACGACGAGGACAAGGCGTTCCTGATGGGCACGCTGATCATCCGGATCGTGGAGCACCTGCGGATGCGGGCCAGGAAGGAGCGGAGCAGCGGGCTCCGGCACGTCATCGTGATCGAGGAGGCGCACCGGCTGCTCCGCGACCGGGGCGCCGGACGGGCCAGTACGCACGCGGTCGAACTCCTCGCCGGCATGCTCGCCGAGATCCGCGCGTACGGCGAGGGCATCGTGGTGGCCGAGCAGATCCCCACCAAGCTCGTCTCCGACGTGGTGAAGAACACCGCGCTGAAGGTCGTGCACCGGCTCCCGGCCGAGGACGACCGCCAGCTGGTCGGGGCCGCGATGAACCTCAGCGAGGAGCAGTCCCGGCAGGTCGTCTCGCTCCAGCCGGGGGTCGCCGCGGTCTTCGCCGACGGGATGGATCGGCCGCTGCGGGTACAGGTGCCGCTGGGCGAGCACCGCGAGCGCCTGCTCCCCGGCCACATGCCGCCGATCTGCGGTCGTCGCTCGGTGGCCTGCGGTCAGGAGTGCCGGACCGGCAGGGCGTGCACGCTCGTCGAGCTCCGCGAGGCCGACCTGCTCGCCGACGCGCCCGAGTGGGCCTGGCTGCGGATCTGGACCGACACCGTGGTGCTGGCGTTCTGCACCAACCGGCCGGTGCCCGGCGTGCCGAGGGCGCTGGCCGACCTCTGGGCCGAGCTGCCGCTGCGGCGGCGCGAGTGCCTGCTGGCCACGGCGGTGGAGCGCGGCGTCGGCCGCCGGGCGTGGTCGCTGCGGACCGTCGGCGACCCGGCGAAACTGACCGAGCAGGTCGCCGCGGCCGCCACCCGGCTGCTGAGCCCCGACAGGGAGTCCGGCGAACGGCCCGGCCCCTTCTGGGTCATCCCGCAGGTCCGCTGGCTGCACGAGGTGGACCGGCTCTTCCCCCACGGCCATCCCGCGCCCAGCCCGCGAGACTCCGCGCCGGTCATGGAGTACAACCTGTTCAACCGTCCCGCAAACGGCACCGAGCTGCTCGGCCACCGGGCCAAGGCGCTCCGCCACCACCCGCTCTCCATGGAGGTGGACCGTAACCGGGCGCTGGCCTGGCGGGCCATTCTCGGCGACGACGAGCACGAGGGGGTGGAGCGGGACATCGTCACGGTCACGATCGGCGTGGACCCGGCCGACCGGCTGCGGCATGTGGCGCAGACGATGGGGGCGGTGTGGATGGAGAGCGTGCTGGCGTGGCCGCACCGGTTCGTGCTGCCGTTCGACGCCGCGTCGCCGGAGACCGCGGAACTGGCTTTCACCGTTTGACGTCCTCCCCTCCCTGAAGGGAGGGGATTCCTGGCTCAGACAGCCTCCTGGAGCGGCGCTCCAGGAGGTCTTACGCCCTCGACACCAGCCGGGTTGAGACCAGCCCGGACGAGCATCACCCGCGCGGAGTTCTTGTCCCTGGGGGAGGCGGCTCCGCACGTGGTGCAGGTGTAGGTGCGTTCCGACAGCGGCAGCGCGCGCTTGGTTCTCGCCCCGCACCTTCCGCAGTCCATGGTGGTGTGCGCGGGATGCACCAAATGGACGGTGCGCCCGTGTTTGCGCGCCATCTCGATCAGCGCGTTCTTGGTGGCGCCGATCGCCGCGTCGGCGGCCTTGCGGGCCATGGTGGAGCGGGCCAGGAACGTCGGCTTGAAGTCCTCCACCGCGATCTGATCGAAGTCCGCCGTCACACGTTTCGCCCATTTGCGGGCGGTGTCCCGCCGCTGCCGGGCGATCTTCTTGTGGACCTTCGCCGCCTGACGCTTAGCCTTCCCGTACCCCTTCGAGGCGGCCTGCCCACGCCTCGGTCTCCGCCGGGCCATCATCTTCTGGTACCGGGCGAGCCGGTCGGCCGCCTTCTTCCCATGCTCGGGGTGGGGCAGGTCATGGTCGTCGCCGGTGGTGGTCGCGGTCTCCTTCACCCCCCAGTCGATCCCGATCGCCCGGCCGGTGGCGGGCAGCGCCTCGGTCCGGGCGGGCACGAGTCGGGTAGCCGGGACACGTCGCCGTGTCCCGGCCCCCTCAGAACCGTGCTTGCGACTTTCACCGCACACGGCTCAAGCAGAACCCTATGGGCGCTTGTTCTTTCGCCCGGTCTTCTTGTCATCGGCCTCGTGGTGCTGCCGGTGACAGTCTGCGTGTATGAGTTGGAGGTTCTTCCGTTCATCCCCGCCCCCGTCCCGCCGGTAGACGAAATGATGCTTGTGTAGCACCTTCGTCACAGCCGCGAACCATTCGATCCATTTTCGTGGATTGTCCGGCTCGTACTCGGCTCCGTCGATCAGGGCCCCGTTGCAGAGCGGGCACAGCCCCTGCTGGCGGAACGCCAGGCTCAGGCTGGACTTGTCCATGACGGGGGGCGCTTTCTTCTTGCGCCGGGTCGTCCAGTAGTCCTGGAGGGCTGGATCATCCATGGATGCCGCACCCTTAACCCGGACGTGCCGGACGATCGGGGTCCAGGCGAACTTGTAGAGGTGGGCGCCGGAGCGCCGATCACCGAAAACCCACTTGTCCGCCCGAGACTTGTTGAACGAGCCGTAGTACCTTTTCACGGTCCAGTCCGTCGGCTTGTTGGGGTGGCTGCGTCTGGTCCACTTGTAGGTGAGCTTCCAGACGTAGGTGTCCAGTGATCCGAAGATCTGCGAGGACATCACCCCCCGGTAGTACGTCGCCCACCCACGCACAATCGGCGTGAGCTTCCTCAGTACTGCTGCGGTGTTGGCTCCGTACAGTGCCTTCACCTCTGTCCGCAGCCGTTCCCGGATTCTCCTCACCGCGTCGTTGCTCGGCCGGATCACGATCTTGCGTTCGCTGGACCTTCGGATGTTGAATCCGAGGAAGTCGAAACCCTCGTCCAGGTGGACGATCTGGGTCTTCTCCTCATTGAAGCGGAGCCCTCTGGGCTCCAACCACAACGCCAACTCCCGCTTGGCCCGTTCCGCTTCCTCCTTCGAGTACGTGAGTACTACGAAGTCGTCGGCGTACCGCACAAGGACAGGGGTCCCGGGTTTCGCACCGGGCTCCATGCCCGTACGAGTCCGGGATTTGACCCCAACGGCTTCCTCCATCCCGTTCAGGGCGATGTTCAACAGCAGGGGGCTAATCACTCCCCCTTGCGGAGTGCCTTCCTCTGTCGGGGCCCATCGACCGTTCTCCATCACTCCCGCCTTCAGCCACCCCCGGATCGCTTCCCTCTCGGGGAACGAGCCGATGGACTGCATCAGGTGGTCATGGTGGATTCGGTCGAAGGCCGCTGACAGGTCCGCATCCAGGACCCACTCCCGCACCTGGGATTTACGGCACGTCATCGAGAAGATGCTCTCGACCGCGTCGTGACAACTTCTCCCGGGGCGGAAACCATATGACCTGGGCTCGAACCGGGCCTCCCACTCGGGTTCCAAGGCGTTCTTGACCCGCGCCTGCATGACACGGTCCCTGATCACCGGGATTCCGAGCGGACGCTGCTTCCCATTGCTCTTAGGGATGTACACCCGCTTGACCGGCTTGGGTCGCCGGGTTGGCGACTCCTGGACCTCCATGGCGAGCTTCGCTCGCCCCTTCGGTGTCAGGACCACCACCCCGTCAACCCCAGCCGTCTTACGGCCGGTGCTTCGCTGGGTGACTCGTCGCACGCTGACCAGCGTGTTACTCCTCGACCGCAGCATGAGCTTTTGCAGGTTGCGAACCTTTGCCAGGTCCCCTTCCTGCGACGCCTTGAAGATCCGCTGGCGCAGTCGCCGTACGGTCCTTTCCTCCCTGGCCCAGTTGATGCTGTGCCAGTCGAGGTCGGGACCGCCTTCAGGTCCGTTCGCCGTTCCTTGCGGAGCGACATCCAACTTGTCCATCAGTTCTGGTTCCTCCCCACTGTCTCTTCAAGGTTCCACCTGGCTCACGTCAGCTCCCTTTCGGGCCGGACATCCGTCCGTATCCGACGGGTTATACGCGTCACCCCAGAGCGGGTCGTCGCGCTTTCCCCTGGCCTTTCGACCTATCGGCCTTCGCTTCTTGAGCCATCCTGTTCCCGCTGCGGCATCAGCTGCCCTTGCGGTCACCTACTGCCTTGCGGCAGACCGCAACGGGGTTTCCACGTTCCGCTCCATCAAGATGCGGTTGAGGAGGGTGCCCCCTTTACCCCGGACCCGGTGGTGTCCGACCGTCCTGCATTCGTCCAGGGCGGTCACCTGGTGTTTCTCAACACCTAGGGCCTGTCGGTCAATCGAGCTTGCCGTCTTTGACCGTTACGCTGACGGGGCATAGCCGGGGGTTCGCACGCGCTCACCCTTTCAACCTTCCCCTTGCCTGTCGCCCTTGGACGGTTCGCGGGCTCTTGGGCTTTCGATCCGGCTTCACACCCCGCCGTTACCAGCGACGCATGCGGACCTGGGGACTGATCATGGACACAGATCAGGGAGGCAACCCGTGTTTCTCCTCTCTGGGGGCTGCCCCCACTTGGATGGAGCGACTTCGTGTCGCACCGAAGGAGGCGTACCAGTGGCCGAGGCCGTCGCGGTAGACGCGCACACTGGACGGCTCGGCCGGAAGGTCACGGGACCACACCACGGTCAGAGCGATTCCCCCGGCCAGGTGCAGGCGGCCGTCTCTGAGGCGGAACCCGCGCCGCGTGTAGTTCAGCGTCGGCGCGGCCAGGTCCTTCCTCTTGAAGCGGGGCATGCCCGCGCGGCGGCGCAGCGGCAGCTTGGCCTTGATGTCCTTGAGCGCCTTGGCACGGGACGTGCCGAAGTCGCGGATGATCTGCTGCTGCGGTACCGACCCGCCGTCGCGCAGCCACTCGTGCTCGGCGCGCCAGCCGGTCAGCATCTTGTCCAGGGCGGCCGGCCCGCGGTTCTCCCCGGCTTTGTGCGCGGCGCGGGAGGTGGCGACGACTGGTTCCACACCCACCGGCACCGGTCCCACTCGGCCGTCAGAGCGGCGAGCGCGGTGGACGACACGCGCAGCCGGTAGGTGTACCGGGCGTGCCCGGCCTCCTCCACAACGCACGGCGCCGTCATACGACCATCATACCATCACCTTGGGACTATTATGGTGTCATGGAATCCGAAGTCCGCATCACCCTCAGAGTCCCCGGCGACCTGCACACCCGGCTCACCGCCCGCGCCCAGCGCGAGCGGCGCTCACTCAACTCCGAGATCCTCCACCTCCTGGAGGGCGCCCTCACCGCTGATTCCGGCGAATCGGCGACCCCTGCCCCGCTACGCGGGGGGCCGGATTCCTCCCCGGCCTGAAGACCGGAGCATCCCCCGGTTTTCCTGGTGACCTGGCGCGGGCGTCGTCGGACGGTGAACATGCCCAACCACGGCTAGGATCTGCGGCATGAGCGATTCGGCGAAACCGGCCCGTCCGGCTGCCGGGTCGTCCTGTGACGGGCCGCTAGGCGAGGAGACGGCATGACTCAGCTTCCGCTGCGAGCGCAGCTCGCGAGCGCTCTCGGCCGTACGGCCGCGACCCTGTCCAGGGCGACCGGCCGGGGCGACGGATCGGTGATCGGCGGCCGGGTCGGCCTGGCGCTGGAGCCCGACCTGCTGCGCAAGCTCGCACAGGACCGCAAGCTGGCGCTGGTGAGCGCGACCAACGGCAAGACCACCACGACCAGGCTGATCACCTCCGCCCTTCAGGAGCTCGGCGACGTCGCGACCAACGCCTTCGGCGCCAACATGCCCGCCGGGCACGTCTCGGCGCTGTCGTCGGCCAAGCACGCCCCCTACGGCGTTCTGGAGGTCGACGAGAAGTACCTTCCCGAGGTGATCGAGACCACCGGCGCCGGGGTGATCGTCCTGATGAACCTCAGCCGCGACCAGATGGACCGGGCGGGGGAGATCTGGCTGCTGGCCCAGAAGTGGCGGCGGGCGCTGGCCGGCAAGGCCACCCACGTGATCGCCAACGCCGACGATCCGCTGGTGGCCTGGGGAGCCTCCACGGCCGCCACGGTGACCTGGGTGTCGGCGGGGCAGCCGTGGAAGGAGGACTCCTGGTGCTGCCCGGAGTGCGGAGGCCCGCTGGACCGCAAGGGGATGGAGTACACCCCGCCCGGCGGCCACCTCTCGGGCGCGGTCACCTCCCACACGGCGGAGAACGACTGGGCCTGCCGCGAGTGCACCTTCCGGCGGCCCGAGCCGACCTGGTTCCTCGACGACGACGCGGTGATCGACCCGCGCGGACAGCGCTGGGTGCTGAACATCCAGCTCCCCGGCCGGGCCAACCGGGCCAACGCCGTGGTCGCGCTGGCCACCGCCGAGACGTTCGGCATGCCGGTCCAGCGAGCCCTGCCCCGGCTCCGTGAGGTCACCTCCGTGGCGGGCCGCTACACCACGGTCCAGCGGGACGGCCGGCACGCCCGGCTGCTGCTGGCCAAGAACCCGGCCGGCTGGCTGGAGGCGTTCGACGTGCTGGACCGCTCCCTGCCGGTGATCCTCTCGGTGAACGCCCAGGGGCCCGACGGCCGCGACACCTCCTGGCTCTGGGACGTCGACTACCGGGTGCTGCGCGGCAGGCCGGTCTACGTGGCGGGGGAGCGGCGGCTCGACCTCGCGCTCCGGCTCGACGTGGCGGGTGTGCCGTTCCAGCTGGCGAACTCCTTCGAGGAGGCGCTCGCCGCGCAGCCGCCGGGCAAGGTCGATGTGATCGCCAACTACACCGCCTTCCAGCAGATTCGATCGGAGTTCGGTCGTGCAGTCTGACAGCGTCCTGCGACTTGTCTGGATTTATCCGGATCTGTTGAGCACCTACGGAGACCAGGGCAACGTTCTGGTCCTGGAACAGCGGGCCCGGCGCCGTGGCATCGCGGTCGAGACCGTCCACGTGCGTTCGGCGGACCCGGTGCCCGAGGGCGGTGACATCTACCTGATCGGCGGCGGTGAGGACCGGCCGCAGATCCTGGCGGCCGAGCGGCTGCGCCGGGACGGCGGCCTGCAGCGGGCCCTGGCGCGGGGCGCGTCCCTGCTGGCCGTCTGCGCGGGCTACCAGATCATGGGTACCACGTTCGGCGGCGAGGAGGGCCAGCCGGTGGAGGGCCTCGGGCTGATCGACATCTCCAGCGGTCGCGGCACCGGCCGCGCGGTCGGCGAACTGGCCGGTGAGGCCGACTCGGTGCTCGGCATCCCGACGCTGACCGGTTTCGAGAACCACATGGGCGTCACCCGGCTCGGCCCCGGCGTCCGGCCGCTGGCCCGCACCACGGTCGGCACCGGCAACGGCGACGGCACCGAGGGCTGCCACATCGGCAAGATCGTCGGTACCTACCTGCACGGCCCCGCGCTCGCCCGCAACCCCGGTCTCGCCGACCTCCTGCTGACCTGGGCGGTCGGCGCCCAGCTGCCGCCGATCGACGACACCTGGTTCGAACGGCTCCGCCGGGAACGGCTGGCCGCTGTCCTGCCGCACTGAGAGCCGGCCACGGCGTCGTCCCGGAGAGAGCCGGTACGGTGCCGCCTCGCCGAGAGCCGGCCGTGATGCCGCCCGCGGTCACCTCCGCGGGACTCCGCGTTCGCGGGACTTCCCAGTCCGTGGAGTGGGGAGTCCCGCGGAGGGCGAGGTGAGGCCCTCCCGTCAGTAGACGAGCGCCTGGACCCCCTCGCCGAAGATCTCCTCGACGAAGGTGGGGGCGCCCGCGATGCGCACGCCCTCGATCACGTCGTCCACCGTGATGTCCCGCCGGGCCGCGCACTGCGTGCACAGCGTCACCCTGCCCGCGGCGAGCACCGCGTCGAGCAGGTCGCCGAGCTGGGCCGCGTACGGCAGGCTGAACTCCTTCGTCCGCCCGGGAAGGGCGAACCACGCCGCCTCCCCGGTCAGCCAGAGCGAGACAGGAATCCCGCCGGCCAGCGCGGACGCCGCCACCGTGAACGCCTGGTTGCACCGTTCGGGCGCGTCCGCGCCGACGGTCACCTTGATAACCAGTGATCGTGCCATGCCCGCAGCCTATGCGGCTCCGTGTCACGGACGCGAGCCGTGCCGGGGCGGCTCCGGCACGGCGAGCGGCGGGGGCGGCCCGGCCGGCGCCGGTGAGCGACGCGTGACCCGGTGAACAACCGTGGTCGCCGCATTAGGCTCGGATCCATGGACGTTCCTGAGCTGCATCCCGCCCTTGAGCAGATCGCCTTTCTTCTGGGCCGGTGGGAGGGCGCCGGAGTGGGTGGATACCCGACGATCGACAGTTTCAACTTCGGCCAGGAGGTCGTCTTCGGTCACAACGGCAAGCCGTTCCTGACCTACACCAGCCGCACCTGGCTCCTTGACGAGGCGGGTGACAAGGTCCGCCCGCTGGGCACCGAGGCCGGTTTCTGGCGCAGCCTTCCCGACCGTCAGCTTGAGGTGTGCCTGTCGCATCCGACGGGCATCGTGGAGATCTACTACGGCGAGGTGGTCTTCAACAAGATCGAGTTGCGTACCGACGTGGTCGCCCGCACCACCACGGCCAAGGAGTACACCGCGGGTCACCGTCTCTACGGCCTGGTC
Source organism: Streptosporangium sp. NPDC006007 (assembly GCF_040614315.1). Taxonomy (NCBI): domain Bacteria; kingdom Bacillati; phylum Actinomycetota; class Actinomycetes; order Streptosporangiales; family Streptosporangiaceae; genus Streptosporangium; species Streptosporangium sp. NPDC006007. The sequence goes on along the minus strand of NZ_JBEXUG010000023.1, from coordinate 59,806 downwards.
AACGGCAACCTGATGTGGGCCTGCGACATGGCCGCCATGGGCCGGCCGCTCCAGTCCCACCTCTCCGCCGAGCTCAAGAAGGTGGCCGGCTTCGTGCCCGAGGTGGTCTAGGGGTCTGTGTCCGAAATGGACTGGATACGATCGCGGACATGAGTACTCCCTTCACCTCCGACGTGGTTCAGGCCATCAAGCGTCACATGAACGACGACCACGGCGACGACGCGCTGTTGATCTGCAGGGGCCTCGGTGGCCGGCCCGGGGCCGTCAGCGCGACCACGACGGACGTGGACGCCGAGGCGATCGAGTTCGTCGCGGTGGTCGACGGCCGGGACGTCACGGTCCGGGTGCCGTGGAGCACCACGCTGACCGAGCGGGCCCAGGTCCGCGGGGAGGTGGTCCGCCTCTACCAGGAGGCGTGCGCCGCCCTCGGAGTCCCGGCCCGTGGTGAGCACTGAGCGGTCCTGAGCGGAGGCCGTGCCCCGGGCCGGCGGATGTCCCGGTCCGGGGCCGATCGCACGGGCCGCGCTCCAGAAGGCTCCCGTGAGGGCCTGGGAGGCTTCGGCGAAGCCCGGAGGCCCCGGGGAGGCGCAGGGGCGTGAGGCGCCGGGGCCGGGGAGGTCCGGAACGGCCGGGGTCATGAAAAAGGGGGAACCCCGGGCCTGCTCCTCCCGCGGCGCGGGAGGGCCAGATGGACCAATGGCGGGATCGTGCCCGCCCTCTGGCAGCCCGGGGTTCCGGTGGCCGTCGTGGATTCGCCGAACGTCGCCGGACGTCCGGACAGAGTCCGGGGCCGGGGCGTCCTAGCGGACAGCCACCTCGCTAGCCCAACTATGATCAACCATTGTTCGGACCACCTCCTTTCGGCGTGTTCGTACAGTACGAAACTCGTCCGGCCAGGGCAAATGAATATTCGAAGCCGGATATTTCGCCTTACTTCCCCGTCCCTGAGCAGGCCCGATGGGTTCCGAACAGGCTCAGCGGGAGCAGCGCGCCAGTCGTCCCGCCTCCCGCGGCGCGGCCCCGGTGAAGAGACAAACTCGGCGACGCCGCAATGCTCTTAGACTCTGGTCATGACCGAGACGTCGTGGCACGAGCAACTGCGGGCGCGTGGTTACCGGGTCACCCCGCAGCGCCAGTTGGTGCTTGAGGCGATCAAGGCCGCCGAGCACGCCACTCCCGAGGAGATCTGCGCCCTGGTACGGCAGACCGCTCGCGGAGTCAACATCTCGACCGTCTACCGAACCCTCGAACTGCTTGAGGAGCTCGGCATGGTCACCCACACGCATCTCGGGCACGGCGCCCCCACCTACCACCTGGCCGCCGACGCCGACCACGTGCACCTGGTCTGCCACGAGTGCGGGGAGATCGCCGAGGCCCGTCCCGAGCTGGTGAGGGAGTTCGCCGACAAGCTCGACGAGGAGCTCGGCTTCGCCGTGGACGTGCACCACCTCACGGTCTTCGGCCGCTGCCGCAAGTGTCGCTGAGGACCTCGTAGGCTTGGCCCATGCGAAGCCCTCTGCTGGACACTCCCGGCGCGGTCGCGGCCGAGACGCCCGACGCCGACGTCGCCGGACACTACGGTGACCCGTTCGCCGAGCAGCGCGCCCTGCTCGCCGGTGAGGCGATGGTCGACCGCGGCAACCGCGAGGTCGTCCGGGTCTCCGGGCCCGACCGGCTGAGCTGGCTCAACAGCCTGAGCTCGCAGAAGCTCGACGACCTGAAACCCGGCCAGGCCACCCAGACGCTGCTGCTGGACGCCCAGGGCAGGGTGGAGCACCATCTCACGCTCGTCGACGACGGCGAGGCCGTCTGGGCGCACGTGGAGCCGGGCACGTCGGCCGAGCTCGTCGCGTTCCTCGACAAGATGCGGTTCATGCTCCGGGTCGAGGTCGCCGACGTGACGTCCGAGTACGCGGTGGTCACCGTGACGGACGTCTCGCGGCTCGGCCTGCCCGCCGGGGCCGTCCCCGTCGGCGACGACGTGCTGCTCCCGCGCGACCTGCTGGCCGAGCGGCTCGGCGGTCTCCGGCTCGCCGGGCTCTGGGCCCACGAGGCGCTGCGGATCGAGGGGCACCGCCCCCGTCTGGGCTTCGAGACCGACCACAAGACGATCCCGCACGAGGTGGGCTGGATCGGCTCCGCCCTCCACCTGAGCAAGGGATGCTACCGGGGGCAGGAGACCGTGGCCCGCGTCCACAATCTCGGCCATCCCCCGCGCCGCCTGGTCTTCCTGCACCTCGACGGCGGCGCCGACACCCTTCCGCGGCACGGCGCCCCCGTCGTCCACGACGGCACGGAGGTCGGCTTCGTCGGCAGCTCCGCCCGGCACCACGAGCTCGGTCCGATCGCGCTGGCCGTGGTCAAGCGGACCGTCCCGGTGGAGGCCGTGCTCCAGGCCGGCGGGGTGGCGGCCTCCCAGGAGGTCGTGGTGCCGCCGGACGCCGGGCGTAACGTCCAGATCGACCCGTCGCTCCGCCGCCGCATCCGCTGAGACCCGACCGCGCGGACCCGACCGCGCGGACCCGACCGCGCGGACCCGACCGCGCGGACCCGGCGGCGCGGACCCGGCGGCGCTGGGAGGCAGGGCCCGCGCGCGGGTCAGCTCTTCGCCCGGACGGCCGTGTACCGGCCCTCCAGAGTCTCAGACCTCCAGAATCAGGGTGATCGGGCCGTCGTTGGTCAGCCCGACCCGCATGTCGGCGCCGAACACCCCGGTCTCCACCTGGGCGCCCAGCCCGCGCAGCTCGGCGCAGACCGCCTCGACCAGCGGCTCGGCCACCGGTCCCGGCGCCGCGGCCTGCCAGGTGGGGCGGCGGCCCTTGCGCGCGTCGCCGTACAGGGTGAACTGACTGACCACGAGCAGTGGCGCCCCGATGTCGGAGCAGGACTTCTCACCGGACAGGATCCGCAGCCCCCAGAGCTTGGCGGCGAGCCTGGCCGACTCCGCCGGGGTGTCGGTATGGGTCACCCCGACCAGCACCAGAAGCCCGGGCTCGTCGATCGCCCCGACCGTCACCCCGTCCACCTTCACCGAAGCGGAACTCACCCGCTGCACGACCGCACGCATACCTGCCATCATCTCGTCTTCCTCGCCCTCCATAGAATCCTGGCGAAAGGAGACATGTTGTCTGCTGAGTCGTTGGTCGTCGAGGTTGTCCGTTCGGGGTTCGTGGAGTCCGTTCACCGGGCGCGGATGCTGGTGGTGGACGCGGGTGGGGCCCCGGTGAGGGTGCACGGCGCGGTGGACGCCCTGGTCTCCCCGCGTTCGTCGATGAAGCCGTTCCAGGCGCTCGGCATGGTGCGCGCCGGGCTGGCCCTGGAGGGGGAGCTGCTCGCCCTGTCGTGTGCCAGCCACATGGGGGAGCCGTTCCACGTGGCGGGAGTTCAGAAGATCCTCATCGGCGCCGGGCTCGATGAGAGCGCGTTGCGCTGCCCCGAGGACCTTCCCGGGGACGTCGCCTCCCGTGAGAAGGTGCTGCGATCGGGTGGCGGACCGTCACGGATCTCCATGAACTGCTCGGGCAAGCACTCGGCGATGCTCGCCACCTGCGTGATCAACGACTGGCCGCTGGAGACCTACCTGGAGCCGGCGCATCCGCTGCAGAGGGTCATCCGTGACACGGCCGGCGAGCTGACCGGCGAGCGTGTCGCCGCCACCGGAGTGGACGGCTGCGGCGCTCCGCTGCTCTTCGTGTCGATGATGGGCGTGATCCGGGCCTTCCGCGCCCTCGTCCGGGCCGAGCCCGGCACCCCCGAGCGCCGTATCGCCGACGCGTTCCTGACCCATCCCGAATGGACCTGCGGCACGACCCGGCCCGAGGTCCGGCTGATGCGGGCCTTCCCCGGTCTGATGGTCAAGTCCGGCGCGGAGGCGTTCAACGCGTTCGTCTTCGCCGACGGCCGCGCCGGAGTCGTCAAGATCGAGGACGGCGGCAACCGGGCCCAGGCCCCGGTCACCGTCGCGGCTCTGCGCGCCCTCGGCTTCGAGGCCGGGGAACTCGACGACCTGGCGACCGGTGTGCTGCTCGGTGGCGGCCGTCCCGTCGGGGAGATCCGCCTGCGCTGATTCCCGGTACCGCGCCGGGTCCGTGTCACGTCCGCGCCGAGCCCGCGCCGTACGGGGCCGGGTTCCTCCCCGTCCAGGAAGAACTCCGTGATCTGCCGGTTGCCCGTCCGGCCCGGATAGAATGCCGAACTGCTTTAGACGACCCTCTCGGGTGTTGACGCGAGGACCGCCGTGCCGGGGAGCGTGGGTTCTGGCCGGCGAGTTCGAGCCGCCGTCCGCGCCCGTGGAGGTCGGTGCTCATATCGGCAGCCTGGAACATCCCCGAGGTGGCATGCGCGGGACTGTGTGTGGACGACCCCGAGCAGCCTTCGCCGCCGTTCTTGTGGTGATTTTCTGTCTTATTTCGGGATGTGGCGATGAAGCAGGGATCTATCCGAGCCCGGTCTCGGCACCCATATCCGTCCCCGCCCACCCCGCCGTCCCGATCCCCGCGCCGGGGCCGTTCAGGGCTCCGCTGGTCATGATCGTCGGAGACAGCTTCACCGTCGGGTCGGGCCCGGTCGAGCGCTGGGAGAGTTATCCGGCGCAGGTCGCGCGGGCGCTGGGCTGGCAGCTCGTCACCGCGGGCGCGCCCGGGACGGGCTTCGTCAACCCGGGGAGGGTGCGGCGGACCTTCCAGCGTTCGTTCGCCGAGGAGCTCTCCTGGCGCCCGGCCCCCGACCTGCTGATCATCTCCGGCGGGCACAACGACCGCGCCACCCCCGGCAGGGTCCACGCGGCCGTGAGACGTCTGCTGGGGCTGATCCGCGTTCACTGGCCGCAGACCCGGATCGTGGTGGTCGGGCCCATCTGGATGGGTCCGGCACCCCGCTGGGCCTACGGCGTCAGGGACGCCGTCGCGGTCGCCGCGGGAGAGGAGAGGGTGTCCTTCCTGGACCCGCTCGGCCAGAACTGGGGAAATGGGGCGATCCTGCCGGACGGCGTCCACCCCACCCCCCGGGGCCACGTACGGCTCGCGCACTGGCTGGTCACCGCGCTCCGCGAACACGGAGCGGGAATGGACGGCTGAGGAGGGGTACGGGGCCGGGGGCGGCCTCGTTCACAGGGGATCGCCGGTGAGTTGCCGGGGTTCGGGGTGCTGTTCACGCAGGCGGGTGTAGTGGAGGGCGACCCGCTGCGCGGCTCGTTCGGGCTCGCTCGCCCTGTGTGAGGCGTAGACCGATCGGCGCCGCCGGGTGTCCCACCCCGCGCACCACCAGAACCGGTCGCCGTTGGACCAGACCACCAGGCCGGTCCAGACCGATATGAGCGCCAGGCCGTAGCCGTCGTGAACGTCGACGGTGATTCCGTGCCGGATCAGGGCCTCGCGCAGCCGTTCGGCCGCCCGCACCGCTCTGGAGCCGTGCGGCGACATCGCGATCACGCCCTGTGTCCTGCTGTGCTCGTCACCCCGTCGTGCGCCATCTTGGCCTCCAAGGTCGGAATCATTGGATTCGGGCGGCGAAGGCCGTGCTTTTCTCCGCCATGGCGACTTTATGAATCATCACGGCCGTCAAAGTTCACGGTTCCCGTGAACAAATCGTTCGAATATAGATTAGAACACCATGCGATTCTCCAGTCTGCGGAGCTCCTCCGGAATGCTGCGGTGGTAAAAACCGAGCTGCCGGACGGTCTCTCGCGCCGTGGGGTGCAGTCGCACCATTTGTGGGGCAATTCGCTCGGCATTGAGTATGCGCCTCAGCGCCCTGTCGTGATCGTTGAGTGACAGGTGGGCTCTGGCCATGTCGATCTCGTGGTGGGCCCTGCGCTCGGCGTAGAGCCCGGGGGGCGGTCTGAAGTCCGCGTCCAGACGGACGGCCCTGTCGTAGTCGCCCAGTTCCGTCGCCACCGCGCAGCCATGGATCACCACGTTGAACGGGTTGACCTGTAGCCCGTACGGATCGAGCCGATCGCGAGGGCTGATCCGGGAGACCGCCTCGTCGGCGAGGCCGTGGTGCTCCCAGGCCTCCGACTGCCGCCCCAGCCGGGCGGCTGAGACGGCCGCGCGCAGGTGGAGCGACCCGTAGACCTCCAGTCCCACCGGTTCGGAACGATCCACATCGCTCGCCGCCCGTCTCACCATGGCCAGCGCGATGTCCTCCGACCCGAGAGTGAGCAGCAGGAGCGCGCGGGACAGCGAGACCAGGTGTCGCAGGTGCGGGTCGTCGGCGCGGAGCGCGGCGACCGCGGCCCGTTCGACGGCGACGTGGGCCAGGTCGTGGTAGCCCAGGCGGCGGGTGAGGGAGATCGCGATGGCGTACGCGCGGTTCAGCAGGCGCCAGGCCCTTGACGCCCCCGACTCCACCGCGTGAACCGTCAGCTCCTCCATGATCGCCGGCAGGCGGCCTCCGAGGCTGATGTGCGCGGCGGCTCCCTGGAGCCTCTGGAGCCTGCCCAGCTCCAGGGTCAACTCGTTGAGCGACCTCGGGGGGACCTCCAGTTCCGGGGAGATGCCGGCGTACGACAGCGCGCGCCTGACCGCCGGCATCGTCGCGTGCACGGCGTCGGTGCGCTTGTCCGAGCCCCTGTAGGGCTGACCGTTGATCTCGGCGGCGTCGACCGCGCAGGCCCTGGCCACCGCCGCGACAAACGACGGGGTGGCCGGTTTATGGCCCGACTCGACCTGTGCGATCAGACTGCGGGAGACATTTGCCTTGGCCGCCAGGCCGGTTTGGGTGAGTCCTCGCCGTTTCCGCGCCCGAGCGATTCGGCGACCTGTCGTCTCGCTCTCGCCACCGCCTGGATCGAGGTTCCAATCGCGCCCGGACATCTCTGCTCCCCCTCGCGTTCGCGCGGCGATTCCACGATAACGGCCCGTCGCTTTGGAGAGGCGAATATTCGTTTCGGGCGCCCCATTGGTTTTCCCGTTCGCGGGTGATTTCGCGGGTGGCCTTAAGGCGGTGGGCCGGTAGTGCCGCGAGATGGCGAGAGGAGCGGGCGGCGCCTAACGGGTGACGCGGTGCCGCGCGTGACGCGGGGCCGAGCACGCGGTGCGGTGGGAGCCGGACGCGGGCGGTCCGTCGAGCGGCGGCCACCGGTGGGTTCCGGTGGCCGCCGCCGTCCGTGGCGTTCCGCCCGGCCCTTCCTGACCCGGCGCCCGGTCAGGCCGGCGCGACCGCCACGAGCTTGTCCGGCGACTTCCGTCCCCGGCGGGACTCGTCGGTTAAGGGCTCTGTTCCGCGCCGGCCGCCGCCGGCGCCCGCCGCCGCGAGTGGTACGGCGTGCCGCTCCCTGAGCGAACCCGGCGGGTGTCCGGGACGTGATGGGGAACTCCTGTTTCCGTGGTGGTCTGGGGAGGCGCGGGTGGACCCGGCATGCCCCCCTGTGCCGATTTTGTGCGGGTAAGAGCGCTTCGGTGAACGTAGCATCGCCTCAGAGGCGCCAGGAGACGTTTCCGGAAAATTGCTGAACAGGTCTCAGGTTTTCCGCGCCGCCCAGGCGGGGGCGAGGATCGACATCATGATCGCGTTGTGCCAGCCACCGTTCCAGCGCAGCGCGTCGCGGCGCACCCCCTCCTCGACGAAGCCGACCTTGCGGTAGACATGGGCCGCCCGGTCGTTGAAGTCGAAGACCTCCAGGCTGATCCGGTGCAGTTCCGTGGTGCTGAAGGCGTGGTCGAGCACCAGCCGGATCGCCTCGGTGCCGTAGCCCCTGCCGAACGCCCGGGGGCCGACCAGGGCGATGCGCAGGTTGCAGGAGAGGTTGTCGGCGTCGAGTTCGTTGAGCACCACCTCGCCGACGTAGGCGTCGTCCTCGGCGGTGCAGATCGCCAGGTCCAGCCGGTCGTCGTGGTCGCCGCGAGAGCCGTACCACCAGCCGATGCCGAACCGGTCGAACGGGGCGTGGGATCCGGTCAGCCGGACGGTCTCCGGGTTGTTGACCAGCTCCCAGAGACCGTCCACGTGCTCGGGACCGACGGGCCGGAGCGTCACGCGCTCCCCTGCCAGGGTGGGTTTCCTCGCGAACATCACCCCGAGTGTCTACCTGTCCGAATGTGATTCGGGCAACTGTGTTCTCCGGGCGTCCTCCGGCCGCCCCTGGGGCAGGGCGGGAACGCCGGGGAGCGGCGAGGGGCGGGCGAGGGGCGCCGCCGGTCGCGGGCCGCCGGTTACCAGGGGCCGTAGGGGCCCTGGTTGCCGCCCTTGCCGATCTCGCTCACGGCCGGCTTCACGTCGGCCAGGTAGACTCCGGCGGCGATGACCGCGGCGATGGCGAAGAGGTTGAGCTGGCCGAGGCCGCTCCCGAAGTAGCCGACGGCGGAGGCGAACGAGAACAGCGTCGCCAGTGACAGGATGATCAGCCAGAGCTTCTTGCTCTGCTTGCCGGTGATCGCGAAGGCTCGCGCGGGCGTGCGGACCGAGTGGAACAGGGCCCAGGCCGACATGCCGAAAGCGATGATGCTGAGAATCCAGAAGATGAGGTTCAGGCCCTCGAAGATCATCGTTGCTCCAACGCGCTTGTTTCGCCGGTTGGTCCCAGCCTAGTGCCGAAAACCCCCTCCGCGTCGTGCCCGGCCCCACAGATGCGTGATCCGGCCGGGACGGCGGAAGGCCCGCCCCGGTGGGACGGGCCTTCCGGGCAGGTCGCTCCGGCACTGTAGGGGCCGCTCCGGCGTTTCCGCCCCGGAGGGCTCTCCCACCCCGGAACCTCCGAGACCCCGGTCAGGACTTCGTGGAGGTGGTCTTCGGGGTGCGGGCGTTCTTCCTGGTGGACTGGGTGGTCGCGGGCCGGGCGGCCATGGAGACCTCCTTCAGCTCCAGGGCCGCGTCGCCGCTCGTCTTGGAGACGACCTTGCGACCGCGGCTGGCGAACTCCTCGTAGAGCCTGGTGGCCCTGACGGTGAACTGGTCGGCGTAGCCGCGCGCCTTCTGGGGGAGGTCCTTGGCGTACCCCTCGGCCTTGCCGGCGAACTCCTTGGCCTTCTCCGGGAGGTCCTTGGCGGCCTCACGGATCTCCCCGCGGCGGCTCTGCAGCCGCTGGATCTGCTCGGGGAGCTCACGGAGCTTCTCGACCGCGAAGTCGCCGGCGCCGGCGACGGCGTAGAACGGCTTGGACTCGGCCAGTTTCCTGACTTCGGTAGCGAGAGTCATGGGTTAACCTTTCCTGGATTCCGGTGTGACGTTTTCGCTGCCCAAGGGTGCCGCGTAGGGCTTCAACGCGGTGAGATACCCCTTGGTTGGTGGAGCCTCGCCGTTCGGCGAGGAGTCCGCGTCGCCCCCACGGGGCCCCGGTGCGGGATGCGCTTTCTGGGAGGTCTGCGCGTCGCCGGCCGGGGCTTCGACCCGGTTCTCCTTGCGGAACGACTCGTAGATGTCGATCAGCACCTGGCGCTGGCGCTCGGTGATGAGACGGTCGGCCCTGATCGCGGTCAGCACGTCGCTGTCCGGCTCGCGCTCCTCGATGAGCCCGGCCTGGACGTAGAGCGCCCGCGAGGAGATGTGCAGACCCTTGGCGATCTGGTTCAGGATCTCCGCGCTGGGCTTGCGCAACCCTCTTTCGATCTGGCTGAGGTAGGGGTTGGAGACCCCCGCCGCCGCGGCGAGCTGGCGCAGCGAGATCTTCGCGTGCGTGCGCTGCTCACGGATGTATTCGCCGATCGAGCCGACCTTGGGTAGTGCCATGACGCCAGTCTGCCGGACGCTGCTTGCAATTGCAAACGCTTTGGCTAACGGTTGCAAGCACTTTGCCGCGGGGTGGCGATGGGGCCGGCGGGGCGGGGGTCAGCGCGGTATCAGCCAGAGCAGCGGGGCGGAGGCCGTCAGGGTGACGGAGAAGGCGACGATGGAGTAGCGGATCCGGCGGGGAAGCACCGGCGCCGGGGTGACCAGGCGCTCGACCCGGGCCATCACCGCGGCGCACGAGTCGGAGACGCCCAGGGCGCCCTGCGGGGTGGAGGCGGCACCCGCCGTACCGAAGCGGAGCAGGGCCGTGGCCAGGCGGCGGGGCGAGCAGTAGCGGCGGGCGACGTCGTCGGCGGCCATCTCGACCAGCAGGCCGACCTCGTTCTGCACCTTGCCGACCACCCGTGACCAGGGCAGTGCCCGGCGCAGCGCGGCGAACGGCAGCAGCACCAGGTCGTGGCGCTCGCGGACGTGCGCGGACTCGTGGGCGAGCACCGCGGTCAGCTCGGCGGGGGAGAGCAGCTTCAGGGTCCCCGCGCTGACCACCACCTGGGAGCGGAGGCCGGGAACGCAGTAGGCGGCGGGGCCCGGGTGGTCGACCACCCGCACCCCGGGGAACTCGGGGTCCTCCCGGGCGACGAGGGCGAGCAGGGTGCGGTGGTGCTGCCGGGCGCGGAACGTCTGCACGCCCGCGGTGAGAAGCACCACGATCAGCACGGTGAGCGCGGTCAGCCCGACGACGAGCGCCAGGATTCTCGGCAGGGTGTACGGCTCGGGCAGCCCGTGGCCGCCGTTGAGGGCAGAGGCGGCGAAGGCGCGCAGCCCCTGCAGCACGCCCTGACCGTAGGGCTCCAGGGCGTAGGACAGCAGGGCGCCGGTTCCGGCCAGGCCCCAGGTGACGCCGAGCGCCTGCCACAGGACGATGGCCACGTGCGGGGCGCGATAGGACCACCGAGCCCGGGTGAGCCGCCAGGCTCCGACCGCGCAGACCAGGGCGAGGGTCGCCAGGACTGCTGCGGTGATCACTCGTCCTCCAGCTCCGTCAGGGCTCTGAGCAGGATCTCGGCCTCGCTGCCCGAGACGGCCTGGGCGAACCGGGTAAGGGCCGCCGGCCGGTCTCCGGTCATGCCGAGCGCCTCAAGCATAAGCTCCGCGACATACGCGTCGCGGCTCTCGGCCGGCTCGTAGCGCCACGCGCGCCCGTCCCGGGTGCGGACCAGGAAGCCTTTCCTGGTCAACCGGTCGAGCACCGTCATCACGGTGGTGGGCGCGAGATCCCGGTCGGCGATCAGCCGCCCGACCTCGCGCGCCGTCACCGAGGACGGCTGTGCCCAGATGATGTCCATGATAGTGCGTTCAAGCTCGCCCAGTCCCTTCACACGAATAAGCCTAACTCCTGCACCACGAGGGGTAGTACTACGGGTTGTCGAGTGATTTCCGTCACGTTGACCGGGCCTCACGCGTCTTTACGGTCGCCAAAACCATGTATATCTCGTTCCGGTCGTCGCCGAGGACGGCGCGGACGCTCCGGGGCGCCGCGGAAAGGCCGCCCGCGGGGATGTCCCGGGAGCGTCCCGGGAGGGTCAGCGGGGCCATCGGAGGCCGGTGCCGCACAGGGAGGCGTCAGCGGGGCCGTCCGGCCGCATCGGGGGCCAGCGCCGCCCAGGGAAGCGTCAGCTCGCCGAGCCGCCAGCGTGACCGGCCGCCGAGCGGCGGGGCCGGCGCCACCGGCCACGTCCCGGCGAGCGTCCGCGCGGTGGCGATCCAGCGCTGGCGGAAGCCGTACGCGCCGAGGGGGGCGTTGACCGCCCAGGCGTGGTCGAAGTCACGCAGGAAGGCGTGGACGGGCTCGCCGGGGACGTTGCGGTGGATCAGTGTCTTGGGCAGGCGCTCGGCGAGGTCCGAGGGGCGATCGAAGCCGCCGAACCGGGCGGAGAAGGTCAGCGTCCTGGGGCCCGTGGCGTCGAGCCCGGCCCACACCGCGCGGTGGCCCACCTCCGAGCAGGTGCCCTCGACGATCACCCCGCCCGGGGCGACCTTCGTGCCGAGCGTCGCCCAGTGGTCCCACGCCTCGGCCTCGCCGTACTGCCTGAGCACGTTGAACGCCCGGATCAGCAGGGGCGGCCGGCTCACCGGGAGCTCGAAGCCGCCGAGCGCGAAGGACAGGCCGGCCCGCTCGTACGGCTTGGCCCCGGCCACCCTGGCCGGGTCGATCTCGACGCCGACGACCTCGACCGACGGGCAGACCCTCCGCAGCCGCGTGAACAGCTCCGAGGTCGTGGTGTGCGAGGCCCCGTAGCCGAGGTCGACCACCAGCGGACGGTCCGCCGATCGCAGCAGGCCGCCGTGGACGGCGGCGATCCACCGGTCGGCCCGCCGGAGCCGGTTGTGCCCCGTCGTCCCCCTGGTGATCTCCCCGATCGGCCTCACCTCGGCTGGACGCGGTGGAGCTTGTACTGGGCGGCCTGGGCGCGGGGACGTATCACCAGGCGGTCGATGTTGACGTGGGCGGGCCGGGTGACGCACCAGGCGACGGCGTCGGCCACGTCGTCGGCCGAGAGCGGGCCGGGGACGCCCTCGTAGACGCGGTCCGCGGCGGCCGAGTCGCCGCGGAGGCGGTTCAGTGAGAACTCCTCGGTGTGGACCAGGCCGGGGGCCACCTCGACGACCCGGACCGGCTCGCCGCACAGCTCCAGCCTGAGCACCTCGGCCATCGAGGTCTGGGCGTGCTTGGCCGCGTTGTAGCCGCCGCCGCCCTCGTAGGAGACCAGCCCGGCGACCGAGGTCAGCATGACCAGCACGCCGTCGCCCGACGCGACGAGACCGGGCAGCAGGGCCTGGGTCACCCGGAGCGCGCCGAGCACGTTGACGTCGTACATCCGCTGCCAGTCGGCCACGTCCCCCTTCGCCACCGGCTCCACCCCGATCGCGCCGCCGGCGTTGTTGACGAGCACGTCACAGCGGTCCAGCGAGGCGGCCAGCGCGTCCACCGACTCCTGGGAGGTCACGTCCAGGGTCGCCGCGCGGATCCCGGGAACCTCGGCGGCGAGCCTGTCCAGCCGGTCCCGGCGCCGGGCGGCGGCCACCACGTCGAACCCCTCGGCGGCCAGGCGGCGGGCCGTCGCCTCGCCGATCCCGCTGCTGGCGCCGGTCACCACTGCTGTCCTCGTCATGGTCCTCCATCCTGCCAGCATCTCGCCGGGGCCTCTCGGCGCCGGTCTCCCGGCGCCCGCGGGCCGGGGTCCCGGCCAGGGTCCGGGCGGGGGCCGGGCGGGGGGCACGGCGGGAATCCCGGGGGGAATCGAGAGGAGATGGAGTGGGAATGGAGGGGGAATGTTGCGCCCTCTTGAGTGGTTATAGCCCTCTCGGAGGTGGTGCCGGTGAGGCGACGGCGGGTCAACCGGGTCGCGACGATCAGCATGCACACGTCCCCCCTGGATCAACCGGGGACCGGGGACGCGGGCGGTATGAACGTCTACATCGTGGAGGCGGCCAAGCGTCTGGCCGGGCTCGGGGTGGAAGTCGAGATCTTCACCAGGCAGACGGCCCGTGATCTGCCGCCGGTCGCCGAGATCGTCCCCGGCGTGTCCGTCCGGCACGTCACCGCGGGGCCGTACGAGGAGCTCGACAAGCGCGACCTGCCGGGGCAGCTGTGCGGGTTCCTGTCTGGGGTGTTGCGCACCGAGGCCATGTACGAGCCGGGCCGCTACGACGTGATCCACTCCCACTACTGGCTCTCCGGGCAGGTGGGCTGGCTGGCCAAGGAGCGCTGGGGGGTGCCGCTGGTGCACACCATGCACACCATGGCCAAGGTGAAGAACCTCCTGCTCGCCACCGACGATCGGCCGGAGCCGCCCATCCGGGTGATGGGCGAGCAGCAGGTCGTCGAGATCGCCGACCGCCTGGTGGCCAACACCCCGACCGAGGCCAGGGAGCTCGTCGACCTGTACGGCGCGGCCCCCGGCCGCGTCGAGGTCGTCAACCCCGGGGTCAACCTCGCCGTCTTCAGACCCGGGTCCATGGGGGAGTCCCGCCGGCGGCTCAACCTGCCCCAGGACGCCCGCGTGCTGCTGTTCGTGGGACGCGTGCAGCCGCTCAAGGCCCCCGACGTACTGCTGCGCGCCGCGGCCCGGATGCTCGTCGACGACCCGTCGCTCCGCTCCAGGCTCGTCGTCGCCTGCGTCGGCGGCCCCAGCGGCAACGGCCTGGCCCGGCCCTCCTACCTGACCGAGGTGGCCGCCTCGCTGGGCATCTCGGACGTGGTCAGAATCGTTCCCCCCGCGCCCCAGCGGGAACTCGCCGACTGGTACCGCGCGGCCGACGTGACCGTGGTCCCCTCGCACAGCGAGTCGTTCGGCCTGGTCGCCCTGGAGTCCCAGGCGTGCGGCACCCCGGTCGCCGCGGCCTCCGTGGGGGGGTTGCGCACCGCCGTACGCGACGGTGTCTCCGGCGTGCTCGTCGAGGGGCACGACCCGCACGACTGGGCGCGGGCGCTCGGCGGGTTCGTGCGCCGGCCGGCCTGGCGTGACGCGCTGTCGGCCGGGGCGGTGACGCAGGCCGCGGCCTTCGGCTGGTCGGCCACCGCGGCCAGGCTCGCCGACGTCTACGCCGAGGCGATGGCGCATCTGCACCGCGTCCCGATCGCGGTCAGCTCGTAGGGCGGCTCGCGGGGCGGGCGGCGCCCGGCGGGTGAGCGCGTGGGAGATCCGGCTCGTAGGGTGGGCGTATGCGTGAAGTGATCGAGGCGGCGCTGAAGGGTGCCGGGGCGTCGTTCGAGGAGCCCAGGCCCGGCGCCTTCCTGGTGCGGCTGCCCGGCCGGCACAAGCTCGCGACCATGACGTGGCTGATCGTCGGGGACCAGGCCCTGCACGTGGAGGCGTTCTTCTGCCGGCAGCCCGACGAGAACCACACCGAGTTCTACCGCTGGCTGCTCACCAAGAACGGCTCCACCTACGGCGTGCACTTCGCCCTCGACCCGGTCGGCGACGTGTACCTGGTGGGCCGGGTGCCGCTGGAGGCGATCTCCGAAAGGGAGATCGACCGGCTGCTCGGCTGCGTGCTGACCTACTCCGACGAGAGCTTCGACCGCGCCCTGGAGATCGGCTTCGCCTCCTCGATCCGGCGGGAGTGGGAGTGGCGTGCCAAGCGCGGCGAGTCGCTCGCCAACCTGCGGGCGTTCGCCCGCTTCGCCGACCCCGGGCGCTGAACGGCCGCCCACTAAGCTGGTCCGTATGGCGACTTTGGTGCTGCTGCGGCATGGTGAGAGTGAGTGGAACGCTAAGGGTTTGTTCACCGGGTGGGTGGACGCCGGGCTCTCCGCCCGGGGCGAGGAGGAGGCGCGTCGCGGCGGGCGGCTGCTGCTGGACGCCGGAGTGCGGCCCGACGTGGTGCACACCTCGCTGCTGACCCGGGCCATCCAGACGGCCAACCTCGCGCTGGGCGCCGCCGACCTGCTCTGGCTCCCGGTGACCCGGTCCTGGCGGCTCAACGAGCGCCACTACGGCGCGTTGCAGGGCAAGGACAAGGCGCAGACCCGCGCCGAGTTCGGTGACGAGCAGTTCATGCTCTGGCGCCGCTCCTACGACACCCCGCCGCCTCCGATCGCCGACGACGACGAGTTCTCGCAGGCCGGCGAGGCGCGCTACGCGCTGCTGCCCGGCGAGCTGCTGCCGAGGACCGAGTGCCTCAAGGACGTCGTCGAGCGCATGCTGCCCTACTGGTACGACGCGGTCGTGCCGGATCTGTCGGCGGGCAGGACCGTGCTGGTCGTGGCGCACGGCAACTCGCTCAGGGCGCTGGTCAAGCACCTGGACGGGATCGGCGACGACGCGATCGCCGGGCTCAACGTCCCCACCGGCATCCCGCTCCTGTACGAGCTGGACGACGACTTCCACCCGATCGTCAGGGGGGGCCGCTACCTCGACCCCGAGGCGGCCGACGCGGCCATCGAGGCCGTGGCCAACCAGGGCAGGTAGCCCGCAGACGTGTGAGGGGGCCCGCCGATCCGGCGGGCCCCCTCACACGTCGCGGATCTCACAGGACGTCGGCGTCCGGTGTCCGGGAGCCGGTCACCAGATACACCACGTCGTGGGCGACGCGGACCGCGTGGTCGGCGTAACGCTCGTAGTAGCGGCCGATCAAGGTCACGTCGATGGCCGGCTCGACGCCGTACTTCCAGTCGTCGGCCATCAGGACCTTGAACAGCCTGCGGTGCAGTCTGTCCATCGCGTCGTCGTCGGAGTCCAGCTCCAGCGCCGTCTCCACGTCGCGCGAGGCGATGCAGCTGCCGGTCTTGGCGATCAGCCGCTCGGCGATCTGGCCCATCTCCACGATGGTGGAGCGGAGCTCCGGCGGGACCGCCGACTCCGGGTGACGGAGCCGGGCGACCTTCGCCACGTGCTCGGCCAGGTCACCCATCCGTTCGAGGTCGGTGCCCATCCGCAGGGCCGCGATGATCATCCGGAGGTCGACGGCCACCGGCTGCTGCCTGGCCATCAGGTCGAAGATCGACAGTTCGATCTCCGCGAAGACCCGGTTGACCTCCTCGTCCTGCGAGATGACGCTCTCGGCGAGCTGGAGATCGGAGTCCAGAAGTGCGGTGGTGGCCCGGGATATCGCCGATCTCACCAGTCGGGTCATCTCGACCAACCGGCCGGTGAGGGCATCGAGGTCTTCATGGTAGGCGTCGCGCATGGGGTTCACGGTACGTGTGCGGTGGTGAACGAACCTCGACCGTAAAGTGAACTTTGTGGGAAAGGCCGTGTCGGCGCCCCCTGAGCTGCCCCAACGGGAAAACCCTCGCCTACCATCGGGGTGTGAAGCCTACAGGAGGATCACGTGAGTGAGCTGATGGCGATCCTGGCCGCGCTGGCCGGGTTCGTCGCGGGGGCGCTGACCGTGATGGTCGTCCGCCGGCACGCCGGACGGCGACGGGTGGTGGCGGACGACGTCGAGCCCGCCCCGCTCCCCCAGGGGGTCGCCTCGGTGCTGGCCGTGCTGCCGTCCTCGGCGGTCGTGCTCGACAAGGAGGACCGGGTGCTGCGGGCCAGTCTGGCCGCGCGGGCGTTCGGTCTGGTGAGAGGTGACCATCTGATGGCGGCCGAGCTGCTCGCGCTGGCCAGGCAGGTGCGCAGGGACGGCGAGATCAGGGAGAGCGAGATCGAGGTGGCCGGGCACAAGTTCGGTCAGGAGTCGACCAGTTTCGCGGTCCGGGTGGCCCCCCTGGGGGCCCACGGCCAGGTGCTCGTCCTCGCCGAGGACCAGACCGAGCACCGGCGGGTCGAGGCGGTCCGCCGCGACTTCGTCGCCAACGTGAGCCACGAGCTCAAGACGCCGGTGGGGGCGCTGTCGCTGCTGGCGGAGACCATCCAGGACGCCGCCGACGACCCCGAGGCGGTCACCCGCTTCGCCGGGCGCATGCAGCACGAGGCCGCCCGGCTCACCTATCTCGTCCAGGACCTCATCACCCTCTCCCGGATCCAGGGGGCCGACCCCGTCCCCACTCCCGGCCCGGTCCCGGTCGACGAGGCCGTGCACGAGGCCATCGACCGCTGCAACACCCCGGCGGCGGCCAAGGACATAACGCTGGTGACCGGAGGAGTCGAGGGGCTGCGGATATGGGGCGACGACGAGCTCCTCGTCACCGCGCTGCGCAACCTCATCGACAACGCGATCTCCTACAGCCCCGAGCACACCCGCGTCGTGGTCAGCGCGCGCACGACGGGCCTCCACAACGAATCGGTCGAGATCAGCGTGAGCGACCAGGGGATCGGCATCCCGGAGAACGCCCAGGAACGCATCTTCGAGCGGTTCTTCCGCGCCGACGCCGCCCGCTCGCGCGCCACCGGTGGCACGGGCCTCGGCCTGGCCATCGTCAAGCACGTCGCCGCCGCCCACAACGGCGCGGTCACGGTGTGGAGCAAGGAAGGCTCGGGCTCCACCTTCACCCTGTGCCTGCCCGCCCTCGGCGGCACGGCGGTAGCCGTACCACGTACCACCACGATCCCCCAGGAGGCCGAGCGGTGACTCGCGTACTCGTTGTCGAAGACGAGGAGTCGTTCTCCGACGCCCTGTCGTACATGCTGCGCAAGGAGGGTTTCGAGGTCGCCGTGGCGGCCACCGGGCCCGAGGCACTCGACGCCTTCGACCACAACGGCGCCGATCTGGTACTGCTCGACCTGATGCTGCCCGGCCTGCCGGGCAGCGAGGTCTGCCGTTCGCTGCGCCAGCGTTCCAAGGTTCCCGTGATCATGCTCACCGCCAAGGACAGCGAGATCGACAAGGTCGTCGGACTGGAGCTGGGCGCCGACGACTACGTGACCAAGCCGTTCTCCTCCAGGGAACTGGTGGCCCGCATCCGCGCGGTGCTGCGCCGGCAGGGGGACGCGGAGGGGGCGGAGACGGCCGTGCTGGCCGCCGGCCCGGTCCGGATGGACGTCGACCGGCACATCGTCGCGGTGCGCGGCGCCCAGGTGCAGTTTCCGCTGAAGGAGTTCGAGCTGCTGGAGGTCCTGCTCCGCAACGCCGGCCGGGTGCTCACCCGGGGCCAGCTCATCGACCGTGTCTGGGGCGCCGACTACGTGGGCGACACCAAGACCCTGGACGTGCACGTCAAACGGTTGCGCGCCAAGGTCGAGGCCGACCCGTCCACCCCCCGCCACATCCTCACCGTCCGCGGCCTGGGCTACAAGTTCGACCCCGCGGAGGAGTGAGACCGCGGGCTTTCCCGGGCGCCTCCGGGTGCCCTCTGCCCGCCGTCGCCGGCCCGGCGGGAGACGCGCATGAAAGGGGGGTACGGCTCGCGCGAGCCGTACCCCCCTGTCTGTTGTCTCTTACCGGC
Source organism: Streptosporangium sp. NPDC006007 (assembly GCF_040614315.1). Classification (NCBI taxonomy): domain Bacteria; kingdom Bacillati; phylum Actinomycetota; class Actinomycetes; order Streptosporangiales; family Streptosporangiaceae; genus Streptosporangium; species Streptosporangium sp. NPDC006007. Next base: position 41,301 of record NZ_JBEXUG010000023.1, on the reverse strand, counting down.
CTTCCGCGGGCGGCGCCGACGGCCCGGCCCGCGGCTTAGTGGCCGTCCCCGGCGTGCTGCTCCGTGGTGGAGGGGGCGGGTGCCGGGGTGGGCGACGCGCCGGTCTGCGGGGGCGTCCCCACGGTGCCTCCCGGGGCCTGCGGGAGCCCGCCGAACTCGCGGCTGCGGGTGAGGACCGGGACCGCCAGGGGGACGACGCCCGCCTTGGCGAACTGCAGCCGCAGCTGGATGCTCTCACCGCCGCGGAGGGGCTTCTTCAGGCCCTCGATCACGATCGTGGGGGAGGGCCTGCCGACGCCGACCCGCTTGTGGGCGGGGAGGTCGACCGGGGCGGCGACCTTCGCCGAGCCGACGGCCGGGTCGACACCGACCCCGATGAGTGTGTCGGCGCCCTGGTTGGTGTTCACCAGCGACAGGTACAGCGGCGTCGCTCCTCCGGCCGGCAGCGACGAGCCGGAGTCGGGGCCCAGGAAGAAGGCCTGGGAGATGTCGATGCCCCTCACCTTGGCGGTCGACGCCTCGGTCGGGGAGTAAGGATGGCTGGTAATCGCGTCGAATCCGGCACCACAGCCGGTCAGGACCGGGGCTGCGGCGATGAACGCGGCGGCGGCGATCGCCCAGTGACGGCTGTTGCGGGTCACGGTGCGAGGTCTCCTTGTCACACAAGAGGTTGGGCAGAGCCCACCTTATCCATGGACTTCGCCGGGTTTTCCGGCGGCCCAACCGGTCGTCAGGAGGCGCGGAACGCAGGTCATGAAGGCTTTTCACACCCCTGATTCATAGAGTCGCGCACTTGTCAAGCCTTAAAATGCGGCTTTGACCTGCAGTTATGGGGATTTCACTGTTCCGAGAGGCTGTGGATACGTGGTACTCTTGAGTACAGCGGAAGGGGTACTTGTCACATGACTTTCCAGGTCGGCGACACTGTCGTCTACCCCCACCACGGGGCTGCTCGGATCGAGGCCATCACGACCCGAACCATCAAAGGTGAGGAAAGGACCTACCTGGTTCTCAAGGTCGACAAGGGCGACCTTACCGTCCAGGTGCCGGCTGACAACGCCGAACTCGTAGGTGTTCGCGATGTCGTCGGTCAAGAGGGTCTTGAGCGCGTCTTCGACGTGCTTCGCATGCCTCACACCGAAGAGCCCACGAACTGGTCCCGCCGCTACAAGGCCAACCTGGAGAAGTTGGCGTCCGGTGACGTCAACAAGGTGGCCGAGGTCGTTCGCGACCTGTGGCGACGAGACAGGGAGCGCGGGCTCTCCGCAGGAGAGAAGCGCATGCTCGCGAAGGCGCGGCAGATCCTGGTCAGCGAGTTGGCGCTCGCCGAGAAGACCAACGAGGACAAGGCCGAGGCGTTGCTCGACGAGGTTCTCAACTCCTGAACACGACATTTCCACGGGTGGGCGTCGGAGTCGACGTCCACCCGTTCGCATCCGGTCGCGAGCTTCGTCTCGCGGGGTTGCACTGGCCGGGCGAGACGGGCCTGGCCGGGCACTCCGACGGTGACGCCGCGGCCCACGCCGCCTGCGACGCGCTGCTCTCCGCGGCGGGTCTGGGCGACCTCGGCGGTCTCTTCGGGACCGCCGACCCCCGTTGGGCGGGTGCCTCGGGCACCGCGCTGCTTGAGGAGACCGCCAGAAAGGTGCGCGCCGCCGGTTTCGAGATCGGCAACGTGGCCGTCCAGGTGATCGGGAACCGCCCCAAGATGGCACCCCGCCGTGCCGAGGCCGAGAAGGCGCTCAGCGCCGCCGTGGGGGCGCCGGTGAGCGTCAGCGCCACCACGACCGACGGTCTGGGCCTCACCGGGCGTGGCGAGGGCGTGGCGGCCATCGCGACCGCGATCGTGGCGAACCTCGGTTCGCCGCCGGACGTCTCCTGACCCGGGCGGAGAAGCGCTCCGATCGGCGGTGCGGACGCCGGCCGGGGCGGTGGCCCGTCCGCCCGCGCGGGACGGACCGCCCGTTTTCGGAATGACTTATGAATGTCGTGGGTAGCCCCCTATTGACCATGTCTCGTCATCGGGGGGAGCCGACATGATTGGCTCGATTATCGCCGCGATCATCATCGGCGCCATCATCGGCGCGCTGGCGCGCCTCATCGTTCCCGGACGGCAGAACTTCTCGATCGGGCTGACGCTCGTCGTCGGCATCGTGGCCGCGCTCATCGGCACGGCCATCGCGGCCGCCCTGGGGCTCGTCCACACACGGGGAATCAACTGGTGGGAGCACATCATCCAGCTCGCGCTCGCCGTCCTGGGAGTGCTGCTCGTGGTCCAGATGCGCGCGAGAAAGACTCACTGAGCTGGAATTTTGCCGCTCTCAGGAATAACCCTGACGTGGAGGGTACCCATCTCCCGTGAGCGTGAAGGACACCTCACTGGGAGGTTGATGAGTATGACTATCGAGTCCATCCTCGGGGCCATCGTCATCGGCGCCGTCGTGGGTGCCGTCGGCCGTCTCCTGCTTCCCGGCAGGCAGGCGATCGGATGGATCCTGACCATCGTCGTGGGCATCGTGGCCGCCCTCATCGGCACCGCCATCGCCCAGGTTCTCGGTGTCGCCACCACCAACGGCATCGACTGGATCGAACTCGTGATGCAGGTCGTGCTGGCCGTCATCGGTGTCGGCCTGGTCGCCGGTCTGAAGCGCTCCAGGGTCTAGACAGCGGGGTGCGCGCGCCTGGTGGCCCCGTGAAAGGCCCAAGACGCCCTCCGGCCCCACAGGTGGACGCGGTGACACGCATGTGGTCGCCGCCCGCCGGAAGACCCGCTCGGTTCCGTCCGGTGAACCGAGCGGGTCTCAGCCGTTCGGGGCCGGTTCGGGGCCGGTTCGGGGAACACCCGAAACCGGCTTCCGGCCGCCCGGGGCGGGCCGGAGGTGAGTGAACCGCCGGCCCGCGGCGGGGCGCCGCCCACCTGATCGTGGGCGAATGGCCGCGGGCCGGTCCGGCTTCCCGGCCGCCGGCCGGGCGCGCGGCGGCTCCTCACCCCTCCGGGGGGGTGGGGGTGCTGCGCACACGCCCGGAGGGTGGGGCCGCCGACTCCTCCTCGGGCCGCACGACCACCTCTTCCGCCGCGTCCTCCCCGGTCGGCGGGGCGCCCGGCCCCGGATCCCGGGCGGCGCCGGACGGCCTGCGGCGCGCCGGTGAGGATTTCCCGGTCACCGTCAGGATCGGCTGGGTGTCGGCGTCGCGGTCGCCCACCTCGGGCTGCCGGCTCTCCTCGGCCGAGAGGGCCTCACGGTCCCCCCGAGAGGTGGCCTCCGGACTCTCCGTTCGCTCGTCGCGCGGGGCCGGCGGGGAGTCCGCGCCGGCGTCCGCGGTCTCCACCCGCTCACCGGCCCGGCTCCCGGGACGGGCCGCCCCCCGTACGGCGCCGCGGGGCGGATGGACCAGCAGGTCGCCCTGGCGCGGCCGGATCAGGTCCCCCCAGCGCACCGGTCTGCCCGGCGCGGGATCCACGGGGGCCTCCGGGGGCTCCGCGCTTCCGGGGGCGTTCCCGGTGCCGGTCGCGGTACCGGTCTCCATGCCGGTCTCCATGCCGGTCTCCATGCCGGTCTCCGTGCCGGTCGCGGTACCGGTCTCCGTGAGGACCTCGGCGGCGCCGTTCTCCACGATCTCGGGCGTCTCCGGCGCCGGAGTGGGACCGACCACCGGGAGGGCGGCCGGAAGGTCGTGACGTGGAGCCGACTCCAGCGGCGGGGCGGCCCATGGGGCCGGAGCCCTCTCGGCCGGCAGGTGATGGACAGGGGGGTGGTCCGGATGGGCGGGATGCCCCGGATGAGCGCGCTGTTCCCGCCGGGCCGGAGGGACGGGGGAGCCGGAGTGTTCCTGCCCGGCCGGGGACTCGGCGGCCGGCGGGCCGGCCTCGGGGAACGGCACGATGTCACGCTCGTCGCCCGCCATGGCCGTGTAGGCGACGGCCCGCCGGGCGGCGGCGTGGTTGATCAGCAGCAGCCAGAGCCAGAGGGCCAGGAACAGCGCCGTCCAGGGGGCGACGGCGACCACGACGGCCGCCCGCCGTACGTCCACCGTGACCCGGACGGCGGTGGCCACCTCGGCGGCGACCGCGGCGGTGAACAGCAGGACCAGGACCACGCCCGCCTGCAGGCGCACCGTCCAGCGTCCGCCTCGGAGGAGTAACACGGTGATCAGCGCGATGGCGAGCAGCGCGTCGAAGACCGCGGGGTAGAGGTAGGCGAGTCCGGGCGGAGCCTCGCCGGTGATGGCGAGACCACGCAGGTCCTCGAAGGAGAGCACGCACGCGGCGGCGGTGAGCGCGGCCACGCCGACTCCGACGAGGGCGATCCCGGCACGGCGCAGGGCGACGATCGCCCTGCTCGGCTGGGCGGGCGGTGGTGAGGACGGGCGGGAGACCATGTCTGCCGCCGCGGGGGATTTCACGTCCATGGCGCTTCGAGCCTACAGAACGGGTACCTGGCGTGATCGGCGGACTCGTGTGGCACGAGGAGGAGAGACGGCTGACCCGCGGGCACGGAGGGCGATCGTGCGGGTCGGTCCCCGAGCGGGGCCACCCGCGAGGGTGATCCTCGAATGGGCACAGACGGTATTCGCGGTCGTTGTTATAAAAAGTGCTACTGGGCAGCCTCAACGTCTCGTAACCAGGCTTGTGAGGGGATGTAAGGCGTTAGCCTTGCCTCCGTGAGCCTGCACCTATACGACACCAGCGTACGTACGGTCCGTGAATTCGTTCCGGTCGAATCCGGCCGGGCGTCGATCTACCTGTGTGGTGCCACCGTGCAGGCTCCCCCGCACATCGGCCACGTTCGCTCCGGCGTCAACTTCGACGTGCTCCGCCGGTGGATGGTCCGCTCGGGTTACCAGGTGACCTTCTGCCGGAACGTCACCGACATCGACGACAAGATCATTCAGGTCGCGGCGGCCGAGGGTGTGCCGTGGTTCGTCGTCGCCGAGCGTAACCAGCGCGCCTTCACCTGGGCCTACCAGGTGCTCGGCTGCCTTCCGCCGACCGTGGAGCCCCGGGCCACCGGCCACGTGCCCGAGATGATCGAGCTGATGGAGCGGCTGATCGCGGCCGGCCACGCCTACGCCTCCGGCGGGGACGTCTACTTCGACGTGATGTCCTACGCCGACCGGTACGGCTCGCTCTCCAACCAGAGGCTGGAGAACCTCCGCGGCGCCGGTGACACCGAGAACGACTCGGCCAAGCGCGACCCGCGCGACTTCGCGCTCTGGAAGGGCGAGAAGCCCGGGGAGCCGACCTGGCCGACCCCGTGGGGCCGTGGCCGTCCCGGCTGGCACCTGGAGTGCTCCGCCATGGCGACGAAGTATCTCGGGCCGACCTTCGACATCCACGGCGGCGGCGTCGACCTGATCTTCCCGCACCACGAGAACGAGCTGACCCAGTCGCAGGCGGCCGGGGACGGCTTCGCGCGCTACTGGATGCACAACGGCATGCTCAAGATCGGCGCGGAGAAGATGAGCAAGTCGCTCGGCAACTCCCTGCTCGTCCCCGAGGTGACCAAGAAGGTCCGGCCGGTCGAGCTCCGCTACTACCTGGCGGCCCCGCACTACCGCTCGGCGATCGAGTACTCCGAGGAGGCGCTCTTCGAGGCGGCCTCGGCGTACCAGCGCATCGAGGGCTTCGTCACCAGGGCGGCCGAGGTGATCCACGACGTGGACGCGCACGCGCCGCTGCCCCAGGCGTTCGCCGACGCGCTCGACGACGACCTGGGCACCCCCCAGGCGCTCGCCGTGGTGCACGAGGTGGTCCGGGAGGGCAACGTCGCGCTGGCCCAGGGCAACAAGGAACAGGTCGCCAGGTTGCTGGCCGAGACGCAGAACATGCTCGACGTGCTCGGCCTGGACCCGCGCTCGGAGCAGTGGCGCTCCTCCGGCGGCGGATCCGAGCTGCACTCGACCGTGGACACGCTGGTCCGCGTGGCTCTGGAGCAGCGCCAGGCGGCACGGGCCCGTAAGGACTTCGCGGCGGCCGACGGCATCCGCGACCGGCTCGCCGAGGCCGGGATCCTGGTGGAGGACACCGCCCAGGGACCCCGTTGGGAACTTTCGCGGTAAAAGCAGGCCGTACCCTAGACAGCATGGCTGGTGGCGGTAGAGGGTCCGGGCGACCCGCGAAGAAGAAGAGTCCGACCAAGGGCACGGGCGGCAACATCCGCCGTGGTCTGGAGGGCAAGGGGGCGACCCCCCCGGCGCACATGCGCCACTGGCACAAGGACAAGTCCCGCGCCGAGCGGATCGAGCGGGAGGAGAAGGGCGGCCGGCCCTCCTCCGCGTCCTCCGCGCGGCCCGCGCCCCGCGGCAGGCGGAGCGAGGACGCCCCCGAGTACATCGGCGGACGCAACCCCGTGCTGGAGGCGCTCCGCGCCGGCGTGCCGGCCAACACGCTGTACGTGGCCCTGCGCATCGACAACGACGACCGGGTCAAGGAGGCCGTCCGGATCGCGGCCGGCCGTGGCATCGCGATGCTGGAGGTCGGCAGGGAGAAGCTGGACCGCGTCACCGAGGGGGCGATCCACCAGGGCGTCGCCCTGCAGATCCCGGCGTACGAGTACGCCCACCCCGAGGACCTGATCCGCCTCGCCCAGGACGCGGCCGAGGTGCCGCTGATCGTCGCCCTCGACAGCGTCACCGACCCGCGAAATCTCGGTGCCATCGCCCGTTCCGCCACGGCCTTCGGCGCCCACGGCCTGCTCGTCCCCTCCCGTCGTTCGGCCGGGGTGACGGGCGGCGCCTGGAAGACCTCCGCCGGCACGCTGGCCACCCTCACCGTCGCCCGCGCCGTCAACCTGACCGCGACCCTGCGCGACTACCGTGAGGCCGGCCTGTTCGTGATCGGCCTGGACGGAGAGGGAACGGTCGACCTTGAGGACGCCAACCTCCTCGACGGCCCGCTGGTCGTCGTCGTAGGCTCGGAGGGCAAGGGCCTGTCCCGCCTGGTCCGTGACTCCTGTGACCTGGTCGTCCGCATTCCGATGAACGCCGCGGCCGAGTCGCTCAACGCGGGCGTCGCCGCGGGCATCGCCCTGTACGAGGTGGCCCGCCACCGCCGCCGCTAGCGTTCTGCGCTCCCATCGGTGACGCCTGAGGTGTAAGCGGACTACACTCATCAGGCGACCGTGCCGACGTAGCTCAATCGGCAGAGCGACAGTCTTGTAAACTGTAGGTCAGGGGTTCGATTCCCCTCGTCGGCTCGTACAGCAAAGGCCCAGTTCGGGGGCGTGACCCCTGAACTTGGGCCTTTGTCGTTCCGGCGTTCCTGTTCGTCCGAGGCGAGCTGCGCGACGCGGACCCGCGCAGCGTGGCCGTCGTCGGCGCCCGCCAGGCGAGCGAGGACGGGCTGCGCCGGGCACGCCGGATGTCCGGCCTGCTCACCGAACGTCAGGTCACCATCGTGTCCGGTCTCGCCCGAGGCGTCGACACCGCGGCGCACACCGCGGCGCGGATCGCGGCCCGGATCGCCGTATGGGCGCGCTGGGACATCCACTGCACGGTCACCTGAGGGACTGCGGGCTCTCGCCGTCCTCGCAGGTGTCGCCCCCCGCTCTGGTCAACCGCGGGGGGCGTACATGATGACGAGTACGCCGAGTAGGCAGACGGTGGCTCCGATGACGTCCCAGCGGTCGGGCTGGAACCCGTCCACGGCCATGCCCCACACGAGTGAGCCCGCGACGAACACCCCGCCGTAAGCGGCGAGGACACGGCCGAAGTCGGCGTCCGGTTGCAGGGTGGCCACGAGCCCGTACAGGCCCAGGGCGACGAATCCGGCTCCGGCCCAGAGCGGCCCGCGGTGTTCTCTCACCCCCTGCCACACCAGCCAGGCCCCGCCGATCTCGGCGAGGGCGGCCGGCAGGAACAGCAGGAGGGAGCGCGCGACGGTCACGGCTGTGACTTTAGGGGACCGTCCCCGACCGGCCGACGTGGTGGACGGCCGGCAGACCCGCCGGGGGGGCGGGGTGGCCGGAATCACCGTCCTTGCGGGCGGTGCGGCTGTCAGAGGTCGCAGACCTGGGCGGTCAGAACGGTCTGCCAGGGCTGGCCGTCGGACTCCCCTTCGCCTTCGTCGTTCACCGGGTTGACGGCGGTCATCGTCAGGGGGGCGTAGGCGGTCCTCTCGCCGCCGTTCGCCTTCACGCGGATGGGAATCGGCCAGTCCCCCACGGGGACGGCCCCGCATCCGGTGACCCGGTATTTCAGCTCGAAACCCGACGTCTGCTCCGGCTGGAGCGTCCGGGGCGGGCGCCTGAGGGGGGACAGGAGTCTCAGCCCCGGCCCGTTCCGGCCTATTCCGGAGATCGTCACGGGCCTGTCGTTCAGGTTCTGCACGTTCACCTTGACGGTGAACCGCCCACGGATCCTGCGGCCGTCGTGGACGGCCTCGCTTGAGTTCTCCGCCGCCTCCAGCCGGAAGCGGAGGGGTGTGGTCGAGGTGGGTCGTGATCTTTGCCTGAAACGCGGAGACGCGTTCGAGGCCGGTCGCGGTTTCGAGGAGCCGATCCGCGGTTTCGAGGAGTCGACCGTGGCGGAGGTACGGGGGGCCGCGAGCAGTCCGCACACGACCATGAGCGCCAGGGCAGAGGTGAGCCCGGGTGCCCCGGGGCCTCGATTGCCAGTCATACCGGAGGTTTTTCACTGCATTGGGCACCGGACAAACCCATGGTGTGATCATGCTGAGCTAAACGTTCCCGGTGGGGGGCTCCCGGGCTGCGCCGTGATCTCGTGATGACGGAGGCCGCGCCGGTGAGCGCGTTCCCGCCCTCCGGCTCTCCACAACGGTGCCGATGTCCCGTCCTCGCGGTGGAGAAGCTCCGTGATAGAAGCTCCGTGGTAGAAGCTCTATGGGGGAGTTCGACGCCTCATGGCATGGCCCGGGTCCCCTCCAAGGTCTCGTGGAGCGGTTCCGGCGCCTCGGGGGAAGAGCCCCCGCGCCCCGTGGCGGAACCCCGGCTCCCGGTGGAGGAACGTCGATGACGCGGTTCAGAGGTGTGCTCTACATCGTCGTGTGCGCGGCGGGTGCCGCCGGTGATGTCGGTCGCCTGGTCGGGCCGGCCCAGGAGGGTGGGTGGACCGTCCAGATCGTCGCGACCCCGTCGGCCCTCGCCTTCGTCGACGTCCCGGCCCTGGAGGCGCGGACCGGCCGCCCGGTGCGCAGTCGCCACCGCGCGCCGGATGAGCCCAAGCCCCCGCGTGCCGACGCGATCATCGTCGCCCCGGCCACCTACAACACCGTCAACAAGTTCGCCCGCGGCGTCGCCGACACCTACGCCCTCGGGCTGCTGGCCGAAGCCCCGGGGCTGGGCATCCCCGTGGTCGTGGTGCCCTTCGTCAACGACGCCCTCGCCTCCAGGGTCCCGTTCCGCCGCAGTGTCGAGACGCTCCGGGCCGAGAACGTGTGTGTTCTTCCCCGTCCGGAGGAGTCAGGCCCGCATCAGCTCGGTTCCGGAGACGACCGCTCTGACGTCTATCCGTGGCGGCGCGCGCTCATCGAGGTCGAGGCGAGGCTCGCGGCCGACGGCGAGTGACGGAAATTGTCCGCTCATATGCAGCGCAATTGACAACATAAACCTATAAGTCGCCCAGCGGGGCAAGAACACGACCTCCACGGAGCTTGCACTCAACGTAGTCGAATAGCTACTATCAGTGAAAAAGATCTTGGGGGAAATCCTATGGCGACAGTTTCCAGAATCAGACCGCTGCTGGTGGGCCTACTGGTGGCGGGGGCCACGGTCGGCGGTCTCTCCGGGCGGACGGGGCCGGCGCGGGCGGACACGGACACCGGAAGCACGACGGCGAACGTCCAGGTGAATCTGGCGATCACGTTGAGCGACCTGAGCCCCTCGTTCACCCTGACCGGCGCCCCGGGAGCCACGGTGACGACCCCCAGCCCCGTCACGATGAGGGTGACGACCAACAGCTTCACCGGGTACGCCGTCACCGTCCAGCCGGCCGCCCCGGCACTCACCGGCGACACCGCGGGAAACACCGACACCATCCCGATGACCCTGCTGGAGGTCAGCGGTCCCGCGCAGGCGGGCGCGTTCACCCCCCTGTCGCTCACCACCCCGGTGGAGGTGGTGCGCAAGACGTCGGCGTCGGCCGCCGACGGCGACGTCATCAACCACGACTATCGGATCACCATTCCCGCCGTCCGCCCGGACATCTACAGAGAAACGATCAACTACATCGCGACCACTCTGTGACACCCGCTCGTCTTTCGTAGATCACTCGTCCAACGACCGCACGGGAGGGCCGCGTAGTGGCCGGAAGGCTTCAGCGCACGTTCGTCGCGCTTCTGATGGCGGGTGGCGTGGTGTCGGCGGTGGGTCCAGGAGCGTCGGGGGCGTCAGGCGTGGGTCCCGCGCCTGACTTCTCTCTGACGGTGAGCCCGACGCGGCTCATCGTGGGGCCGGAGGAACTCGGCCGTGTTCAGACGTTCCAGGTCCAGAACGGGGGGCGGCTGCCGGTCGACGTCGTGGTGAACCGGGCGAGTTTCACCGTGAGCGAGGACGGGAGAATGGTCCTCGACGAGGACGCCCCCCACTCGGCGGCCGAGTGGGTCGAGGTCAGTCCGGCGAAATTCCATCTGATCCCCGGCGAGAGGCGGCCGGTCGCGGTACGGATCGACCCTCCGGCGAATCGGGGCAACGGCGAGCACGAGGTCGCGGTTCTCTTCGTGGCGCCGCCCGGCCCCCGCGCCGCCGGCGAGAACATCAAGATCAACCGGGCTATCGGGGCGCCGATCTACATCACCGTTCCGGGGCCGATCGACACCTCCCTGCGCCTTGGAGACCTGAGCTCTCCCGGCTTCGTGATGAGCGGCCCCGTGGACTTCGGGGTCACCGTCGACAACGTGGGCACCGTACACCGTGACTTCTTCGGCCGGGACGGCCTGAGCGTCGAGGTCGACGGGCGAAAGGTCCCGTTCCCCGACTTCACCGTGCTCCGCGGGACCAGCCGGAACGTCGCCGTCCGGTGGACGGATCCGCCCCTGATGTGCGTCTGCCATCCGAGGGTGTCGATCCCGGGGCCGGATGGGCCGTCCAGCCGGAGCGCGACCGTGGTCATCTTCCCCCTGCACCTGTTCGCGCTGATGATCGGCTTGGCGCTGGTGCTCCACCACCTCGTACGGCTGGCACGGCGGCGCTACCGCGCGCACGTGCTCGACGCGGCCCGGGGGCTGCGCGGCGACGGCGAGAGCGACCTCCGGCCGGGCGGCGAGGCGTAGCCGGGCCGGATACGGCGTTCGGCCACGCACGGGCCGCTCTTCGTCACATACTGAAACGCTACATAAGCGTTGAGTGACCGACGAGGGGCACGGCGGTGACGGGGACGATGCTTCAACGAGTCCGCACGGGGCAGGGTGGCGAGGCCACAGGGCCGGCCGGGGGAGCCGCGCCGGCCGGGGGGACCGTGGCCGAGCGGGGTGGAAGGGCCGGGGGCCGGGGCGTCCGGGAGATCACGCGAGGGGGCGTCCGGGAGGACGAGGCGACGAGGGAGGAGGCGGGCCGGGCCGACATCGACGTCAGCGTCGTCGTTCCCGTCCACAACTGCCGTCCCTATCTGGACAGGTGCCTGACCTCGCTGCTGATCCAGCGGGTCAGCAAGGAGATCGTCGTGGTGGACGACGGCTCCACGGACGGCGGCGCCGAACTCCTCGACCTCTACGCCTCCTACCACCGAGGGGTCATCCGGGTCGTCCGCCAGCCCCACTCCGGCGGCGCCGGCCGCCCCCGCAACGTGGGACTCGCGCACGCCCGCGGCAGATACGTGTTCTTCTGCGACGCGGACGACTATCTCGGCCCCGAGGCGCTGGAGCGGATGCTCGCGATGGCGGAGCGCAACGGCTCCGACATCGTCCTGGGAAAGGTCGTCGGGCACGATCGCAGGGCGCCGGTCTCGATGTTCCGGCAGAGCGCCGACCGGGTGGCGCTCGGCGACAGCGCGGTCTACAACAGCCTGAGCTGTTTCAAGCTGTTCCGCCGGGAGATGCTGGAGCGGCACGTCATCCGCTTCGACGAGGCGCTGCTGGTGGGGGAGGACGTCTTCTTCACCGCCCACGCCTACTGCCACGCCGCGGTGATCTCGGTGGTCGCCGACTACGACTGCTACCACCTGGTCGCCCGGCCCGACGGCAGCAGCATCATGCAGCGGCCGGGCAGCCGCGACCCGGTCTTCTGGCTGCGGATGATCAAGCAGGTGGTCGAGCTGATGGTCGGTCACGTACGGCCGGGCGCCCTCCGTGACCACCTGCTCCGGCGCCATTTCCGGCTGGACGCCTTCGGCAGCCTCGGCAGGCCCTTTCTGGAGGCGGAGGAGGTCCAGCGCAAGGAGATCGTGGCCGAGGTGACCGACATGTGCGAGCGCTGGCTGACCGACGGGGTCCGCGAGCGGCTCGGCCCCATCGACCGGAGCCGGATCACCGCGCTTCAGGACATCGACCGCCTGGTACGGCTGGCGCACATCGAGTCGGCCGTCATCCGCAGGGAGCTCACCGGAGTGCGGTGGGGGCGGGAGGGCCGGCTGACCGTCTCCGGGACGGTCGCGCTGAGTGTGCTGGAGCAGCGTGACCGTCCCGAGCTGGTGGTGGGCGGTCTGGCCCTCGTGCTGCGGCGCAGGCCGGGCGGCGCCGAACGCTCGGACACCTCCCGGTCCTCAGGCGGTGCCGAGCCGTACGGCGGGGCGGGGTGGGGCGGGGCGGTGGAGGCGGCCGAGCTCGTGGTCCCCGTCACCGGCGACGCCGGAGGGTTCACCGGTCTCGTCGACGTCGCGGGGCTGCCCTCGGGTGTGTGGGACGTCCACCTCAACGTCGAGTGTGAGGGCATCACCCGTGTCGCCCGGCTCGGCGCCGGCCGTGACGGGCGGATCGCCCCGCCGGCGCCCCGCGTGATCGACGGTGTCGTCGCGCTGCCGTACTTCACCCGGCCGCACGGCAACCTCAGCCTCGACGTCGGCGGGCACGTGGTGAGCGTGCCCGGCAGCGCGCGGCTGACCCGGACGCGCTGGGCGATGGGGCACCGGCTGATGCTCGCCGGCGAGGTCAGCGTGGGCTCGGCCGTGCCGCAGGCGCACGCCGTACGGCATTTGGTGTGGCGGGAGCGGTGGTCGGGGCGGGAGCGGCGCGAGCCGGTCGAGGCCGGGGCCGGTGGCGCGTTCGCCTCCCGGCAGGCGCTGGGCCGGCTGGGGCCGGGGACGTGGGACGCCTACCTGGAGCTGGATCTGGGGGGGCCGCCCGCGCGCTTCCGGATCGACGCCGCCGCGGAGACGATTGCGCCGCCGCGCACCTGGTGGCGGGGGCCGATCCTGCGGAGCGTCAGGCCCTACGCCACGGCGGGGAAGGGGCGGCTCAGCACGGTGGTCAGGACCTACACCCCCTGGGCGCTGATCCGCCGGATGCTCCGCTAATGCCACTCCCTTGCAACTACAAGCTCATGGCCTAAAGTGGGAACGATTCCGCAATTCGGAGGCTTGTCGTGCACGTACCCGATGGCTTTTTCAATGTAGCCGTGTCGATTTCGGCCGGCGCCGTCGCGGCGGCCGGTGTCGCGGTCTGTCTGCGCGGCGCCCGCCGCGAGCTCGACGACCGGACCGCGCCCATGGCCGGGTTGGTGGCCGCCTTCATCTTCGCCGTGCAGATGCTCAACTTCCCGGTCGCCGCGGGCACGAGCGGCCACCTCCTCGGCGGCACGCTCGCCGCGATACTCGTCGGGCCGTATACGGCTGTGCTCTGCATGGCCGTGGTCCTGCTCGTCCAGGGCTTCTTCTTCGCCGACGGCGGCCTGACCGCGCTGGGGGTGAACATCACGCTCATGGGGATCGTCGCCGTCGTGGTCGGCTGGACGGTCTTCCGCCTGATCACCCGGAGCACGCGGAGCAGGGGTGTTGTGGTGGCGGCCTCGTTCGTCGCGGCCCTGGTCTCGGTGCCCGCCGCGGCGCTGGCCTTCACCCTGCTCTTCTGGGTCGGGGGCACCGCGCCCATCGAGGTCGGCACGGTGGCCGCCGCCATGGGCGGGGTGCACGTGCTGATCGGCGTCGGCGAGGGCCTGATCACCGCGGTCACCGTCAGCACCGTCCTGGCGGTCCGGCCCGACCTGGTGTACGGCGCGCGCGGCCTGGCCGCTCCGCTGGTGCTGCGCGGCGCCGACGGCGACGCCACGGTCGTCCGGCAGGCCCCGGCCGGTACCCCGGCCCAGCGGACTTCGGCCCGGAACTCGGCCGAGGTTGAGGCCGGGGCCGGGGCCGGGGCCGGGGCGCGAGTGCGGGCGCAGGCCGGGTCGCGCCGCCTCGGCTGGTTCCTGCCGGTCGGCATCGCGGTGGCGGCGCTGCTGGCGGGGGCCGTCAGCTTCTACGCCTCCTCATCGCCCGACGGCCTGGAGCGGGTCGCGGAGGACAAGGGCTTCATCGGCCACGCCACCGACCACGCCCTGGCAGGGCAGCCGCTCGCCGACTACGGCGAGGTGGGCGGCATCCCGGTCGGCGTGGCGGGCCTGATCGGCGTCGTGGTGACCCTGGTGGTCGGCGCCGCGCTGTTCTTCGCGGTCCGCCGTCTCGCCGGGAGGCACGCCTCCGAGGACGAGGTCTCCGCGTAGTGGGCGCGGGTCACCACCACCAGATCTACCGGGCGGGCGACACCCTTGTCCACCGGCTGCCGCCCCAGTGCAAGCTGGCGGCGGTGGCGGCCTTCGCACTGGTGGTGGTGGCCACGCCGCGCGAGTGGTTCTGGGCCTTCGGGCTCTACGCGCTGCTGCTGGCGGCGGTGGCGGTGGCCGCCCGGGTCCCCGCGCTCTCCGTGCTGCGCCGCATGGTGATCGAGATCCCGTTCGTGGTGTTCGCGGTGGCGCTGCCGTTCATCGGGTTCGGCGAGCGGGTCTCCCTTCTGGGCCTGTCGCTCAGCGCCGAGGGGCTCTGGTCGGCCTGGAACATCCTGGCCAAGGCCACTTTGGGGGTGGTCGCCAGTGTGCTGCTGGCGTCCACCACCGAGCCCCGGCTGATGCTGCTGGGCGCGCAGCGGCTCCGGCTGCCGCCGCTGCTGGTGCAGATCGCGATGTTCATGCTCCGCTACCTGGACGTGATCGTCGACGAGATGCGCCGGATGCGGGTGGCCAGGGAGTCGCGGGGCTTCACGGCCAGGGACGTGCGCCACATCCCGGTGGTCGCCAGGTCGGCCGGAGCGCTCTTCATCCGGTCCTACGAGCGGGGTGAGCGGGTGCACCTGGCCATGCTCAGCCGAGGCTACAGCGGCTCGATGCCGATCATCCAGGACCTGTCGGCGTCCGCGCGGCAATGGCTCGTCGCGGGTATGTTGCCCGGTGCGGCGCTCGTGGCGCTGCTGGGGACCTGGGGGTTGGCGTTGTGACACCGTCGCTTGAGGTGAGCCGTCTGGCGTACGCCTATCCGGACGGCACGCAGGCGCTGTTCGGCGTGGACTTCGAGATCGGGCGTGGGGAGCGGGTCGCGCTGCTCGGGCCGAACGGCGCGGGCAAGACCACGCTGGTCATGCATCTCAACGGCATCCTGACCGCCGGGCACGGCACGGTGACCGTGGCCGGGCTGCCGGTCTCCAAGGGCTCGCTGAGGGAGATCCGCAGGCGGGTGGGGCTCGTTTTCCAGGACCCCGACGATCAGCTCTTCATGCCCACGGTCCGGGAGGACGTGGCCTTCGGCCCGGCCAACCTCGGGATCGGGGGAGAGGAGCTGGAGCGCCGGGTCAAGGGCGCGCTGGAGCGGGTGGGCATGCTGGAGACGATCGACCGGCCGCCGCACCACCTGTCCTTCGGTCAGCGCCGCCGGGTGGCGGTGGCCACCGTGCTGGCCATGGAGCCGGAGATCCTGGTGCTGGACGAGCCGTCGTCGAACCTGGACCCCGCCTCCCGCCGGGAGCTGGCCGACGTCCTCCGGAGCCTCGACGTGACCGTGCTCATGGTCACCCACGACCTGCCGTACGCGCTGGAGCTGTGCGACCGCGCGCTCATCCTCTCCGGCGGGACGATCGCCGCGGACGGGCCGACCGGGGAGATCCTCTCCGACGCCGAGCTGCTCGCCGCCCACCGGCTGGAGCTGCCGTACGGCTTCGCGCCCCCTCGCCCAGGCCACCCATCCTGAAATCGGACGTATGTCACGACACGCCGATGTGAAGGTTTATATGATCCCTTATTCATGCTATGTATGATCTTTCAGGCGCGGGGGATGATGAGGGCGGCAGATCCGTCGGCGGCGGAGGACGGATCGTGGAGTCGCGCGACCTCGCATAAGGTGACGGCGAAGTAAAGTTGGGTCTGCCTCATGGGCGGGGAGGACTGTTGACATCCTCTCCTTCGTGAACGAGGGGGATTCTCATGGTCACCCGTGAGGGTTCCTGTCTCACCGCCAGTCGCCCGTCAGAGAGGAGAGTCTCTCGTTGAGGTCTTACCCCGGTTCCACAGGCCCCGGAGGCGCTTCACCGCTCCGCCCGCCTCGCGACGAGGACACCACGACCAACGCGTCCGGAGACTTGGCCGCCCGCACCACCGGATATCCTACCGAACCGCCCGGCGCCGCGCCGCGTTTCCTCCCCCGCCCGAAGGCGGAGGTCTCCACGCTCAAGGAGATTTGATGAAGCTACGGCTGGCTCGTCGCGCAGTCGGTGATGCCGTGGTGGTGGCCGTCGAGGGCGAGCTCGATCTGTTCACCGCGCCCTTCCTGCGAGACGAGGTCCGGGACGCCATCAAACTCGACGGCGCCAGACTGGTCCTGGATCTGACCGCCCTGTCGTTCATGGACTCCAGCGGCCTGTCCGTGCTCATCGAGGCGTGGCGGCTGGCCACGGGGGAGGGGGGAGGGGTCTGCCTGGCGGCGCCGCAGGCCCCGGTGGCCCGGATCCTGCGTACCACGGGGCTCGACCGGCGGATAAAGGTCTATCCCGACGTGGGCAGCGCGGTCGGCGAGATTTAATCCACCCTGAGGAGAACTTCATTCGGTCTCCGGGTTAAAGTCCGCTCATGGATCTGAACGGAGCAGCAGCAGTCATCTCGGGCGGTGCCAGCGGCCTCGGTGAGGCCACGGCCCGCGATCTCGCCGCGCACGGTGCGGCCGTGGTCGTCGCCGACCTCAACGAGGAGCGCGGCAAGGCACTCGCCGACGAAATCGGCGCGACCTTCGTCAAGACCGACGTCTCCGACGAGCAGCAGGTGCAGGCGGCGGTGGACGCGGCCGTGGCGACCGGCAGGCCGCTGCGCGCCGTGGTGAGCAGCGCCGGCATCGGCTGGGCCGGCCGTACGGTCAACCGCGACGGCTCCCCCCACGACCTGGCGACCTACCGCAAGGTCATCGAGGTCAACCTGATCGGCACGTTCAACCTCATGCGCATCGGCGCCGCCGCCATCGCGAGGACCGAGCCGGTCGACGCGGACGGCCAGCGCGGCGTGATCGTCAACACCGCCTCCGTGGCCGCGCTGGAGGGCCAGACAGGGCAGGTCGCCTACTCGGCCTCCAAGGGCGGCATCGTCGGCATGACCCTCCCGGCCGCGCGGGACCTGGCCGCCGTCGGCGTCCGCGTCAACACGGTCTGCCCCGGCATCATCGACACCCCGATCTACGGTTTCGCGGCCGACGCCGAGGAGTTCAAGGCCAGGCTCGTGGCCCCGGTGGTCTTCCCCAAGCGGATGGGGCGCCCCGACGAGTTCGCGCACCTGGTCCGCTCGCTGATCGAGAACGACTACATGAACGGCGAGGTCGTCCGTTTCGACGGCGGCATCCGCTTCCAGCCCAAGTAGCGAGGAGCCTCCCCCGAGGGGCGGGAGGGAGCGAGAAGGAGGAAGCGGTGTCCGACGAGGTGCTGGTCGACGTCGACGGCGGTGTGGCCGTCATCACGATCAACCGTCCCCAGGCGAGAAACGCCGTCAACGGCGCGGTCGCCCGGGGCGTCGCCGCGGTGCTGGACGAGATGGAGGGACGCGGGGACGTATTTGCCTACGTTCTCACCGGGGCGGGCGGTACGTTCTGCGCGGGCATGGACCTGAAGGGCTTTCTGAGCGGGGACCTCCCGTACATCGAGGGCCGGGGGTTCGCCGGCCTCGTCGAGGCTCCGCCGAAGAAGCCGATCGTCGCGGCGGTCGAGGGCTACGCCCTGGCCGGGGGCTTCGAGCTGGCACTGGCCTGCGACCTCGTCGTCGCCTCCGAGCAGGCCGTGTTCGGGCTGCCCGAGCCCAGACGCGGCCTGGTCGCGGCGGCGGGCGGCGCGGCGCGGCTGCCCCGGCGCATCCCGTATCACATCGCCATGGAGATCGCGCTGACCGGCGACCACTTCCCGGCGACCCGGCTGCGGGAGGTCGGCCTGGTCAACCACGTCACGCCCCCGGGCGAGGCGCTGCCCAGGGCTCTGGAGCTGGCGGGGCGGATCGCGGCGAACGCCCCGCTGGCGGTCGCCGCGACCAAACGCGTGATCGTCGAGTCGGCCGACTGGAGCCGGGAGGAGATGTTCGCCAGGCAGCAGGAGATCATCACCCCGGTGTTCGGCTCCCAGGACGCGATGGAGGGCGCGGCGGCCTTCGCCGAGAAGCGCGCCCCCCGCTGGAAGGGCGAGTAGCCCCTTCCGCCGCTCTCCGTCCCCCGCCCCCCTGCCCGTCCGCGGCCGGGGGTGGGGGCGGGGCGCGCGGGAGGCCCCAGGAGCGTCCGGGGGGTGATTCAGGTGGTCGCCCCCGGCGCGTCCACCCCCACAAGTGCGTACGGTAAAGGTGTGGACGGGTGCGGCGGGGGCACTTGACGTCCAGGTGACCGCTCCGAGGCCAGGAGAGTGCAGTGAACGACTACGGGACCCGGATCACCCCTGCGGACGGGGTCGTCGGCGAGCGGCTCAGACGCAGGGCGAGCACCCTGGCCGTGGGTGCCGTGGGTGCCGCGATGCTCATCGTCGTCCTGGTGGCGGCCATGTGGGTGATCGAGGTCGCCGACTACGTGCTCCCCGCCGAGTTCGACGCCTACGGCATCAGGTCGTGGGATCCGCGGGGGCTGGGCGGGATCTTCGTGGCACCGTTCCTGCACGCGGGCTTCGGCCACCTCATGGCCAACTCGCTGCCGCTGCTGATCCTCGGTTTCCTCGCCGCGCTGCGCGGGATCGGCCGGTTCCTGCTCGCCAGCCTGATCATCATCGTCGTCAGCGGCCTGGGAGTCTGGTTCGCCAGCTCGCCGTCGGTGATCACGGTCGGCGCGAGCGGGCTGGTCTTCGGCTACTTCGGCCTCGTCGTCGCCCGGGGCCTGTTCGACCGCCGCGTCCTCGACGTGCTCATCGGCCTCGGCGTGGCGGCGGCGTACTACTCGATCATCTGGGGTGTGCTCCCCGGCGAGGCCGGCATCTCCTGGCAGGGGCATCTGTTCGGGCTGGTCGGCGGGGTCATGGCGGCCTGGGTGCTGCGCCGCAGGCGCCGGAGCGCGCTGCCCGCCTACTGATCCGCCCGTCCCCTGTCCTCCGTCACCCGTCCCTTGTCGCCCGGCGGCCCGCGGGGCCGGCCGAAGGGCCCCGGGGGTGGGGCCGGCTCTCCCCCCGGGGCCCGCGGTGGGTGGCCTAGAGCCGCTCGACCACGTGGTCGACGCAGTTCGTCAGGGCCTCGACGTCGTCGGGGTCGATGGCCGGGAACATCGCTATGCGCAGCTGGTTGCGGCCGAGCTTGCGGTAGGGCTCGGTGTCCACGATGCCGTTGGCGCGCAGGACCTTGGCGACCTGGGCGGCGTCCACCTCGTCGGCGAAGTCGATGGTGCCGACCACGTTGGAGCGGAACTCGGGCGCGGCGAACGGCGTGGTGTAGGAGGTCTTCTCCGCCCACGTGTAGAGCCGCCGGGCCGAGTCGGCGGTGCGGGCGGTGGTCCAGGCCAGGCCGCCGTTGCCGTTCATCCACTCGATCTGGTCGGCCAGCAGGAACAGCGTGGCGACCGAGGGCGTGTTGTAGGTCTGGTCCTTGACGGAGTTGTCGATCGCCACCGGCAGGCTGAAGAACTCGGGGACGTACCGGCCACCGCCGGAGATCTCCTCGACCCTGGCCAGCGCGGCCGGGGACATCAGGGCGATCCACAGGCCGCCGTCGGAGGCGAAGCTCTTCTGCGGGGCGAAGTAGTAGACGTCGAACTCGCTCGCCTGGACGGGCAGGCCGCCGGCGCCGGAGGTGGCGTCGACCAGGACGAGCGAACCCTCCTGGCCCACGCGCCTGATCGGCATCGCCACGCCGGTCGAGGTCTCGTTGTGGGTGAGCGCGTAGACGTCCACGCCCTCCTCCAGGCGGGCCTCGGGGTGGCTGCCGACCTCGGACTTGATCACGGTCGGCTCGCCCAGCCACGGGGCCTTGGCCACCACGGAGGCGAACTTGGAGGAGAACTCGCCGAAGTGCAGGTGCTGCGACCTCTCGCGGACGAGTCCGAAGGCGGCGATGTCCCAGAACGCCGTGGTGCCGCCGTTGCCCAGGACGACCTCGTAGCCCTCGGGGAGGGAGAACAGCTCCGACAGGCCCGCGCGGACGCGCCCCACGATCGACTTGACGGGCTTCTGGCGGTGAGAGGTGCCCAGCACGCTGGATCCGGAGGCGGCCAGAGCCGAGAGCTGCTCCGGGCGTACCTTCGATGGCCCGCAGCCGAAGCGGCCGTCGGCGGGCTTGATGTCAGAGGGAATCACGATGTCAGCCACCTGGCCAGCCTACTGAGCCCGCCGATTGCTACAGGCCGGGGTCCGTAATCTGAGATGGGTGTGGTGCACGTGAAAACGGTCGTCCCGTGCGGAGAACGGCTGTCGCGCGAGGGGCCGCGCGACAGCCGTACGGAGTGGGACCGGACCGGCCGGGCCGGTCGGAGCGACCGGGTGGGTCAGGTCGTAGGGGTCAGGTGAGGCGGATCAGAACGAGCCGACGACCGCGGCGCCGCCGGGGACGTCCTTGACCGAGCGCTGCGACGGGCCCACATATCTGGCGCTGGGGCGGACGAGCCTGCCCGTACGCTTCTGTTCCAGGATGTGAGCGGCCCAGCCGGCGGTGCGGGCGCAGGTGAACATGGAGGTGAACATGTGCGAGGGCACCTCGGCGAAGTCCAGGATGACCGCGGCCCAGTACTCCACGTTGGTGGCCAGCACCCGGTCGGGCTTGCGGGCGTGCAGTTCCTCCAGGGCGGCCTGTTCCAGCGCCACGGCGACCTCGTACCGCGGCGTGTTCAGTTCCTTGGCGGTACGGCGGAGCACACGGGCCCGGGGGTCCTCGGCGCGGTAGACGCGGTGGCCGAAGCCCATGAGGCGCTGGCCCTTGTCCAGCTCCCGCTGGACGTACTTCTTGGCGTCGCCCAGCTTCTCGACGCCTTCGATCATGTGGAGCACGCGGGCGGGGGCGCCGCCGTGCAGCGGTCCGGACATGGCCCCGATCGCGCCGCTCAGCGCCGCGGCCACGTCGGCGCCGGTGGAGGCGATGACGCGGGCGGTGAAGGTGGAGGCGTTCATACCGTGCTCGGCCGCGGACGTCCAGTAGGCGTCGATGGCCTGCACGTGCTTGGGATCGGGTTCGCCCCGCCAGCGGGTCATGAACCGCTCGACGATGCTGTTGGCCTTGTCGATCTGGCTCTGCGGGACCATCGGCAGGCCGAGGCCGCGGGCGGACTGGGCGACGAAGCTGAGCGCGGTCACGCTGGCCCGGGCCAGATCCTCGCGCGCCTGGGCGTCGTCGATGTCGAGCAGCTGGCGGAAGCCGTACGCGGGGGCCAGCATGGCCAGCGCGCTCTGCACGTCGACGCGGATGTCACCGGAGTGGACGGGGATGGGGTAGGGCTCGGCCGGGGGGAGCCCCGGCTGGAACTTGTTGTCGACGAGCAGGCCCCATACGTGTCCGAAGGTGACACGTCCGACCAGCTCTTCGATGTTGACGCCCCGATAGCGGAGGGCGCCCCCCTCTTTGTCCGGTTCCGCGATCTCCGTCTCGAAAGCCACTACGCCTTCGAGACCGGGTTTGAAGTCGGACATTCGCGGCCGCCTCCCTTTCTTGAAGTCAAAGCCTTGATGTCGAGATACCGGCGGGTCTTATTCAACCCTGCGAGGGGCGACGGTGTGCCGCCGGACCCTCCTGAACGGAATCGCCCCAGGTGGGGGGCGGTGCGTACTCTTTGCGTCAAGCACGGGAGAATACCTCCCTGTGGATGCCACATCGCGCCCGCCCTCGTTGGCCGGGCTTCGCCGTACCTACGAAGGTCTGCCTCTGCTGGAGGAGGACCTCGCCCCCGACCCCGTGACCCAGTTCGCCCGATGGTTCGACGACGCCGTGGCCGCCGGGCTTCCCGAGCCGAACGCGATGGTGGTCGCGACCAGCTCGGCCGGCGGGCTGCCGACGGCCAGGACCGTGCTGCTCAAGGGCTATGACGAGGAGGGGTTCGTCTTCTACACCAACTACGAGTCGCGCAAGGGCCGTGACCTGGCGGAGAACCCCCGGGCCGGCCTGCTCTTCCCCTGGCACCCCATCCGCCGCCAGGTGCGGGTGGAGGGCTCGGTGACCCGGCTGTCTCGCGCGGAGTCGGCCGCCTACTTCAGATCCCGCCCGTACGGCTCCCGCATCGGGGCCTGGGCGTCGCGGCAGTCCGCCGCCGTGCACTCCAGGCAGGAGCTGGACGACCGTTACGCGGAGCTGGCCGCCCGCTGGCCGGAGGATCCGCCGGTGCCGGACTTCTGGGGTGGCTTCCGGGTCGTTCCGCTGGAGGTGGAGTTCTGGCAGGGGCAGCTTGACCGCATGCACGACCGCCTCCGTTATCGCCGTTCCGGTGCCTCCTGGATGGTGGAACGCCTGGCCCCCTGATCGTCCTACCCGGCCCTTAGTGATATATCCCCATATGTCCGGCGGGACTGAGGGGGCGGCGTGGCATTCGGGAACTTCGTACGGCGATTGGCGGTGGACACCCGTCCACTGGCGATCCCGGCCTACCGGCGGCTCTGGATGGGCCAGGGCGTGTCGTTCATCGGCTTCCAGCTCACCTCGGTGGCGGTCAGCGCCCAGATCTACGCCATCACCGGGTCGTCGTTCTGGGTCGGCATGCTCGGCCCGGCCAACCTGATCCCCCTGGTGGTCTTCGGGCTCTGGGGCGGGGCGGTCGCCGACGCGGTGGACCGGCGCAGGCTGCTCCTGATCGGCTCGCTGATCGCCTGGACCGCGACACTCGGCCTGCTGCTCCAGGCCGCCCTGGGGGTGGCCCACGTCGGGCTGCTGCTGGCCACCGTGGCCGTGCACGCCACCGGATTCGCCCTCACAGGGCCGACCAGAGGGGCGATCGTCCCCCGGCTGGTCCCGGTCGAACTGGTCCCGGCGGCCAACACCCTCAACTTCCTGGTGGGCAACCTCGGCACCGTGGTCGGCCCGCTGGTCGCCGGGGTGGTACTCGCCCAGGGCGGCGTCGCCACCGCCTACCTGATCGATGCGCTGCTGTTCGGCGTCGGCTTCTACGCCGCGGTACGGCTGCCCGCGCTCGAACCGGTCGGCGAGGTGACCCGCCCCGGCCTCCGCTCCGTCGTGGACGGCCTGCGCTACATCTCCGGGCACCCGGTGGTGATGATGTCGTTCGTGGTGGACATCATCGCCATGGCGTTCGCGCTGCCCAGGGCGCTCTTCCCGGAGATCGTCGCCGAGCGGTTCGGCGGCTCGCCGATCGCGTTCGGCTGGCTGTCGGCGAGCATCTCGATCGGCTCGGTGGCCGGCGGCCTGCTGTCGGGCTGGGTGGGGCGGGTGCGGCGTCAGGGCATGGCCCTGACGTTCGTCATCGCCGCCTGGGGGCTCAGCGTCGCCGTGGCCGGGCTGGTGGGCGAGCTGTGGCTGATGGTCGCGTTGCTGGCGCTCGGCGGCGCCGCCGACCTGGTCTCCGCCGTATGGCGGCAGACGATCCTGCAGACCCACGCCCCCGACGACATGCGCGGGCGGATGCAGGGCGTGTTCACGGTCGTGGTCGCCGGCGGCCCCCGGCTGGGGGATCTGCGGGCCGGGGCGAGCGCGGTGTGGTTCGGGGCCACCGGGGCGTGGGTGGGCGGCGGGATCGCGTGCGCGGTCGTCGTGCTCGCCGTCGGGCTGGCCGTACCGGCCTTCAGGAGTTACCGGCCCGTGGCGCGGAGTGTTTGACCAGGCCGGGAAGGATTCGAGGCGTCCGGGTGTTGGCGTCCATGACCATCGTGGGCGGATCTCGCAATAGGGTCGTGGTCTGAGACTTTTCGGTCCCGCGCGGTCCCCGGGGGAGGACGCCGCGACGGGCCCGGAAACGAGTAGGGCGGGAGGAGCCTTGACCGCACACGGACTGATCGACACCACGGAGATGTACCTTCGCACGATCTTCGAGCTGGAGGAGGAGGGAATCGTCCCTCTGCGCGCGCGAATCGCCGAGCGGCTTCAGCAGAGCGGCCCCACCGTCAGCCAGACGGTGGCCCGTATGGAGCGCGACGGACTGGTCAGGGTCGAAGGTGACCGTCACCTGACCATGACCGAGCTGGGGCGCACGCTCGCGACCCGCGTCATGCGTAAGCACCGCCTCGCCGAGTGCCTGCTCACCCAGGTGATCGGGCTGCCCTGGGAGGAGGTGCACATCGAGGCGTGCCGCTGGGAGCACGTGATGTCCGAATCGGTGGAGGCGAGGCTGGTCAGCCTGCTGAACAACCCGACCGAGGACCCGCACGGCAACCCCATCCCCGGCCTTGAGGAGCTCGGTGTGATGGACGCTCCGAGGGTGGAGTGGCAGTCCCTGCCGTCCATGGCGGCGATGGCCGGACCCAGAGATATACCCGTTGTCGTCCGTCGAATTAGCGAACAAGTGCAAAGCGATCCGGCTGTGATGCTTAAACTCAAGCAAGTTGGGATACAACCCGGACGCGAGGTAACGCTCGCGGCGAGCGACGACGGTGTGCGGGTGACAGGTGACGACGAGGCGGAGAATACTCTGGCGGATCTTCCGCGAGACATCGCCGCGCACGTTTTCGTCTCCACACGCTGACCACTGCCCCTCTGGTTGGTTGAATTCCCCTCGGGAGACCCCTTACTCCCCTGCCGAGACCGCAGCAGGAGCCACCGTGGTTCGCTTTGCGCACAGCCTTCCCCGAGGAGTGGTCACCGGATGAAACGGTGGGGGGATCTGTCACAGGATGCCGCCGACCACCTTTCGGCCGGATCCGTCCTTGACCATGCCGAGATGGCGGTGGTCGTCACCGACCGCTTCAGCAACGTCGTGTACTGGAATCCGTTCGCCGAGAGGCTGTTCGGCCACCCCGGCACTTCGAGCCGCGACCGGTCGCGCTCCCTGGGCATCATGGAGAAGGATCACCCGCTCGCCGTGGAGCTCGCCAAGCACGTGCTCAAGGGCGGCGTCTGGGAGGGCACCTTCGACGTCAGGCGCGGTGACGGGACGATCATCTACGTCCGAGCCCAGGCGGTGCCTTTGCGGCACCCGTCCGGATCGGTGACGGGGATCGTCATCACCGCCCGCGAGGCGATGCGCAGCAACGAGCGGGAGAAGGACCGGTTCGGCCTGCTGGAGCGGATCGGTGAGCGGCTGGCCGGCTCGCTGTACGTCGAGGAGACCCTCAAGCGCGTCGCCGAGATGCTCGTCCCGCAGTTCGCCGATCACTGCTTCATCGAGCTGATGCAGGGCGACCGGATGACCCGCAGGGTCTCCACCCACGTGCCGGGCTGGAAGCCGCCGCCCGACACCTGGGCACCGCTCGGCGCCGAGGTCAACTACCCGGCGGGGCACTACGCCGACATCGCGCTGCGCCGTCAGGAGACCGTCCTGGTCGAGGACTTCTCCCAGACCAACTACCCCAGCACGGGCCCGGCCAAGTCCCGCCTCGCGGCCGAGGTCGGGATGACCTCGGCCATCGTGGCGCCGCTCTGCGTGCGCGGTGAGGTCCTCGGGCTGATGTACCTCGGCCTGTCCAACCTGACCGACCGGCGCAGCCCCCACTACGACGCCTTCGACCGTGACTTCGTCGGGACCATCGCCACCCGGGTCGCGCTGGCCGTGGACAACGCGCTGCTGTTCGAGGAGGAGCGGCACACCGCGGAGTCCTTCCAAAAGCACCTGCTGCCCGCCGAGCTGCCCGAGCTCGACGGGCTGGAGATCGCGGTCCGCTACTGCCCGGCGGCCCCGCTCGCCTCGCACGGCCAGGGCATTCAGACCCAGGTCGGCGGCGACTGGTACGACGTCATCCCGCTGTCGGCGGGCCGGGTCGGCATCGTCATCGGCGACGTCGAGGGCCGAGGCCCCAAGGCCGCCGCCGTCATGGGCCAGCTCCGGGCCGCGCTGCGCGCCTTCGCCCAGGATGACAAGCCCCCCGCGGAGATCCTCGCCAAGCTCGACGAGTGGACGAACATCGTCGCCATCCCCGAGAGGGACGACAGCGGCGTCGACGTCAGCGTCCCGCCCATCGTCACCTGCCAGTACCTCGTCTACGACGCCTGGTCGCGGCAGCTGTCGTTCGCCAACGCCGGGCACTCCCCGCCGCTGCTCCTCGTCGACGGCACCTGCACCGAGCTGCACATCGAGGAGGTCGGCCAGCCGCTCGGCGTCCGCGCCACCGGCCTCCACGCCGACCTGGTCTACAAGGAGGAGACGCGGATGCTGCCCCCCGGGGCCGCGCTGCTGCTCTACACCGACGGCCTGGTGGACCGCCGTCCCAGCCGCGACGCCGACGGCCGGCCGCTCAGCGCCGAGGAGAACCTCGACATCCTCTGCGAGAGACTCGCCGACACCTGCGACGCCCCGGCGGAGCACATCGCCCAGGCCGCGACGGACGCGGTGCCCGGCGACATCGACGACGACATGGCGATCCTGGTGGTCAGGTCCGCCCGCGACGACCTCGACGTGGAGGAGCGCACCTTCCCGGCCCAGCCGATCATGGTCGGCGAGGCCCGCCGGATGGCGGCGGAGGCGTTCACCGGGTGGAACGTCCCCGAGGAGCCGGCCGAGCTGGCCTGCCTGCTGGTCTCGGAGGTGGTCACCAACGTCGTGCTGCACGCCGCCAACTCCAGTGTCCCGCGACGAGGGCTCGTGGTGGGCGCCGCCGCGCCGATCCCGTTCGAGGAGTCCTGGGACGTCTCCGGCTTCGACAGCCTCGACGAGGAGATCGTCAACGAGAAGGAGTTCACGCTCCGCCTCCGCCGGGGCGGCGAGTCGGTCTGGGTCGAGGTCTTCGACCAGGACCTGCGCCTGCCCCGCATCCGCAGCGCCGGAGAGAACGACGAGGGTGGCCGAGGGCTCTACCTCGTCGACCAGCTCGCCAAGCGCTGGGGCTCACGCCCCACCAAGGAGGGCAAGGCCGTCTGGTTCGAGATCCCCACCAAGACCCGCTGAGCCCTCCTGGACGTGAGGACAGGCCGTCCCCTAGCGGAACGTCTGTCCCCACAGGGCGAGCATCACCAGGATGAACACCACCATGATGCCCGCGTAGGCGATCGGGCCGAGCCGTACGGCCCGCCGTAGCCGGTTGAGCCCCCAGGCGAACAGGAACGCCAGGAAGATCAGCAAGATCAGTCCGCTGTCCATCAACACCGCCTCTGGGAAGCCTACGCTGACCAGTATGCGCCGGCGGTGAGGATCTTGTGATGATTAACCGCGACGACGATCGGATGACGGCCGGGCACGGATTAACCACGGCACGGGGCCCCGTGGCATGGTTGCCCACGTGACCAGAGCGAAGATGACACGTGTGCTGCCGGTCCTGCTGGGGGCCGTGCTGGCCGCGGGGCTGTCCGCCTGTTCGGGCGGGGACGGTTCGCCTGTCGAGGCCTCCGGTTCACCGGCGGCCTCCGCCTCCGTGACGTCTCCGGGTGCCGCGTCCCCCGGTGAGGCTGTGACCCCGGACGCCGTGACACCGGGCGGGATCACGACCCCGGGCGGGACCGCGACGCCCTCGCGGGAGACGCCGCTCGGCGAGGGGAACGTCTCCGGGATCAGAGAGATCGACGCCGAGGAGACCGGGCAGCTCAGTCTGCTGGGCACCGGGTCGATCGTGGTGGACACCGGCCGGGGCGTGAAGGAGGCGCTGCTCACCGGCGACACGGTGGTGCTCGACACGCAGGGGAGCGTCTGCGCCGAGGGGGCGATCCCGCACCGGTGCTCATCGAGGCAACTGGCGAAGGCCCTCAAGGCGGGCGTCTCGTTCTACGCCAAGGTAATGGTCTCGGACGGTATGGCCGTGCGGATCGAGGAGATCGTCAAGGATTGACCTCCGAGGTCCCGATCTGTCCGGAGCCTGGAGGGGTGTCCGGATCCCGATCTCTCCGAAGGGACGGCCGAGGGGCCTTCCCCTGAGGGGCGCCGGAACCCCGATCCTCTCGGAGGGCACGGTGCGGAAATCGGGTTCAGAAGTTGGGTTCAGAAGTCGAACGAGCGGCCGATGATCTCTTTCATGATCTCGGTCGTGCCGCCGTAGATCGTCTGAACGCGGCTGTCCATCCAGGCTCTGGCCACCGGGTACTCCGTCATGTAGCCGTAGCCGCCGTGCAGCTGGAGGCAGCGGTCGATCACCTTGTGCTGTAGCTCGGTGGTCCACCACTTCGCCTTGGCGGCGTCCACGGCGTTCAACCGGCCGGCGTTGAGCGCCAGGACGCACCTGTCCACGTAGTGCCGGGCGATCTCGACCTCGGTGTCCAGCTCGGCGAGCACGAACCGGGTGTTCTGGAAGCCGCCGATGGCGCGGCCGAACGCCCTCCGGGTCCTGCAGTATTCGATGGTCTGCCGCAGGACGGTCTCGGCGGCGGCCACGGCCATCACGGCGATCGACAGGCGCTCCTGCGGCAGGTTGGCCATGAGCTGGAAGAAGCCCCGGCCCTCCTTCTCGCCCAGCAGGTTGGCCCTGGGCACCCGGACGTTCTCGAAGAACAGCTCCGCGGTGTCCTGGGCGTGCATGCCGATCTTGTCGAGGTTGCGACCCCGGACGAAGCCCTCCATGCCCCGCTCGACCACGAACAGCGAGATGCCCCGGGCGCCCGCCTCCGGGTCGGTCTTGGCGACCGCGACGACCAGGTCGGAGTTGATGCCGTTGGTGATGAAGGTCTTCTGGCCGTTGAGGAGGTAGTCGTCCCCCTCGCGCACCGCGGTGGTCCGGATGCCCTGAAGGTCGCTGCCCGCCCCGGGCTCGGTCATCGCGACGGCCGTGATCAGCTCACCGCTCACGAACCCGGGCAGCCAGCGGGCCTTCTGCTCGTCGTTGGTGAGATCGACGAAGTAGGGGGCCATCACGTCGTTGTGCAGGGAGTAACCCAGGCCGGTCGCCCCGATCGCCATGATCTCCTCCACGATCACAGCGTTGTAGCGGAAGTCCTTGACCCCCGCCCCGCCGTACTCCTCCGGCACCCCGAAACCGAACATCCCGATCTTTCCGGCCTTCTTCCACACCTCGCGTGGGACGATGCCGTCCTTCTCCCACTGGGCGTGGTGAGGCACCACCTCGCGGGCCAGGAACTCGCGCACGGTCTCACGGAAGAGCAGGTGCTCCTCCTGGAAAATGTCTCGTTCCATTGACTGCCTCCTCAGGAGCCTGTAGTAACAGAATACAATTCTGTTACTTTCAGGTACAGGCGGGTGCGCCTTTGAATATGCCCAGTTGGTGAGGGTTGTGTACCGTTTTCGTTCGCAACCCGGACAGATCACAGGTTTGCCACAGTCTCCTGGGGGTCTTGTCATCCCCCTGCGAGGGGACATCCGAGGGCAGTACGATCCGGGCCTAGTTTGTGATCAGATGACCACTTTGTAACCAGGTGCCGACGATCGGAGTGCGCGATGTTTCGCAGGGGAACAGGGCTCCGTAGATCTCTTGTCGTTTCGACCCTCGGTCTCATCTGGGGAGCGCTGCTCGTAGCCTCTCCACCCCCAAGTGCCGCGGATGACTACGAGCCGTATCTCTATGACTGCCACAAAGGCGAGGGTCCAGTCGGCCGGGTTTCCGTGACGGTCGCGGTCCCCGGCCCGGTTTATGTGGATCGGCCACTGGTTGTTAAGTGGAAGCTGGGGTCTTTCAAGCTGGCATCCCCCGGAGATTTTCCCAAGGGGGGGCACTTCCTCGCCACGGCGACTTCTAAGATCACTGGACTCTGGGAAGAAAACAGCCGGACCTATCTCACCCTCCCATCGCTGGGGCGTAGAGATCTTTCTGTGATTAAGGCCGACGATCAAATTGAGATCCCACAAGATCTTTCCGGCCAGGTGACGGCTCCGAAAGGCGGAACCGCCGACATCATTCCGGGAGATATTTCTGTCGACTTCGCCCCTGCCGAACGTTTGATCAACGACAGCGACCCCGGCGGGCCGAGCTCGGACGATCCTCATGTCGTTCGGTTTGGGCCGTCTCCGGGGGGAGGATGGACCCAGGAAGCGCGAGGCCAGGACAGAGAGCCTGATGACAGGGCTTACGGTAACGATATTCATGAGACCAAGACCAGGGGTGCGACCGCCACAGTCGAGTTCATCGGAACGGGCATAGAGTATTTCGGTGAGCGAGCCAAGGGCGTGGGGGCCGTAGACGTTTCCTTGGAAACGCAGGCCGAGCCGAAGCCTCCGGTCATCACCGACACCGTCAACGCCTCGATTTATAATGGCCAGCCCATTACCGGTGACACCGTGTATGTAAAGCAGTCGCTCTGGTCGAAAACCAATCTCCCGTACGGGAAGCACATTCTGACGTTGAAAAATGCGTCCGACAACGCGATGCGTGTAGACGCGTTCAAGGTCTACTCTTCCACCGTTGCGGCCGATGAGCCGTCCCCCTACCGAGTGGTCTGCAAGCCGGCGAGCGAGACTGTGATTCGAACGCTGAAGGTAAAGGTGGACAGGACGCCCGTCAGTCCGTCTCCCACTCCGACTCCGACGGTCACGGTCACCAAGACGCCTACCCCCGGGGTCACCTACACGACCACCCCGCCGGCCTCCACCGCCACCCCCAAGCCCACGCTGACCGTGACGGCGACCGTGACCCCCACCCGGCCCACCCCGACCGCTCCCCAGGTGTTCGTGACGCCCACGGGAGGCGCCCATACCGGTGAGGCCCCCGATGAGGGCCGTCCCTCAGGGATGGGGTTGATCAGCGGGGGAACTGCCATGCTTCTCGGCAGCGTGTTCGGTGGAGTGGCCCTGAAGAGGCGCCGGGCGGCGCACGTGCGTGGTCGAAGATAGGTAAGGAGGGGCCGGGATGTATCCAGGGCCTTCGCAGGACGATCCGGACGCTTATTACGGCGACAGCCGGGCGGCCAGGAGCAGGGGAAGCATCCTGCTCCCCACCCTGCTCGTGGTCGGCTCGCTCGGCGGAGTGGCCGCGATCATGGCGGGGCTGCTCACCTACCTGTCGCCGGCGGCCGAGGACGAGTCGTACGGACCTCCCGTGCCGCAGGCGGCGAACACCCTGTTCCTGGAGAATGTTCCGGAGCCGGGGGAGCAGACGGCCCCGGAGCGGCCGGAGCAGCGGCCGGAGCCCGCGACGACCTTGCCGTCGAGTGTGGGGCCGGGCGGGCTGGACGTGCCGTTGACGGCCGCGGCCCCCACCGCGCCCCCGCCGCTGCCCGTCGTCAAACCACCGGCGCCGCTCAAGGGCGAGGGCGTACAGCCGACCCGGCTGGCCATCCCGAAGATCGGTGTCCTGGCTCCGCTGATGCCGCTCGGCGTGGACGCCAAGAAGGAGATCGAGACCCCGCCGCTGAGCAAGCCGAACCAGGCCGGCTGGTACAAACTCGGCCCGATCCCCGGCCAGCAGGGCCCCTCGGTGCTGCTGGGGCACGTGAACACCCGCGCCGGAGCCGCAGTCTTCAGCCGCCTCAAGGAGATCCGGCGCGGAGACAAGATCAGGGTGTTCCGGTCGGACGGGACCGTCGCGGAGTTCACGGTGGACGGGGTGGAACAGGTCAGTAAGAAGACGTTCCCGTCGAGGCGGGTCTACGGGAACACGGGTGAGGCGACCCTGCGGCTGATCACCTGCGGCGGCGTCTACAACCGTGAGACCCATCACTACACCGACAACATCATCGTCTACGCGACCCTGTCGAAGACCGGCCGGGCCTGACCGCGTCTGACCACATCGTCCACCATCCCGCCTGCGACCCCTGGAGCTGACAGCGGCGGGCCTGGTTGCCTGGACGCCCTCTCCCCGCTCCGTTTTCCCGCTTCACGCGGTCGGTCGCGGGTTGTGCTGGTAGGGGGGTGGGTGGCGGGGGCCGCCGGGTGGTGGGTGGTGGAGTTCGGTTTGCTGGATGAGGTTGATGAGGTCGTGGGGGTTTCGGGTTTCGATGGGTTCGGGGTGGGTGGTGATCCAGCAGGGGAAGGCCCAGTAGCGGCGGGCCCAGGGGCGCCAGAGGATGGCCCAGCCGGGGTTGCGGGCCTCCAGGTCGCGGGCGGTGTCGGCCGAGCCGGGGCCGTGGGTGAGATCAGGGCCCGGACGGGAGCCGGGGCCGGGGGCGGGATCAAGGCTCGGGTCGAAGCCGGGGCCGGGGCCGGGGCCTGGACCGGGGTCGAAGCCGGGGCTGGGGGTGGGGCCAAGGTCGGGGGTGTCGGGGGCGGGCATGGCCTCTCCGGTGGGTGTGGTGGGGCTGGCCTGGTGGAGTTGCGAGAGGGTGGTGCGGGCCGGTTGAGTGCCACCCCTGGGACCGGCCCGCACCTGTCTTTCCGCGTGTCCCGTCCTTTCGGTGTCCCTGGGAGGCGCGGAAAGGGGGCGCGGCGGCGGTGGTGGGAGGCGGCCCCCCACTGGGCTTGCCTTCCTGTCCGGCCGCCGCGCCGGTCTCAGTTCGCCGTTTCCGCCGGGTTCGCCGTTTCCGCGGCCTTTGCTGGGTCCGCCTCCGCCTCCGCCGCCTCTGGTTTGGCCGGGGTGCCGGTTGTGGTGAGGTGGTTGGCGATGTGGGCGGCGATGTGGGCGGCGATGTGGTCGATCTGGGTGGCGGGGGCGTGTTCGGCGCGTTGGCCGGGGTGGGCGGACCAGAAGAAGGTGTGGCCGGTGGGGTCGGTCCAGATGGTGAGGTCGTTTTTGATGTGCAGGCGGGGTAGTCCGTCGTCGTAGGCGGTGGAGGTGTGGACGCCGTGGTGGTGCAGGGCCTGTTGCAGGCGGCCGGCGGCGGCGACGGCGGCGGTGCGCGGCCGGTGGAGGGCCGCGTCCGGTGGGGCTGTCGGGGGGAGCGGGAAGAGGATCACGGTGGGCTCCTTTGCCGATGCGATGCGGGGGGCGGGATGGTGTTTCGTGGCCGGTGGGCTGAAGGCGGGGCTGGGGGCCGGGGCTGGGGTATGGGGCTGGGGTGGGGTTGCGGGGGTGGTCGGTTCCGTTGCCGGTGGGTAGGGGTGTGGCCCCGGGAGCGCCCGTCCGGCTCCCCTCCTTTTGGCGGCTGGGCGGGGGGAGTGGGGGTGTTCCCGGGGCCACTGGGAGCGGCGGGCCTCCGCCGTGGCCCCTTTGCCTCGTGCCGGGGAAGCGGGCAGGGGGTCACTGCGGTGGATGGGGCCCGCCGCTGGTCTATGGCCGGGGTACGGAGGCCGGTGGCCTGGGTGTGGAGGCGCGCCGCCAGGTGATCGAGGGCGCGGGCCCGATCGCCGGACCGCCGGGGGAGCGGGAGGAGAAGGCGACGGGGTGGTGGCCGTACAGCCGCCACACCACCGGTCGGTCACCCTTGGCCGGGGGCTGGATCCGTTCGGCGGTGGGGTCGGCCATCAGGTCATTGGGGGAGCGCATCGCGATGCTCCGGGGCACCCGGCGGCTGCTGGATGAGGTGCTTGGCGAGGTGCTCGGCGGCCAGGACCGGCGTGCGGTACATGGCCAGCCGGGGTCTGGTGCGACGGCCCGGCCCCTGAATCGTCCACCAGATGTGTTCGCCGTCGGTGCGGACGAGCAGGCCGGGGGCGACCGAGAGCGCGATGCGCCCGGAGGCGAGCACGTGGGCGTCGGCCCTCACCTCGTGTGCGAGCAGCGCGTCCTGGAGTTGGGCGGCCATGACGACGGCGCTCCTGTGCCGGGGGCCGAAGACGAACTTCCGGCGTCGGCCGCCCGACACGGCTGTGGTCGCGGCGGCGTCAGGCATGGTAGGCCTCGCGGGTGACCGGGCCGGCGAAGGTCGGAATGAGAGTTTCGCCGGTCCTGTTTTCGCGCGTTTTCATAGCCGCCGCGAATTGTGTGGCCGTTGAATGGAAGAGGGACACAGGAAAACTGTATAACCCTCGTCACCGTAAGTCACTCACAGTTTATTTAGACTGGATGGTTAACTGTCAGTGACGGCGGGTTCTCTCCGGTCAATACGGCAGCCGGATCGCGTCGGCGAGTTCGCGAATCTCGGGAGTGAGGGTGCGGCGCCGTTCAATGACTTTTCCGAGAATGTCGCGTGCGTACCGTTGTGTCGTGATCCATTCCGGGGTGCGTCGGCGAATATCCTGCAGAATCTCCATCCCCTCCGTGGTGTTACCGGTCCTGACATATGCGGAGGCGACATCGAGCCGGTGGCGCGCCCAGACTCGCGTGCTCGGAAACCTGGAGCGGTCGATGCGCGCGCCGATTTTGAGGGTCACCTCGGGCCGGTCCTGGATAAGGGCGTTCTCCGAACGGATCATGGCCACCGTCATCGGCCCGAACACGGTCGAGTTGCCGGCGTCCCGGATGTAGTCGGGGCCGACCCCGGCCGCGGCCATCTGCGCGAACCGCAGGGCGTTCTCCGCCTCGCCCGGCCGGTTGTCGCGGGAGGCGGCCACCGACATCCGGAGCATTATCCGGCCCCAGCCGCACAGGTCGCCGCGGCTGGCCTTGGTCATGCGCGGCTCGATGTCGTCGGCCCAGCGAATGGCGAGATCCCGGGTCTCCGCGAACCGCCCCTGCCGGATCAGGCCCCAGCACTTCAGGTCGATCGCCGCCGTGGCGGTTTCCTCGTCGGGGGCGTCGTCCAGGGCCAGGGCGACGGCCTGCTCGGCCACCTCGTGCTGCCAGGTGTGTGACATGAGCCAGGCGGCGATCTGCAGCACCTGCGAGCGGAGCTTGCGCGCGTCGGCCTTGGCCTGCCCCTCCGACAGGTTCACGAGCCGGTCCAGGTCGCGCAGCATGGGAGGGAAGATCGCTTGCAGTGTGGAGTAACGGGTGGCTGCGAACGCAGGCGCGGCGGTGCCGGTGAGGATCTCGGTGAGCCCTTCCAGGGTGGGGGTCTCCTCGGGTTCGGCCCCGTCGTACTGGCCTTCCAGCGCACGTCGGACGGGAGTCCACTGTTCGACGTCGGAGGTGTGGGCGGGAGCACCGTCACCTGCCGGGAGCAGGGTCGAAGTCGGCACGCGCAAGGCCTTCGCGAGCCGGTGGACGGTCTCCAGTCGGGTGTCCTCGACGGCTCCCCGCTCCAGTTGACTGATCCAACTCGCCGACACACCGGACTTTTCGGCAAGTTCGGTTTGAGTGAGACCACGTCGCTTACGAATGGATTTGAGTAGCCCCGAAAGCTCGGCCGTCATGTTACGGTCAGACATGGCCCTGCCCTTTCGCTGAAGAACTGGAACGTCTTCAGATTAAGTGCGCAGGGCTCATTTGTGTCCCGAAGTGGCCACAGAATTTTCATCCCCCGGCAAGGATGGCCGTTCCGGAAGGTGTCCCTTACCATGCTGACCTAGAGGAATGGCGCTGGGTGTCAGTTTCGGTGGAGCCGGATGAAAACTGTTATTGACCGCTATTGGCGGGCGATGTGCAATGAGTGTGTCGCTAGTCCTGCACGCGATCGGAGAGGAAACCCCATGATCGACCTGTACGGCAAGGGCTTGGTCGGCCTTGCCAATGATTCTGCGGCTACTCCCCGGACATTGATCACGCCTGAGCTGTTTACCCGGCTCACCAAGCGCATCGCCGCTGAGCATCCGGAGCACGCCGACATCGCTGAGCCCATCATGGAACAGACACTGGCCTTTCTGGCAGCATGTGCCGCCCATCCGACAGTCCGGCTCGCTCCTTCTGAGTTGGTGGACCTTGGTTGGCACGCCTTCGTCCTTTACACCCGTGAGTATGCCGATTTTTGCCACCGAGTCGCGGGACAATTCATCCATCATGTTCCTGATGACACTCCCGATCGGCCCAGCAGCGGATCAACCGCCTCCGCCACTGTCACGGTCATGCGTGATCTGGGTTTGCCAGTGATCAATGATTTATGGTCCGTGAAGGCGAACTGCGAGGGCAAGTGTAAACCCGATCCGTGTTCCCAGTGCCACCAAGGGTGCACTGACAGTAACTAGTCGATCCCGGCCCTGCGGACGGCGTACTGTGCTTGGGGTGACCGAACACCAATGGACCGACCTTCCTGCCGCTGTGCGTGCTCAGGTGGAGAACTTCTGCGGTTTCATCCGTGAGGTCACCGCCGTGCCCGCAGGGTTGACCGCAGGCATCGCCGTACGGCTGGACACCGAACGAGGCCCCCTCTTCCTCAAGGCACTGCCCGCCGACTCCCCCTCGGCCGTGCTCTACCAGCGCGAACGGCACGTCAACGCCGTACTGCCCGCCGAGGTGCCCACGCCCCGTCTGTGCTGGAGCGGGCAGAACGCGGGATGGCTCACCCTGCTGTTCGACCACGTGACCGCACATCACGCCGCCGATCTGGGGCCGCCCTCCCCTGACGTGGTCGCTCTTCTTGACGTCGTCGCGCTCCTGGGGGAGAGGCTCACCCCCAACCCGGGCGCCGATGTGCCGCCCCTCGCCGACAACGTGGCCTTTCTCGTCCGCCGCGCCGACGCGCTGCTCGCCGCCCCTCCGCCCGACCTGGAGAGCCTGACTCAGTACCGCAGCGCCCGCCGGGGCTTGGAGGTGGACGCGCTCACCGGGACCTCCCTGCTCCACGCTGACCTGCACGAGGGCAACCTCCTGGCCGGGACGGACCACCTTCACGTTATCGACTGGGGCCTGGCCTGCCAGGGACCGGCATGGGCGGAGGTCGCGCTGCTGATCCCCCGCCTCATCGCCGCCGGGCACACTCCGGCGGAGGCCGAGGCGCTAGCGGCGAGGCTCCCGGTGTGGAAAGTCGCCCCGGAAACCGCGGTGACCGGTCTTGCGGCCGTGTGGAGCCTGTTCCGGGAGTTCGTCGCCCGCAACGGCCCTCAGCGCATCCGGGCGTCACGTGCTCGCGCGGCCGACGCCGGCCGTGCCTGGGTGGAGCACCGCACCCGCTAGCCGCCTCGCTTGCTGAGAATCGAGCACCCGGGCGGCGATCATTCCGCTGGTGGTCTCGTAACCGCGTATACCCAGCTCAACTAACGAATGGCGGCTGCCGTACCAGTCAATGCCTCAGCCTGCGGAATCAGGGCGGACGGATCGCCCAGCCACACACGCTGTCGCCCGTCGGCGGTGACGGTGAGGCCGAACTCCTCGTGTCCCGGCCGCCCCCGCGCGCTCCACCACCGGTGAGCGGCCTCGGCCTCGCCCCACAGGCTGCGCGGTCCCCCCTGGGAGACGCGCGAGGCCGAGGGGTCGTCCTCGTTGAAGTACACCGCCGCCCACGACAGGTCACCCAGGCCGTACAGCCATACCGTCATGGTGCCGCGCGGAGAGCGCCCGTGGGTGTAGACGCACTCGGGCATCAGCAGGCCGAGCACGAAGTCCACCGCGGCGTAGGAATCGTCGGACAGGACGTCGGTCGCGGTGAGCGAGGTGGTGGACTCGCGGGTGTCGGCGGGCCAGCCGTTGGGCAGGTAGTCCCGATGCCGGGGCCATTCGCCGCGCTGGGAACGCACGTGCATGAACCGGGTGGGGCCGACGAAACGCCCGCCGGCGGCGCCGTCGACGTCGACGGCCAGCCGCACGAGGGCGTTCTGATCGGTGAAGGCCGGCCCCCATGGCATTACCAGCACGCCGCCGGGCCGGGTCTGCTCGATCCAGGACCGCGGAACCTCCCGCACCCCCGCCGTCACGAGGATCCGGTCGTACGGCGCCCGCTCCGGCCAGCCGAGCAGGCCGTCACCGACGACGAGCCGCGGATGCCACCCGGCGGCGGCCAGCGCCGTACGCGCCGTCTTGGCCACCGCCTCGTCGATCTCGATCGACGCCACGTTGTCCTCACCCAGCCGGGCCGACAACAGGGCCGCGCACCAACCGGTTCCCGTACCGACCTCCAGCACCCTCGCCCCGTCGAACACCGACAGCTCCCGGAGCATGTCGAACACCACACCGGGCATCGAACTGGAGCTGGTCGCCAGCTCGCCGCGCTCGGGGCCGTCGTGACGGCCGTCGTCCCACTGCGTGGTGATGGGCACATCCGCGTCAGCCCACCGCAGCCATTCGGCGGGGTCGTCGGCCTTGGAGACCACGATGCGCCGTCCCTCGACGGAGGGCCACATCACCTCGGGCAGGAACAACTCGCGGGGGACGGCGTCGTAGGCGGGTGCCCAGTCCGGGGACATCGCGCCGGAGGCCAGCAGGTGCTCACGCAGACGCCGCCGTCCCGGCCCCACGCCGGTGGTCACTTCGCGCTGGGCTTCGCATGCCTGCCGTCGTCGGGACGGCCGTCGGACTTCTCCTTCGTCTGCGGTGGCGGCACGAAGTCCTCTTCTTTTTCGCCGGGCTTCCCTTGGTGCTCTCCCATGTGTCTTCTCTCCCTCGCCGGGCTCCTGACGCGGAGTGTTCGCCAGTAAGCGTAGAGTTCGGAGAGTGGGCCTGATAGGCGTTTCCGCGATAGGTTCACGCATCGCCTGGCTGGAGCGGGCAGAGCGCGGGACGGCTCACCCCGCTGTTCGACCACGTGACCGCCCACCACGCCGCCGACCTGGGCCCGGTCTCTCCTGACGTGGCCAACTCTGTCAGCGGGACTGTGGGAGGAAAGGACAACAGCCGTGAGCTTGCAAGGCCGTGCTGCGAGGATTTTTGCGGCGGGTCTCGCCCAGGACGTCACGGCTGGGAGACAAGCTGGATCCGGGTTTTGTCGTCGTAGGGAACGACGATCGTCTGGTCACGGCCGAGGGTCCAGGTCCCGCTGACCAGGAAGAGACGGCCGTCGGAGGCCAGGAGCAGACGGAAGCCTCGGTACCGGTAGGCGAAGGCGGGATTCTTGCCGGTGATCCTGAGAGCGCTCTGGGTGACGCCGGACGGGAGCCCCGACAGCGGCTCCTTGGTGTCGATGATGATTTCGGGGCGCTTGGCGAGGTCGTGGGCGTCCTCCTCTCCTCTGCCGGTGCCGTAGGCCCAGGCGACCTGGGTTGAGGCCCAGAACAGACCTGCGACGGCCAGGCCGATGGCGCAGATCACACTGTTTCTGGCGAGACGTTGCGGCACCAGCGGGCGATCGCGGTTCTTTCCGTAGGCCCAGACGCCGTAGACCACGGTGGCCGGGCCGAACGCCAGTGACAGCGGGGTGACGCCGATGACCACACTTGTGGCGGCGCCCTCGACGAACACGCCGATCAGTGCGCGGCCGATCAGGAGCAGGCCGACGAGCTCGATCCCGGCCACGAGAAAGGTGTTGGCGATGTCGTCCGGGTGGCGGGCGAGCTGCCACGTCATGGCGACGTGGACTCCGACCACCAGCAACGCGCCCAGGAAGATCAGCGCTGCCGGTACGTAGATGACCTCAAGCCCGTACAACAACAGACTCTGGTTGGACAGGCCTGTCATCTCCAGGGAGACACCGAAGTAGTCGAAGCGGGCGCGCGTTGCGACATAGCCGAAGTAGATCAGCAGCGCGGTCGCCAGCGTCGTCGGGCCGATCGCCTCGGTGAGCTGCTGGATCCGGGTCGAGATCGGTTCCTGTGGTGCCGGGGCCGGTTCCTCCGCTGCCGGTTCCTCGCTCGTCACTCCTCCTCCGGCTCCTCCGTCGACGGGCCGGGATTCTCCGGAATGGTGGTAGGAGACGGGGCGGGGGATGTTTCCCTCAACGGCGAGGGCGGGGGCGAGGAGGAAGGGGAAGACAAGGAGGAGGGGGAAGGGGAGGAGGAAGAGCCGACGTATACCTCGATCTGAGGGACGTCAGTGGTCGTCCCGCTGATCTCGACCGGCGCTCCCAATGTCGGAGGCGGCCCCTGCCAGTCCTTCACCTCGTTGCAGGGTGTGTCCTCCACGGTGACACACACGTATCGGAAGTGGACCGCCGCCTGAACGAGATAGGGGGTCGGCGAGGCGTCGCCGGTGAGGATCGCTCCCGCGAGGCACGAGCTGCCGGCCCCCAGTCGTATCCCATTACACGGGGGAGCTCCGGTGGGCGCGCAGTGCGTGACGTTGGCGCGGGCGGCGGCCGACCTCGGGCCGGAGATCACGGTGAAGGAAACCGATTCGACGACTCCGGTGGTGGCGGTGCCGTTGGTGATAAACATGCAGCCGTCCTCGTTGGGATTGCCGTCGAGATGCACGCCGTTCCAGTGGATGCTGCGCCGGCCGTTCGGCTGTGTCCTCGGCGGCGAGCCGTTGCTGGGCGTCGACGGTTGCGGCACTTTCCCGTCCGTTCCCCTGGGAGACACCCCGGCGGTTGGGACATTTGATGTGATTGGGACGCCTGATGTGGTCGGGATGTTTAGGCCGTGACTCATTTGGCGATCGGTCGTTAGATCACTCGTGGATGCGTTCCTTCAACGACTGGTGCCCGACGAGCTGTGGGAGTTGTTCCAGCGCGTGGTTCCCCCGGCGCCCGCCCGGCCGCAAGGCGGCGGGCGGCGACGGGTGAATGACCGCGTCATTCTTGCGGCCATCGTCTACGTGGCCACCACCGGCTGCGCCTGGCGGCAGCTGCCGCCGGTCTTCGGCGCCTCCTGGCAGACGGTCAACCGCCGTTTCGCCGAATGGAGCACCTCCCGGGTGTGGGCCAAGCTGTACCGCCTCCTGCTGGACGAACTCGGCGCCCGAGGCGAGCTGGACTGGTCGCGGTGCGCGATCGGCTCGGTCAGCGTGCGCGCGGTCAAAGGGGGGCCTGACCGGCCCCAGCCCCGTCGATCGCGGTAAGAAAGGCTCGAAGATCCACCTCATCACCGAGCGCACCGGCCTGCCGCTCGCTATCGCGATCAGCGCGGCCGGCACTCACGACAGCCTGGCCCTGCAACCGCTGATACGGAGTATCCCGCCGATCCGCTCCCGGCGCGAGCCACGACGCCGCCGGCCCGCCAAGCTGCATGGGGACAAGGGCTACGACTACCCCCACCTGCGGATCTTCCTGCGCAGCCGCGGCATCGTCTCGCGCATCGCCCGCCGGGGCATCGAGTCCGGCCACAGGCTCGGCCGTCACCGCTGGGTCGTCGAACGGGTGCGCCGTGAGGCGCTTGTTGATCGTGTGGAGGTGAGAAACCTGCACCAACTCGCTGTCGTAGCAGGGGGTTGAAGCTGAGGGCAGCCTGATCCGGGAGGTGCCGGGGAGGGCGGGAAGCAGCCCTGACAAAGCCGGGGCGGGACCAGTACTGCCA